>DWVZ01000028.1 GCA_019119975.1 Candidatus Blautia merdavium | reverse complement strand
CCCTCCTTTCTTTCGTCTGGAGGGTTTGCCCCTCCGATAAGATCAGAGGGTAAGCCGCCCGGCTTTGGTTTCCCTTCCCATATACTACCATAAGCCTTAGCCGCGTACAATATCCATTTCTGTTTCTCAGGTCTCCTCGCTTTTGCGGGATAACTGACACACCGTCTCCACATGGACCGTTTATAGAATACCGATTATTCCATGTATCACAGTTTAGCATACAATCACTGAAAATGCAGTAAATACAGGTATTCTTTTAAGGATATGTCCCCACCGACCAAAGAACTGATGAAGCTGGTGCTGGAGGGAAAACTTGCCCACGGCGGGCACCCGGTGCTGCGGTGGATGATGGACAACATCTTCATCCGTTCCAATCCGGCAGGCAACATCAAGGCGGACAAGGAAAAATCTACAGAAAAAATAGATGGAGCAATCGCCACCATTATGGGGCTTGATCGTGCAATTCGTTGTGGGAACGATTCAGGCGCTTCGGTTTATGACAGCCGTGGTCTGTTGTTTATCTGACAGTTCATTTTTTGTCGAAAACAGGAAGTTTATGCTGTTAATAGCACAAATTTGATTTCTTCTAAAATTTGTGCTATGATAGGAGCGACAGGAGGAATGCGCCATGATAGAATCACATGAACTCAAGAACCGGGATCGATACTTGAAAAAACTCATCGGTTTCCAGGACACGGAACCGGTAAAGGTCATCACCGGTATTCGCCGCTGCGGCAAATCCAGCCTACTGAAGCTGATGATTCAGCATTTGCGGGAAACCGGCATAGGGCAGGAACAGATCGTGGAGATGAACTTTGAATCCCACGATTTTCGGAGCATGACCTCGGATGAGGTGTACCACTATGTCAAGGAGCGAGCCATTCCGGGCAAGCGGATGTACCTCTTCTTTGACGAGCTGCAGCGAATCGACGCCTGGGAAGATGCGGTCAACTCCTTCCGGGTGGATCTGGACTGCGACATCTACATTACCGGCTCCAACGCCTACCTGCTGTCCTCCGAGTATTCCACCTATCTCTCCGGTCGGTGCGTGGAGATCAAAATGTTGCCGCTCTCTTTCCGAGAGTTCCTGGACTTCCACAACTTTGAAGTTCGGGAAACCATCAGCGCCTTGGGCGGAACTCACCGGCAAGTGTTTGATAAAAACGGCGAACGCTATGACCTGCGGGAAGTGTTTGACGCCTATATGCGTTTTGGCGGGATGCCTGGGATCGCGGATATCGGACTGGATCAGGAAAAAGCCCTGAGCCTTCTGGAAGGCATTTACTCCACCGTGGTGGTGCGGGATATCCTGGAGCGGGAAAAACGACGCGGCCAGCGACAGATCACCGACTCTGCGCTTCTGCGTAAGATCGTCCTGTTCCTTGCGGACAACATTGGCAGCAGCGTTTCAGTTTCCTCTATTGGCAACACGCTGATGAACGAAGGACTCCTGGAGGATGGTAAACGCAGAGGAACCCCCAGCACCCACACGGTGCAGGCCTATATCGCCGCACTGTTGGAAAGCTACTTCTTTTATGAAATCAAGCGGTTTGACATCAAGGGCAAGGAATACCTGCGCACCCTGGGCAAGTACTATATCGTGGACATCGGGCTTCGGAACTTCTTGCTGGGATTCCGCAACCGGGACAGCGGACACGCCATTGAGAATGTGGTCTACTTTGAACTGCTCCGCCGGGGCTATGATGTGGCCATTGGGAAGATCGACAATCAGGAAGTGGATTTCATCGCCACCACGGCTGACGACAAACTCTATATTCAGGTGACGGAATCCATGCAGAGTGAGGATGTCCGCAAACGGGAGCTTGCCCCATTGCAAAAGATCCGGGACAATTACGAAAAGATCGTGCTGTCCCTTGAGCCGGGGCTAGACGTCTCTTATGACGGTATCAAGTCCTTGAACCTTGTGGATTGGCTGCTGGACGGCTGAGCGCCAGAAAAAACAACAATTCTATTTTCGAAGAGCATCTATCGAAAGGTAGATGCTTTTCTTATGTCTATTTTCAGAAAGGATGGTGATTCGAGATGGGTTTCTTTTCCGGGCTTTTCCGTTCCAGGGATAAGCCCCAGAACCGTCCTACAGGCAGTGCCTACAGCTTTTTCTTTGGAGGAAGCTCTTCGGGCAAGCGTGTCAATGAACGTTCCGCGATGCAGATGACGGCGGTGTATTCCTGCGTCCGTATTCTGGCGGAGGCTGTGGCGGGATTGCCACTCCACCTCTACCGCTATGTACTCTACGGAAGCATTACTCATATCCTCCAGCGATGTCTGGTAGTCCTCCATCAGTTTCTTTGTCTTGTTGCCGCCGGAAGTCGCCCCATACACCAGGAACGAAACGATAATTCCTACAAAGGTTGCCAGGCCAAATCGCCAATCAACGGCGAACACCAGCACCAACATGACCACCGGCGCTATAAAAGCGGAAATCATGTTGGGAAGGTCGTGGGCGATGAATCCTTCCAGGCTTTCAATGTTGTCATCCATGACCTTCCGCAACTTACCGCTGCCCATCTTCAAATGGTAGCCCAGTGGGAGCTTTGTAATGTGGGAAACATAGTTGATTTTGCATTGATACAGAGTCCCATAGGCCGCAATGTGCGACAGCGCCACGGACGCAGTGTAAAGTAGCACATTCAATAAAACTCCGCCAAGAGCCATCCCGCCATATCCCAGCACTTTTGGCACATCTAAAACGCCGAAATCCGGGTAGGCTCCTACAACTTCCTGAATGATAAAATAAATAGCCAGATAGGGCAGAAATGACGCAATAGTAGCCATAGCAGAAAGAATCATTCCTCCCACCATGGGTGCTTTCTGCGTCATAGCCAGCTCCATGAGGCGTGGCAGGCCTTTTTTTGACTTGCCGTCTTGGCTTTCTTTTTTCGCCATTGATATCACCTTCTCTTTCATAATAAATGGTGGTTAGCAATCACTAACCACCATTTATTATATTTCTTATTTGCTTCTTCTCAAACTCTTTAACAGTAAAAATACTCCATTCGACAATAGATTTCTATCTGTCTAACATTGCAGTATATTCGCTATAGTTTTAGATGTATCATCTTTACCATTTTGAATTGATCAGAAACCGCCATACTGACCTTTGTGGAGAGCTTTAAGCCGTTTTTAGGAATGTAACGATAATAAGGTTCCTCCGCAATCACCTTCGCATTACCCCTGATCTTTGCTGCCAGTTCTTTTGCTGCATCCACATAAAAGAACATCTGCGCATCGGCATGGCCGACCTGTTTCATATATTTTTTCTTCATCATGGTCATGCCTCTTTTGTTCACCGTATCAAAAACAACTTCCATATTTCCAAATTGCCCAATCATACGCAGAAGGGCAATGACCTTATGTTCCTCAAAATAATGAAATAACCCGCCTGCAGTAACAAGAATAGGAGCATCAAGTACATCATTGCGAACTTTTTTGATCCAATCCTTCACAAAGGCATCTCCTGAAATATATAATTCCCTCTCTGGTTCGGGAAGAAGTCCCCGCCGGTATTCGATTACATGAGGCAGATCTACGGCATACCAGTGTGTCTTTCCGTTATCACATCGGTGATAGGTTGTCTCCAGACCACAGCCCAGCTGGGCAATAACACCGTCCGGTCTGCGTTCCAGAAAAGACCGAATAAACCGATCCATATTGGCAGACCGGGAAGCAGAGGCCAAGAGAGTATACTGGTTCTGCATATTCTTTTCAATCAAGTCTGAAGGCAGCTTCTTTTTCAATTCCAATGCTTTTTTATCATATAAAATTTGCGGACAATACTCACTGGCATAGATTCTGCCCAGCATAGGGACAAACAGGGTATCTTCTACAACGCCTAATTTCTGCATAACCAGTCCTCCTTTATAGTGAGATTATTTCCGGCCTACCAGGAGTCTGGAAGATCCCAGCATCATCATAGCTGCTCGGCGGTGTGAGCCGAACGCCTCTTGTGCAGTATCAATGAGACGAACATCCTGATACCCCATATCCCGCAGTTTCTGCGCAAAATCTTCCATGTCACCGTACATCTTTGGTTTCATATCATCGTTGAGTGCAAAGACGCCGCCTTTTTTCAATACCCGCAGGCTTTCCAGTAGCAGTTTCTGCATATCAGCACCCATAACATTGTGATAGACATAGTTGCTGATGACTACATCAAAGCTCTCATCGGGAAAATCCAGCTGCTTTGCATCACCGTGCTGAAATACACAGCGGGAAGCCACGCCCTCACTGGCAGCATTCTTCTCGCAGAGTGCTTTGCTGTAATTGTACACAGCGCCCCAGTAATCAACACCGATCACTTTTGCTTTTGGCCATGTCAGAGCCGCACGGATTGCCAGTGCTCCGGAGCCACAGCCGACTTCCAAGAGACTGCCCTGGCCGTCATAGTCCAGATGAGAGAGAACGACCCGGTG
>DWVZ01000202.1 GCA_019119975.1 Candidatus Blautia merdavium | reverse complement strand
GCCGGATTGGATGTCCTCCATCATCTGGCTGAATTGCGCCCGGCCTTCGATAGACTTGCCGGACTTTCCCGCGTCCTCGTATTCGCCGACGATCTCATAATCATTGTAGTCGGCATAGGCTTTCATTTTGGTCTTCTGCGCATCCAGCGAGTAGCCGTCTACCTGCATAGCGGTGGAAACTCTGGTATAAGTGTAAACTTTTATCTTCTCTTTCTGCATCGTAATCTTCCTCATGTGGTGCGAATCGAAAAATTGGATTGGTCGTTCTTAACTTGGGTCAGAAGAATCATCCTGCTTTTCCGCCTCTGTCTTGGCCGTTTTTCCCAGCTGCTTAATGGTCTTCAGATATTCTTCCTCCACAGGGGAAAGAGTTTGTGCCTGATAGCGTTTATATTCTGCTTTCGCTTTTTCCATCGCCTGTGCATGACTGATTTTCCCTGCATGGGTCAATACTTCTTCCCCAGTCGCCCGAAGAATGTTATCTAGCTGCTCCACATAATCGCTCATATACATGGGCCGGTGACGGATGGCCTGCACCTCGGCAAAATCAAAATAACCGGATACCATCTGATTCAGAACCCGAAGTTCTTCCTCTGTCAAATAATTCTTGGCAATCCCAATATCTTTTGCCGTGGGGAAGTCGCCCGAAAAAGCGGTAAGTCCCATAAACGGCTTATCTGCATCGGCCCGCTCATAGATCACTTCCGCCGCCGTATGTCCATGCGCCGCATAATGAAGCTTGTTCTGCACCATTTTGAAAAACGCAACAGATTCCGCACTTCTGGGGTTATAGTCCACACTGGTGGCGTACAAGTCCAACACCTGACGATACATCACTTTTTCCGAAGAACGAATGTCCCGAATCCGTTCCAGCAGTTCGCGCCAATAGTTGCCACCGCCCAAATTTTTCAAGCGTTCATCGTCCATCGTGAAGCCCTTGATCATATATTCTTTCAGGCGCTCCGTGGCCCACCGGCGAAACTGGGTGGCAATCAGGGATTTTACCCTGTACCCCAAAGAAATGATCATGTCCAGATTATAGAAAGGCAGCTCTCTGGTTACTTGCCGGTTGCCCTCCATTCGAACCTGTCGGAATTTCCGACAGGTTGAAGTCTCATCCAGTTCGCCTTCTTCATAGATGTGGCCGATATGCTCCACAATGTTGCTTCTGGACGTATGGAACAGTTCCGCCATCTGCTGCTGTGTCAGCCAAACGGTTTCGTCCACAAACCGGCATTCTACCTTTGTAAGTCCATCTTCCGCCTGATAAATTACAATCTCACCCTGGCCCTGATTTGGTCTCATTTTATCTTCCGCCATTTGTTCACGCTCCCATCTGACTCCGTTTTTATGTTCCAAGAGGACAGGGAGTAGACCTATCCTCTTGTTTGGACGCTTATATCACGTTTATTATATCATGCAGCAATTTTGCTTTCAACTGCTTCCGCATTGAACTCAGAGTCTTTTTTATTTGCTGCGCTATCCTGATTATCAAACGATACTGCCGGTGCGGGCAAGTTCTCAACATCCAATTCCGAAACATACTTTTCAATCAGGTTGGCCAGCAGGTCTGTAAAACCGCTCCATTCATCGATCATAGGCAGTTTCCCTTTCTTTTTTGTGAGGCTGTTTGTAAAAATCCAATACTTCTGCCGGTATCTGCTCCAAAATAGCCACAGCACTGTCATAGTCGCGCCGCAGCTTGAGGTCTTCGATCTGCTTTAGGGTGCTGACCTTCTGCGCCGATGCAAGGGATTCTTCCAGTTCGGCATTTTTCGTTTTCAGCTTTTTGCTTTCGGATGCTGTTTTCGTGAAGGCTACGCCATATTTCCGCAGCAGCGTGTCCATCTTCTCTACGCTGGGAATATAGGTATCCAGAATCTTGCAGATTTCCTCCGCCCGGCTTTTGGCGTTAAAGGGATTGATTCCAGTGAGCAGATCTTCCAGTTTGCTTTTCTGTTTGGTCAATCTGGTCATCTCCTTAAATACGCGGGGCGGGATATGGTCGCGCCCGGTCAGGCTGGCGCTCTCGCCACGCTCCAAATCCGGGAACTTCTTGACCATGTGTTTCCAAAACTCATCCTGCCACCAGGTCAGCTTCTTTTTATTGCCCATAATGTCTTTGGCGCTGAGCCTGCCGTCCTCAGTCAGAGGGACAAAGCAAAGGTGCATATGGGGCGTTTTCTCGTCCATATGCACCACAGCAGATATAATTGTCTCTTTGGATTGATGCTGTTCCAGAAAGCGCAGAGCTTCCTCGAAAAACACGCGAATCTCCGCCCGTTTCTTCCCCTTGAAGAACTCCGGGCTGGCAGTGAACAGCGTCTCGATCATACGGATACTGTCTTTCCGGGTACGGCATCCGGCAGCAGCAATCTGCC
Source organism: Candidatus Blautia merdavium (assembly GCA_019119975.1). Taxonomy (GTDB): domain Bacteria; phylum Bacillota; class Clostridia; order Lachnospirales; family Lachnospiraceae; genus Blautia; species Blautia merdavium. The sequence continues at coordinate 436 of DWVZ01000202.1, read as the reverse complement.
TCTCTGACTCCGCCCGGTACTTGCCGGGCGGTTTGACCAGATGGAAGTTGTACTTGCTTCGGCTGGTATCCACATCGGGATTGCTGGCGTACTTTTCCTTTGTGCGCTCGTTATGGGCCTCGATATTGCCGATTTCAGGCCCCTTGTATTTTGCAAATCGCATAATCGCGTACTGTGCTTTTTCCATGCTCAATCCCTCCGTTTCTGCCAGACAATGTCATATCCCAGCACGTCAGCCAGTTCTACGGCCTCCCGATACCGCAGCGATTCCCGCTGCAATTTCCCAGAAAGATTGGATACGCTGTCGCTCCAGCCATATTCATCGTGCAGCTGGTCAACGACTTCCTGCATGGTGTAACCGGCGCGGATGATCTGCGCCTTGATTTCGTTTCGGATACTTGACTTCATAAAATATTCCTCCATTTTCGCAAGTGAC
>DWVZ01000201.1 GCA_019119975.1 Candidatus Blautia merdavium | reverse complement strand
CCCACAAAGGCAAACAGCGGCGCCAGAGCGCCGATATCAAGGGCGATCAGCTGTCCGGTGATGGTGGTACCGATATTGGCGCCCATGATGATCCAGACTGCCTGCTGCAGGGTCATCATGCCGGAGTTTACAAATCCTACTACCATGACGGTGGTCGCTGAGGAAGACTGGATCACCGCGGTAATGCCCGCTCCCACCAGGACTCCCAGAAAACGGTTGGCAGTCAGTTTTTCCAGAATCTGCTTCATTCTGTTTCCGGCAGCCGCCTCCAGACCACCGCTCATCATCTGCATACCATAAAGAAATAATGCCAGCCCTCCAAGAAGGCTGAAAAAATCTGTAATTTTCACTTTTCTCCTCCACAGTTATTTTCTAATATTTTACTTTTCCTTTACCTCTCTCTTACCTTTATACCTTTTCTTTCAGAATCCTGCAAGGACCTGCAGCGAAATTTAACATATTTTTACATAGATTTAACATTGGATTTTAGGCAAAGAAAAAGGCACGGAACGCCTTTTCGGCAATTCCTGTGCCCTTTTCTGTCCAAAAGCATTTATCAGAAATCAGTCTGCAATTCTTGTTGAACGGATGATCTTCCTGATGGGAAGTACGCAGGACGGCGATACAGAAAGCTCGTCCACGCCCATCTTCAGGAAGGTCTCTGTTAAAGTCGTATCTGCTCCCAGCTCACCGCAGATTCCTACCCAGCAGTTCTCCTTATGACCATTTTCTACTGTGGTGCGGATCATGCGCAGGATCGCTTCGTGGTGAGAGTCATAGATATTGTCCAGCTTCGCGTTCTGCCTGTCAATGGCAAGGGTATACTGAGTCAGGTCGTTGGTGCCGATACTGAAAAAGTCCACTTCCTTTGCCAGAAGGTCGCTGATCATGACAGCCGCAGGTGTTTCGATCATGATACCCTGCTCAAAGTCTCCGTAAGGAATGCCGCTGTCATCAAACTCCTTCTTCAGTTCCTCCACAATTTTCTTGATCTGACGTACTTCGTCCACGGAAATGATCATGGGATACATCACTCCCAGATTTCCGTATGCGCTTGCCCTTAATAGAGCTCTCAGCTGGGTTTTGAAGATCTCCTGACGGTCCAGGCAGATGCGGATCGCCCGGTATCCCATAGCCGGGTTGTCTTCCTTATCCAGATTGAAATAATCCACCTGCTTGTCCGCGCCGATATCCAGGGTACGGATGATCACCTTCTTGCCTGCCATCGTCTCTGCGGCAGTCTTATATGCCTGGAACTGTTCTTCCTCAGAAGGATAATCATTCTTTTCCAGATAGAGGAATTCACTTCTGAAAAGCCCGATGCCGCCAGCGTCATTGGCAAGAACCTTTGCCATATCGCCGACACTTCCGATATTGGCAAACAGCTTGATATGCTTTCCATCCAGAGTCACATCTTCTTTTCCTTTTAATTCCTGAAGAAGCTCCCTCTGGCGTAATTCTTCCTGTTTCTTTGCCTCGTATTCCTTCAGCACTTCCGCATCCGGATCCACGATCAGTTCGCCGGTCACGCCGTCGATGACTGCCATCTTTCCGTTCAGCTCTTCGCTGACCTGAATGCCGATCAGTGCCGGGATGTTCATAGTACGCGCCAGGATGGCTGTATGGGAATTGGCAGATCCCAGCTCTGTGACAAAGCCCAGAAGCTTGGACTTGTCCATCTGTACGGTCTCACTGGGCGCCAGGTCCTTGGCAGCCAGGATCACCGGTTCCTCACCCAGATCCCCGCTGTTCTGGCTTCCGTGAAGGATCCCTACCACTCTCTCAGCAATATCCTTGATATCTGCGGAACGCGCCTGGAAATACTCATCATCCATCTCTGCGAACATCTTCGCAAAGTTATCTCCTGTGGCTGCCACTGCGTATTCGGCATTGATCTTCTGTGACTCGATCATATTCTTGATGGAATCATTGAAATCGTCGTCTTCCAGCATCATGGAATGCACTTCAAAGATCGCCGCATTGACTTCGCCAACTTCTTTCAGCGCTTTTTCATAAAGCATATGCAGCTGCTGGGCAGCGGTGTTTTTTGCTGTTTCAAAGCGTTCCAGTTCCGCTTCGACATTGTCAACGCTCCTGCGCTGCACCAGCTGCTCGCCTTTTGAATAAAACAGAATCTTTCCTATCGCAATCCCTTTTAAAATGGATTTGCCTGCATATCTCCTCATCTAGCGCTCTCCTTTCCGGTTCTTATCCTGAATTATAAATTTGCTTTGAAGAATTCTTCCATTGCGGCAATGGCAGCGTCTTCGTCAGCGCCTTCTGCTTTCACAGTGATCTCTGTGCCCTGCTTGATTCCCATTCCCATCACTGCAAGGAGCTTTCCTGCGTCTGCGGATTTGCCGTTTCCTTCGATCGTGATCTTGGACTCAAATTTCTTTACTTCCTTTACCAGCACTCCTGCCGGTCTTGCATGGATTCCTAAAGCGTCCTGGATTGTGTAGTTAAATGTTTTCATAGCGATTCTCCTTTTCTGAATTATAATTCGTGTTTATATAATACCATAGTTTCATAGGGTTTTAACAGTATTTTTGAGGATTCAAGAGAATTTTCTTGATAATTGCTCAGTATACATTTCCAGCCTTCCAGATCCATACCGCAGTTCCACTGGGTTTCTGTCCCATAGAAGTTGCTGACCACCAAAAGGCTCTCATCCTGGTAGGTCCTTTTGTATGCGAAAACCGTCGGATGCTTCTCGTCAAGAGGCTGCACATCGCCGTAAGCGATCACATCGTATTCTTTTCTCAGCTGCACCAGCTTTTTGTAATACTGGAAGATGGAGTCCGGATCCTTTTGCTCTGCCTCTGCGTTAATGTAAGAGCAGTTCTCATTAACCTGAATCCACGGAGTCCCTTGGGTAAATCCGCCGTTTTCTCCTGCAGTCCACTGCATGGGGGTACGGCTGTTGTCTCTGGAATGGATCTGAAGGATCTGATATGCGTTTTCTGCTGTCAGTCCCTTTTCCTGCAGGATTCGGAAATGATTCAGGCTCTCTACATCCTTATACTGGGAAATATCTGTAAAGCCCGCATTGGTCATACCCAGCTCTTCACCCTGATAGATATACGGTGTACCCCGCAGACAGTGGATCACGGTTCCCAGCATTTTTGCTGATTCTTTCCAGTACTTCTCTGTATTGCCGAACCGGGATACGACTCTGGGCTGGTCATGGTTGCACCAGAATACGGCGTTCCATGCATGGTGCTCTGCCATATGCGTCTGCCAGTCAAAGAGGATATGTTTCAGCTTCTGGAAATCAAAGGGCACCATAACCCATTTCTCATTTCCCATAAAGTCAACTTTCAGGTGGTGGAAGCTGAATACCATAGACAGCTCTTTTCCGTCCTCATTGGCATATTGATAGCAGTTTTCCATGGAGGTGCTGGACATCTCTCCCACTGTGATGATCTCTGCGTCGGTCCCAAAGGTCGTCTCATTTAATTCTCTCAGATATTTATGGATATTGGGGCCATCGGTGTAGAATCTTCGTCCGTCGCCTTCATAATCATCCTCGAACCGATCCTTGCTGATCAGGTTGACTACGTCGAAGCGGAAGCCTTTCACGCCTTTTCCCATCCAGAATTTCACTACTTTCTGGATCTCTTTTCTTACTTCCTCATTGTCCCAGTTCAGGTCCGGCTGGGATACGTCAAAGAGATGCAGATAATATTCATCAAACTTCTCCACATATTTCCAGGCATTTCCCCCGAATTTACTCTCCCAGTTGGTAGGCGGCACTCCCGGCGCCTGTCCTTTCTTGAAGATATAGAAATCCTTATATTTGGGATCTCCTTCCAATGCTTTCTGGAACCAGATATTTCTGTCGGAGGTATGGTTAAACACCATATCCAGCATCAGGCGGATGCCTCTTTTCTCCGCCTCCCTGGAGAGCTCTTCAAAGTCCTCCATGGTGCCGTAACGGGGATCAATGTTATAGTAATCTTCCACGTCATAGCCGTTGTCCTTCTGAGGGGATACGAAGAAAGGTGTCATCCAGATATAATCTGCCCCCAATTCTTTGATATAATCCAGCTTTTCAATAATTCCTCTTAAATCTCCTGTCCCGTCTCCGTTGGTGTCATAAAATGATTTGGGATAAATCTGATATACTACACTTTTTTTAAAGTCTGCCATGGTATTCATCCTCCTATGATGGTCAGGAAGGGGGCTTCTGCCCCCTCCTTTTTTACTCAAACTGAATGATCGGTGTCTTTCCTGCCTCTGCCTGCATACCGGTCAGATACTGGATATTCTGTGCCTTGCCTTCTTCTGTCACAATAAATACGGTCACAGTCGGATGTCCTGCTGCCTTGATCTTCTGTTTGTCAAAGCGGATCAGCGGCTGTCCTGCCTTTACATGCTCTCCCTCTTTTACCAGAAGTTCAAATCCGTCTCCGTTCATATCTACGGTATCCACGCCTACATGGATCAGCAGTTCCATCTCATTGTAAAATACCAGTCCGCAGGCATGTCCTGTATCAGCCATGACGACACCTACGGTTGCGTCTGCCGGCGCGCAGACGGTGTCGTTTTCCGGTTCAATGGCAACACCGTCTCCCATCACATGCTGGGAGAATACGTCATCCGGCACATCGTCCAGCGGGATCACCTTTCCGGTAAGCCCTGCGTGTAATTCATGAAATTCTTCTGCCGGTGCTGTTTCCTGCGCGCCCTCAGCAGTTTCTTCCGCAGATGCCTCTTCTGCTTCCTCACCTAAAAGCTCTGCTTTTGAAAGTTTTCTCCTGCCCACAATGGTTGTAAGAACAAACGGAATCACAATGGCTACTGCCATAGCCAGCAGGAAGTATACATAAAATTCTGCTTTGATAGAAAGGATTCCCGGCAGACCGCCTACACCGATGCTCAGCGCCTGTACGCCGAAGCCTACAGAGATAATGGCTGCACATGCGGAGCCGATCATACCGCATACCAGCGGAAATCCATATTTTAAGTTGACACCGAAAAGCGCTGGTTCTGTTACGCCCAGGTAACAGGAGATACATGCAGGAACATTGACCTGCTGCGCTCTTTCGTTTTTCTTCTGTAAGATACTCATTGCCAGGACGCTGGAGCCCTGCGCGATATTGCTCAGCGCGATCATGGGCCACAGGATCGTGCTCTTAGCCGGACCTGCGATCAGCTGAGAGTCAATGGCATTGGTCATATGATGCAGACCGGTCATAACGATCGGCGCATACAGCAGACCGAAGACTCCTGCGAATACAAAGCGGATATTGGATGTCAGTCCGGCATATACTACATCGCCGATGGCGTTTCCGATAGTCCAGCCAATGGGTCCCACTATCATATGAGCGATAAAGACTGCCGGAACCAGAGAACAGAAAGGCACCACGATCATACTGACTACCGCCGGGCATATCTTTCGGAAAAATTTCTCCAGGTATACCAGTACAAAGCCTGCCATCATGGCGGCGATTACCTGTCCCTGATAACCAATCATCTCCACATGGGCAAATCCGAAATCCCAGAAAGGTATCTCATCTGCCGGTGTTGTAGCCACATTGAAACCATTGAGCAGCTGGGAAGATACCAGGGTCAGACCAAGGATAATACCTAAAATCTGTGTGGTTCCCATCTTCTTGGTAATGGACCAGACAATGCCTACCGGCAGCAGCCAGAAGACGGCTTCACCGATCAGCCACAGAAAGCTGTCCACACCAGCCCAGAACTGGTAAATCTCGATCAAGGTTTTTGTTCCGTTTTCAAAAAAGTTGATTCCGTCGATGACGTTTCGAAAGCCCAGTACAAGACCTCCGCAGATCAGAGCCGGAATGATGGGGGCAAAGATCTCGCCTAAGTTGCTCATCAGCTTCTGGATCCAGTTCTGATTGGTCTTAGCCGCCTGTTTGGCAGCTTCCTTGCTGACGCCTTCGATGCCCGCGTAAGCGGTGAACTCATTGTAGAATGTGGACACATCATTTCCGATAATGACCTGATACTGTCCTGCCTGTGTAAATGTCCCCTTTACACATTTGATCTTTTCGATCTCTTTTGTCTTTGCATTTTTTTCATCTGCGAGAACGAATCTCATTCTCGTCATACAGTGGGAAACTGCCACGATGTTTTCTTTCCCTCCTACCAGGGTAAGCAGTTCCTTTACCTCCTCTGTATACTTTGCCATGTCCGTACCTCCTTCTATCTCTCACGAACTTGTTTGAACAAGTCTATAATAACGCACTTGTTTAAACATGTCAACAGTTTTTCTTGACTTTTTTTCTTTTCCATTTATAATAAAATTAAAGATGTTTAAACAAGACAGGAAGTGATATAATTGCCCAAAAGCAAATATGAATTGATCTATAAAGACCTGAAAGACAAAATTGAAACCGGGGAATTTTCCTATCAGCAGTTTCTCCCTTCCGAACATGCCCTGGTCCTCACTTACGGCTGTTCCCGGAATACCATCCGCCGGGCGGTCAGCAGGCTGGTGACAGACGGCTATGTACAGACCATGCAGGGCAAGGGAGTCCGCAATATTTTCCGTCCGGTAAACCAGGCGGCGTACACCATCGGCGGCATCGAATCCTTCAAAGAATCCTCCATAAGGAATCACCGCTCCGGAAAGACCCGGGTGCTTCAGTTCATGGAGCTGACCGCAGATGAAAAAATTTTTTTAAGGACCGGATTTCCCCCCGGTTCAGAAATATATTATATTCAGAGACTTCACTATTTAGACGGAAAACCTTTGATCCTCAATCACAATTATTTTTTAAAGAGCGCGACTCCTGGTCTTACCGTGGAGATCGCGGAGGATTCTATCTACGAATATCTGGAACATACCCTGCACATGACCATTGTCAACAGCCAAAGGGTCATGACAGTAGAGAAGATCACGCAGATCGATGAGAAATATTTAGAATTGGATGTCAATGACTACAACTGTATGGCAGTCGTAAGCAGCCATACCTACAACAGCGATGGCGTCATGTTTGAATTTACCCAGTCCCGCCACCGCCCGGATTACTTCCGCTTCCAGGATAATGCCGTAAGAAAACCGGTTGTCTGATTTTATATCAGACAGCCGGTTTTCCGTTATTTCTGTTATTTCTGCTGTTTCTATTATTCTTTTATATCGCTGTAAAAGCAATAAGTATTCTTCACTTTCTTTGCCGCGTAAAGGGCTTTGTCTGCCCGGACAAACAGCTGGTCCAGACTGACCCCGTCTTCCGGAAATACCGCTACTCCGGCGCTTTTGGTCACGCCGTGCTTCAGCCGGCTTTCATGGAGAATCCCCTCCAGCTTTTTCCTGACGCATTCTGTATCCGGGATGCCGCACATCAGGATAATAAACTCATCCCCGCCGAATCTTCCTACGATATCCGTAGTCCTGAACTTCTCCTTCAGCTGAGCTGCAGTCTCCAGGAGCACCCGGTCTCCCTCCGAATGTCCGTAAGTGTCGTTGACCTCTTTAAAGTTGTCCATATCCATGATGATCAGCGCATGGAGCTGGAAGGACATGGTCTCCAGTGTCTTTTCGATCATCTCCAAGGAGTACTCCTTGGTGTAGATCCTCAGGAAATTATCAAAATAGATTTTCTCCCTTAACTTCAGATTTTCCCTCTTAAGGCTGTTAATATTGGTGATCACCCCGATCATGCGCACGGGGATGCCCTCCTCTTCAACAGGAAAAACTTCAATCTTACACCAGGCATAGGAGCCGTTCTTATGCTTCATACGCGCCTGGTAGGAAAACGCATTTCCTTTCTTCACCTCCTGCTCTGCCCTTTCTACATACTCCCTGTCTTTGAAATGGAAAAAAGAGTCCGTTATAGCATCGAACCGGCGGCTGCCCTGTATCTTCTCCATCTCTCCGAGGTCCCTTAAAATTTCTTCCCCTGTCTTCCCGAAGATTTCGTCCGAATTTTCAAAAAAGGTATAGTGTCTGCGTTCTAGTTCCACCTCGAAAACACAGGTTCCCGTACTTTTCAGCACGAAACCGAACCGTTCCTTAAACTTTTGTAATTCTTTCCTGTAATCTTCTTTCATACTATCACTCAACTTCCATTAGATCTGTTCCTGGATATCCAGGAATGCTTCAATAAGGAGCGGGTTGAACGCACCGCACTCACCGTTGACGATCATCCTGACCGCCTCTTCCTTTGAAAATGCAGGCTTGTAGCATCTCTTATGGGTCAGTGCGTCAAAGACATCTGCAAGCGCCACCACCTGAGCGCTGATGCTGTTCTCATTCCCCTTTAATCCGTCCGGATAGCCGGAGCCGTCCCACCTCTCGTGATGATGGCGGCAGATATCATAAGCATACGAAAACACTGGATTTTCCTGGATACCTGTCATTCTCTCCAGCATCTGCGCTCCGGTCAGGGAATGCTGCTTCATGATCTGGAATTCCTCAGCTGTCAGCCTGCCTGGTTTGTTCAGGATATGATCCGGAACCGCGATCTTGCCTACATCATGCAGCATAGACGCAGTCGCGATCAGTTCAATCTCCTCATCGGTAAAACTGCAGTCCGGAAATTTTTTCTCCCGCAGCCTTTTCAGAAGGCTCTTCGTCAGATCATGGATGTTCTGTACATGAAGTCCGGTCTCCCCGCTCCTGAACTCAATGGCAAGGGCAAGGATCTCGATAACGCTTCTGCTGACTTTGGATACCTCTTCCACCTTGGCCTCTATGATAGCTGCCTGATGCTCCACCGTTTCCTTCAGGCGTTCCTGTGTCGTATAAAGCTCGATCACACCGTTGATTCTTTGGCGGATAAAGTGGGGCACAAAAGGTTTCTGGATAATATCCTTGACCCCGTAATCAAATCCTTTCTGCATATTTTCCGGCGAGGCATCTGCAGTGATCAGGAAAACAGGGATCTCCTGTCCCAGCTGATTTTCCTTCATGTACTGGAGCAGCCCGAATCCGTCCATTACCGGCATGACCACGTCCAGCAGGATCGCTGCGATTTCTTTCTCTTTTTCTTTGATCAGCTCCAGTGCTTCCTGTCCGTTTTCGGCTTCCAGTATCTCATAGCTGTCTTTTCTATTTTCCGCTTCCAGTTTCTCATCGCTGTCTTTTTTAAATGCGTGACTGAGGATCGCTCTGTTCATTTCAATATCGTCTACAATCAATATGATGTTTCTCATCTTCTGCTCTTTCCTTTCTGCCTCTCTCTGGACAGCTTTTCTGGTCAAAGCGCGCGGATAAGCTCACATGCTTTTTCCATTTCTGCTGACAGTTCTTCCATAAGTCCCGGGATTTCCTGCTCCCGGTGCTCTCTTACGGCAGAAACGATCCGGGAACTCTTATCATAAATCCCGGTCAGTCCCAGATTTCCGCTGATCCCCTTCAGGGTATGGGCAGAAACTTCTATTTCCTCATTGTCCTGCCCGTCAACTGCCTCCTTCAGCTTTTGGTAATTCTCGTCTTCCGGCAGCTTCTTTAAAAATTTGATATACATAGATTCCATACCTGCAAATCTTGCCAAACTGCCTTCTACATCAATCTCTATCTTTCCTTTTAAATCTTCCAGCTTCATTTCACGTGTCCTTTCTGCTTTTGCATTCTCTGTCTTTAGTTTAAACGATACCCGAAGAAAATTCAACGCCCTTTACGCAAAAAGGGCTTTCGCATCCTGCGTCAGCCCTTTTTCTGTCCGTATTTTTGTCTCTTATAAGGTAATTCCCAGTATTTCTATAAGGATTCCCCAGAATACCCCTGATCCATACAGGATCCCGAGAATTCCCAGGTTCTCCCTGATTCCTTTGTTGGTCCTGAATAAGACCAAAAGTCCTACACCTGTACCTGCAAGGGATCCCGCCATCATCTGTCCCAGTCCCAGGATTCCGCTTAAATACATCTGCGTGGTGATCACGGAGGCAGCGCAGTTGGGGATCAGCCCCACCACACCTGCCAGAAGTACTCCCAGAACCGGCTGGCTGCTTGTCAGAGAAGCAATGGCGTCTTCCCCCACAGTTTCCACCAGAAAGGTGATCACCAAAGTAACCGCGAAAATAAAGACCGTAATCTGCAGGGTATGGAGAAATGCAGACTTCAGGATGCTTCCTTCTTCGCAGCGGCAGTGTTCATGTTCACACAGATCATGGATATCCTTCTCATGATGCTCTCTGTGAATATGCCGGTGTGCCTCGTGCTCCCTTCTCTTTCTGCTTCCTGCCCTCCAGAGGATATCGATCAGGATTCCTGTAACCGTACTGAGCAGGATCTTCACTCCCAGGATCTTCAGGATCAGCCCTGCCTCCACCGATTCGAAAATAAAGATCGGAAGCATCTCATCGGATGTAGAAAGAAAAATGGCAATGAGTGTTCCCACAGAGACCACGCCGCCGGCATAGAGGCTGGAGGCTGCTGCTGAGAATCCGCACTGGGGAAAGATGCCCGCCACACTGCCGATGAAGGGTCCCAGCTTTCCGGCTTTTTTTATCAGTTTTGTTGAATGCTCCTGGGTCTTATGCTCCAGATATTCCATAAGACAATAGGTCAGGAACAGAAAAGGGATCAATTTTATTGTGTCCGTCAGCGCGTGTTCCAAAACGTGTATGATCATGGTAAACTCCTTTAATGACAAAGCCTTTTGCTACAAGTCTTGAATTTACCACAAAAGTGGAAAAAACACAAGGGTTATTTGTCTCTTTTCCCGTTTCTCCTTCCTACTCAAGCCCGTTCCAGGATCACCGGAATTCCCCTGACAGACTGGAAGAAGATCCAGGATCCCTGTGATTCTATCTGCTGTCCGTCTCTTTTCCAGGTTCCTTTCGGCACATATACTTCCCTTCCCTTTTCTCCTTTTTTACACACCGGAGCCACCAGATATCTGCTGCCCAGCATGAAAGCATCGGTAATCCTCTCCACCGGCTCTTCAGGGAATTCATAAGACAGATACCGCACCAGAGGCTCTCCTGTCACACGGGTCTTTTCCAGTTCCTCCATAATATATGGAAGGTATTGTTCCCTCACCTGAACGCTCCTCATAACTGCCCCAAAGTCTTCCTTTGAAAGCACCCGGTATGGTGCTGCCGAAAACTGCATAGCAGGAAGCAGGCTGGCAATTTCTGCATGGCGGACAAAAAGCTCTCCGTCCAGCCGGGACTGGGACATTTCCTGGAAGTTCAGGTATTCGCCTCCGCCGATCATATCCGGACAGCCATAGGGGTACCCGGTGATTCCCTGCAGAAGGGTATCCGGAAGCAGGGATGCCGCGCCGGAATCTCCCCAGGAATGGGCTTTGTCGCAAAGTCTCTGGAACAGGGGGCGTCCTCCTGTCTTGACACTGGCGCGGAGCTCATTGAAAGGATACTGCTCGGCAAATACACTCCAAAGCCGGCACTGCTCGTCCGGACTCACCTGCCCGAAGGTCTGATTGTCTTCTCTATAGTATACGCTGTCGCCGCCATCGAATTTAAATCCGTCCACTCCCATGGCTGTCAGCTGGTCAAACTGGGACTTCAGCCACTTTCCGGCTTCCGGATTGGACAGATCCAGCACTGCGGAACAGCCGTTCCACCATCTGGCAATGTAGGTCTCTCCCTCCCGGTCTCTGATCAGGATCCCCAGCTTTTCTGCCTCCCGAAATTTCACGGTATCCGGGGTAATGTAAGGGGAAACCCACAGCATCACCTGAAAGCCCATATCGTGCAGCTTCCTCAGCATTTCCTCCGGATGGGGAAATTTCCCGCTGTGGAATCTCCAGTCCCCGTAAGACTCTGACCAGCCGTCATCGATCATCAGCACGCCTGCAGGCATACCGGAACTCAGGATTTTCTCCGCATATTCCAGGATCGCCTGCTCGCTTTGGAAAAAGGTCAGTTCGATCCAGGAATTGTAGATGATCTTCTCGAATAATTCCCTTGCAGGCATTTTTCCTGTAAAGGGAAAGTGCTCTTTCATAGCGCCCAGATACGCCTCCCGCAGGTTCCCGCCCGGCTGCTTTACCAGACAATCCTCCGGGATCCTGATGACGCCCCGGTCGAATTGTGCGCAGAATCCGGTTTCTCTCCAGATATATCTTCCCTTGCTGGAAACCAGCAGCGGCATTGCCTGATTAGGGGTCCGATTGGTGGTAAAATCCAGTTTTTCCTGCGCCTGCCCGTCGATCGGCATCCGGACTCCGTACTTGACACATGCCCCGTACCAGAATTCATTTTCTAAAAATTGCAGCTCCATATGCTTCTTCCTCCTTTGGCGTAATCCCCCAGGGCTTTTTCTTTTCCAGGAGATACTGATTTTTACCGATTATATCACAGCTGCCGGGAGTTTCCTACGTGTATACCAGCAGAAGAATCCAATATTTAATACAATTCCAAATACTGTCGCGCTGGGCGCTGCGATTCCGATCCAGGTCAGACTGGCATTTTCCTGGATGCTCATAAAATAAGAGACCGGAAGCCTTACCAGGAAGGTCTGGGCAAGACCCTGGATCATCACAAACAAGGTCTGGCTGTGTCCGTTGAAATACCCGATGAAGCTGAAAAGGACGCAGGTCACCACTGCCTCCGGGGCAAAGCCTCTCAGATACTGGGCAGCCCGCTCGATAACCGCGGGATCACTGGTAAAGACAGCCGCCGGGATGTCTCCCCGCAGAAAAGTAAATCCAGCGATAAAAATACCGATCACGCAGCCAATGCCCATTCCGATTCCCAGTACCCGCTTTGCCCGGTCCTCCTTGCCTGCGCCCACATTCTGCGCTACAAAGGCAGACATGGACTGCATCAGCGCACTGGGGATCAGCATGACGAAGCTGACAATCTTATTGGCGACTCCGTATCCGGAAGACGCCTCCAGTCCCAGACGGTTAATAAACGCACACAGAGCAAGAAATGACAGCTGCGTCAGAATCTCCTGAAAGGCAATGGGAATCCCCACCCTGACGAAATTACCGATTTCCCGGTTAAAGCTGATATCCTCCTTTTTCATGGTAAAAGGCAGCTTCTCCCGGCGTATGATCACCAGAGACAGCACCACGCTCACTGCCTGCGCCAGCACGGTAGCAAGCGCCGCTCCTGCCACATTCATATGAAGGACTGCCACAAAGAACAAATCTCCTACAATATTCACCGCACATGCAATCGCCACGAAGATCAGCGGCAGCCTGGAATTACCCAGTCCCCGGAATATACTGCTGATGATATTGTAAGCCACAATAAAGAAAATACCTCCGCCGCAGATTCTGACATAAGTGACCGTCAGATCCAGTGCTTCCTCCGGTGCCTGCATCAGGACAGCAAGAGGTCTTGCGAAGATCAGAAGTCCTGCCGCCAGAAATACGGATAATACTGCGAAGAAGCAGATGGCGCCTCCGATGACTTTCCCGACTCTCTCTTCCCTTCTCTCTCCCAGATATTTGCCGATCAGTACGGTAATCCCCATGGACAGTCCTGTTACGGTAAAGGTGACCAGGTTGATGATATTGCTTCCTGTAGACACCCCGGATATGCCTGCCGTCGTACCGAACCATCCTACCACCAGAATATCCACGGCGCCGTACATTGCCTGAAGGATCAATGCTCCCAGCACGGGAATCATAAATCTTAACAGTTTTCCCAGGATACCTCCCTGGGTAAAATCATTTTCTCT
>DWVZ01000200.1 GCA_019119975.1 Candidatus Blautia merdavium | reverse complement strand
CACGCCGGGCTCGCCGATGAGAACCGGATTGTTCTTGGTCTTTCTGGAGAGAATACGGATCACGTTGCGGATTTCCGCATCCCTGCCGATGACAGGATCCAGCTTCTGCTCTCTGGCTTTTTCTACCAGATCCTGACCGTATTTATTCAGGGTATCATAGGTCACTTCCGGGTTGTCTGTGGTGACTCTCTGGTTTCCTCTGACTGTGCTCAATGCCTGGAGGAAACGTTCTCTGGTGATGCCGTATTCCTGCCAGATTTTTTTCAGAGAAGGGCTGGGGCTGCGGAGCATGGAAAGAAACAGATGCTCCACGGAGACGTATTCATCTCCCATTGCCTTTGCCTCATCTTCTGCGCTTACCAGCGCTTTGTTCAGGTGCTGCCCGATGTAGGGCTGCCCGCCGGATACTTTGGTTCTGGTGTTTAATGCCTGCTCTACGGTGTTGAGGAAATGCTCCTTCTGGATTTCCATTTTCTCAATGAGTTTTAGGATCAGGCTGTCCTCCTGGTGCAGAAGGTTGTATAGTAAATGTTCCTGTTCGATCTCCTGGTTGCCGAACTCGTAAGCGGTCTTTTCCAGATCCTGAACAGCCTGAAGTGATTTCTGTGTGAATTTGCTGATATTCATAGAATCCCTCCGTTCTATCTATTCTGTCTGCTGCAGAACTGCATGGGTGGGCGGTTCTGCCTGGTTTTCTTTGTTCTAGGGATACTATAACACTGGGTGTTAGCACTGTCAAGAGGTGAGTGCTAATTTTTTCAAAAACTCAACCGGGGGAAACCAGGGAATTTCTTCCGCTGAAAATTTCTCACTTTTACAAAACCTCAAAATTTCCACTTCTCTTTTCTATCTTTTTTACAGATCTGCCTTCTCCTTCGCAGGAATTAAAAAGGAACGCCAAGAAAGACGTTCCATACTTATTGCTTTTAAAATTGCCTATATTCTATCCGCACTCCTCCATATTCCATTTTAAGTCTTCGTCCCTATCAAATAGCAGCCCAAAATCACCAGCGTTAAATATGGATTTGAATGCCTACAGGGGAACTTACGGCGCTGTACTATGCTTCGGAACAAAATACTCCTCTTTATAAGCCCCTTCCAGCTTGAGAAGCGCCACCTTTTTATCAATCCCCCCAGCATACCCCGTCAAACTGCCGTTTGCCCCCACAACCCGGTGGCAGGGAACCAAAATCGAAATCTCATTATGTCCCACAGCTCCGCCTACCGCCTGTGCAGACATACGCTTTAACCCCCGTTTTGCAGCCAGCTGCTTCGCGATTTCCCCATAAGTCGTGGTCTGCCCATAGGGAATAGCAGCCAGGATTTCCCATACCTGATTTTGAAAATCTGTGCCGATGAAATGAAACGGCACTGTAAAATCCGGCTCTCTGCCGGAAAAATAAACATCCAGCCATTTCTTCGTCTGTTCCAAAACAGGCACTTCCTTTTCCTCATGTTCCTGATCCAGGTAAAGGGCAAAGTATTTCTGTCCCTGGAACCATAACCCGGTCAGTCCGATTTCATCCGCTGCCAGCAAAATATCTCCCAAAGGAGACTGATAATGACTGATATACTGCATCTGGATCCCTCCTCTTAAAATAATGCTTTCATCTTCTAAGAATACTGTTTCTATTTTCTGCTACAATATATTTATGGTTCATATCCCTTACAGCCAATAAGGAATTACCCGTCTTGCAGCTTAAGCTGTATAATGATAAAGCAATCGGTATGTTGTCTTCCTCTCTTCTGCAATCATACTTCGATCTCCTACAATACTGCTTCCACCTTCCGGGGCTTCTTCCTTTTCGGCGCATAATCCTTCAATTCCGGCACCGCCCCTCCTGCCGCAGCCCAAAGATACAGACTGGCAACGCTGCAGTACGGGCTGTAGCGCCTGCGGTATTTTTCAAACAATTTTCTCGTAATCTTTCTGTGATGATAGACCATCCTCAGCCCCCGCTGTATGGCTAAATCATCAAAGCTGAAAATATCCGGGCGCTGCAGGCAAAACAGCAAAATCATCTCCGCTGTCCAAACACCCACGCCCTTCAGGGAAGACAATTCTTTCACGGCATCTGCATCAGATAACTCAGAAATTCTATCCAAATCAAATGTACCAGTCTGGACTTTGCAGGCAAAGTCTTTGATATACTCTGCTTTTCTGAATGTCATTCCCAAAGACTGTAATTCAGCAACAGACGTAGCGGCAACGGCTGAAGCATTAATCGTACCAAGCTGTTCCTCCATCCGCTTCCAGACGGTCTCCTGGGCTTTCGTCGATATCTGCTGACCAATGATATGATGTACCACCGACGAAAATAAATCCGGATCCGTTTTGCGCTCAATATGCCCCACCCGCTCTATGACTTCAGCCAAAATTTTATCCCTGCTTTTTAAATATTCTACTTCCGTACTGCCATATCTGAAATACATTCCCCTGCGCCTCCTGCTTTCTGATGCCTATCTGCTGCTTCCTTGTCATACCAGAATCGTATCATAAAAGCCACAGAAGAACTATGATAATATCGCCGATTTCTATCATCTTATTTTCAGCTTTATTTGTAGCTGTAAAAAATCAGGAAAAACCCTGCTGCCTTCGCCGCACCGCCTCTCTCTTCCATTCAAAAAGATTCTCTATTTTCCTGCGCGGACCTATTTCTTCCTTTCCATTTCCCGATATTGCCGGGGACTGCAGCCTGTCTTTTCCTTAAAACATTTCCCGAAATGGCTGATCTGATGAAAGCCTGTCTCAGCAGCAATCCTGCCCACAGGTTCCTCTGTATCTCTCAGGAATTGGGCTGCTTTCAACAGCCGGAATTCCATGAGATATTTGTAAGGCGTTGTATTCAGACAGGTTTTGAAGCACCGGGTACATTCTGATTTACTGATATTGGCGCTGTCTGCCAGATCTTCCAGGGTAATATCCTCCGGATAATGTTCTTCAATAAAGCGCAGGACTTTCCCCATGCGGATAGAAACCGCGCTTTTTGGTTTCTCATGGGGCAGTGCTATATTTTTTCTCAAAATAAGCCAAAGCGAGCAAAGCGCTGTCAGCACCTCATACACGTAGAAATCAGTCTTGTTTCTTTCCAGTTCAGATAATCGCTTTAAAACAGACAGAATTTCCCTGCACCAGTCAGTTTCTCTGCGAAAAAGATACACGGATATCTGGTCATTTTCTGTAACACTGTCAACGAAGCGCCTTGCCGGACTTCCGGCATAAAATCCCAGAAACTCTGCCGGAAAGAGAAAACTATTGTAATGACAGCTGCCTATTTGCCGTACCCGGTGGACCACACTCTTATTAAGAAAGATCCCCTCCCCTTTTTCAGCGTAAAAGGACTGCTCCAGCGTCTTTACTTCGATGGCGCCGTCCAGCACGTAAATAAACTGTAAGTCCTCATGCCAGTGCATGACTTGAAAGCCGGGATTCCTGGGAAGTGCTCTTCCATTGCACACGTCCAGAACAAGATAGGGAAATTCTGTCTCGCTGTTAAGATTTACTGAATTGAGATAGCGTTCTTTTGAATCTTTCATTCTTTTAGCCTCTTTGAAGATATTATGATAATATATGGTGATTTTCTAATATTTTTCTATGTATTTCCGTGATAAAATCATAATACGGTCAAAAGCAGAAGTCAATAGTGGCAGAAAATATCCCTTTCACAGGATTACGATCTCTGTCCTGTAAGGGGGATAACCCAATCACCTATCCACATCAAAAAAGGAACCGAAATACCGATTGCCCCATCGTTATACAGATGAAACAACAAGACGGGTAATTCTTTACCATCTGTAAGGGAGATGATCCATTTTATATTGTAATGGAAAAGAGAAAATATCTAATGACTGCCTACATGCTAACAGCTTAAGCAACAAGACGGGCAATTTCTTACTATCTGTAAGGGAGATGAACCATAAATATATCGTAGTAGAAAGGAAGGATAACCATGAAACCATCAAATTTAGAATTGCTGAACCATTCCTTTACCATACAGGCGCCCAACTTTGAAAGCAGCAGGCTCCAGTTCTCCAAAAAAAAATATCTGCAGTATATGACAACGGAGGCTGCTCCAGATCCAACGGACACGATTTTAGAGGTTGCCTCCGGAACCTGTCTATGCGGACGCGCCTTTGCCCCTTGTGTCCGTACCGTTGTCTGTGTAGATGCGACTGCGTCTATGCTGGAAGAAGGAAAGCGGGAAGCGGAAAAAGAACAGCTGGAAAATCTGTGCTTTGTCAAAGGCTATGCCGAAGAGCTCCCCTTTTTAGACAACAGCTTCGACCTTGTCTTTTCCCGTCTCGCCTTTCACCATTTTACCGATGTCAGCAGAGCCTTCTCCGAAATGGTGCGGGTGTTAAAACCCGGCGGAAAGCTGCTTCTGGTGGATATGGCAGCCGCCGAAGAAACTCTTCGGACCACAGAGGATCAGCTGGAAACCCTGCGTGATCCCTCTCATGTAAAAAATCTAAGCCTGGCAGAAATGAAGGGATTATTTGAAAGCCACAAACTTGTGATTGAAAAATGCCAGAACACCAAAATCCTGCAGCGCCTGAATGACTGGATGCATCTGACCAATACGCCTGCACCTGCGAAAGAAACCATCACCGCACGGATGGAAGCGGAATTAAACGGAAAAGACAAAACCGGATTTTCTCCCTTCCGGGCAGAGGGCGGCATCTGCTTTTATCAAAACTGGATCCTGATCCTGGGAAGGAAATAAGACACCGCTGTATCCCATATCTCCATATTCCAAACAGGCTTTTGCGCAAACCTTATCCTTTGTGCAAAAGCCTGTCCATTTCTGTCTGTGAAGCCGCAACCCTTCACCTTTCCCGGCTGGACTTTTCTTCCTCTTCCAGGATCACACCCACCGTCTTTTTGGCATTTTCTCTTACTTCTTCTTTCTCATCCTCATAAGTGATCAGTGCCTTCCACAACGCCCAGCCTCTGGCGCGTCCGACCATATCTTCGGATAGCCCTTTCAGGAAAATTCTTCTGGCTGCTTCATCGAAATACGTCCACGCCATGGCATAATCACAGGCAGGATCCCCGGTTCCCAAAATCCCGAAATCGATCAGCCCGTAAAACCTGCCCTTCTGCAGCAGGATATTCCCCGGCGCTACATCTCCATGGACCCAGACAGGCTGCCCGCTGTAGCCTTCACAAAGGCAGTCTTCCCAGATGTTTCTGAGCCTGTCAGCAGGAAGCCTCTCTTTCAGTCTCTCCAGTGCGTCCAAGGTCTCCTGACTGTAGATCTTCAGATCTCCGCCCCGGTAAAAATTGTGCTTCCCTGCCGCTGGTCCCCCTTGGCAGCTGACTGCCTGTAATTTTTGCAAAGCCTTTGACAGATCTTCTGCCAGCTGCATCTGGTCTGCACCTGGGCAGTCCTCTAAGGTCTCTCCCTGGATCCACCGGTTTACCGACCAGGGGAAAGGAAAATAAGCGGTAGGCTTTCCCACTGCCGCCGGAGCTGAGATGGGATAATCCAGATGCTCCTGCAGATACGGCAGCCACTGACTTTCCTTCTTTGCCTGACCTGCATAGTCCTCACCGCTGGGCAGACGCACTGCCAGATTCTTTCCCAGATGAAAGGTGCGGTTGTCATGACCGCTTTTTGCCACCGGACAGATCTCCAGATGGCTCCATGCGGGGAATTGTTCTTTGATGAGTCTTTTTACCATGTCTGTTGTAATTTCCATACAGTATCAAACCTCCTAGTAACTCTTTGCCTCAATACTATTTTAACTGATATGAAAAACTCATGGTAGTTTTTTCGGTCTTTTCTTTCTCTTTTTGTATCTGCTTCGGCCTTTTGATACAAGCTCTCTGATAGCATCTCTCTTGACTATGGGAAGTCTCTTTGCTATTCTTATAGTAACTAGTTACCTATAAGGAGGCTTTTATGCAAATTCAAGAACTGATCCAGCGCTTTTCCGGTTCAACAGATCGTCAATGCAAAGCAATCTTTTCCACTATTTTCATTATCGGAAATAGACTGCAGACATTGTTCGACCACAACATTCCGGAAATAACCTTAAAACAATTTATGCTGCTGTCTGTTATACGGCAGTCCAAAGAGCCGCTCACTTTTACAGAATCAGGAAAACTTTTAGGCTGTTCCAGGCAGAATATCAAAAAACTTGCCTATGCTTTGGAAAAGAAAGGGTTTGTTGACGTGAAAAAGAAGGAAAACGACATACGTGCCTTCCAAATTTGTCCCACTGAAAAGTGCGGACAGTATTTTGAAACTGTCTTTTTCTCTTACCAGAAAGATTTAAACCATCTTTTTGAAATCTATAGCGATGAGGAAATCCAGCAGCTGTTCCGGCTGATGATGAAATTATACGACGGAACCGACCATTTAGAACAAAAACTGAGAAAAGAAAAAACACGTGAAAAAAAGCAGCTCTCGCTGCAGAAAGGTGACGCACATGAATAAAATTTTAGTCTTGTACAAATCAAAGTATGGCGCTGCGCTGCATTATGCCAATCTCATGAAGGAATCTATTCCCTGCGATATTTTTGAAATCGACCAGTACAAATTTGATACACTCCGGCAATATCGCTGCATCATTGCTGCCGGAGGCGTTTACGCCGGTCATGTGTCCTGTATGAAATCTATACGAAAGCATCTGTCTGCCCTGACCGGTCAGTCCCTAATCTTATTCGCGGTTGGTGCCTCACCTTATGATGAAGAAAATCTGGAAGCCATACGGAAGCAGAATCTGAAGCATCTGCCCTTTGAGGTCCCTTTATTCTACGGCAGAGGCATTTACGATGAACGCATCATGAATTTTAAAGACCGCACCTTATGCAGGCTGCTGAAGAAATCCCTGGAGAAAAAGGATCCCAAAACCTTTGAGCCCTGGATGGAAGCTCTTTGGGAAGCCGCAGGAAAAAGCTGTGACTGGACAGACCCGAGCTACCTTGATCCTCTGTTCAAATATGTGGAAAATCTTCTATAAACTCCAGTCCTGGGTCCATTGTGCAGACATGCTCCTGCCACGGATACATTTATACAGACATGACTCTGTCTTGGCAGAGCCATGTCTGCTCTACAGGAGTTTTCCCTGAAGTTCCATCGTTTTCTTTTATTGTCTGCCGCCCATGCTTCTTTTACTGTCTGCGCAGTTTTCGCTCTTCCTCTAAATCTTCTTTCGTGATTTCCCTGTCTTTATAGTAATATTTCCAGTCTTTTTCACTGATCTCTCTTACCACCCGGCAGGGATTTCCTACTGCCACAGAATTCTCCGGGATATCTTTTGTCACCACACTGCCTGCGCCGATGACAGAATTCTTTCCGATCCTTACGCCCGGACAGATGGTCACGGCAGCGCCGATCCAGCAGTTATCTTCGATGACCACAGGGTCCGTATACATATATTCCCTCAAATCCGGGCACACCGGATGCCCCACCGTAGCAATGGTGACGCCTGCGCCGAACATAACTTTTTCTCCGATGGTGATCTTTCCGTCGTCAATGAAATTGCAGTTGAAATTCAAGTAGCTTCCCTCTCCTATGGAAATATTACTTCCATAGCAGAAATAAAAAGGGGGCTCCACCCAGGCTTTGACTGGCTTTCCCATAATCTCCTCTAACAGCCTCTCTCTGCCTTTTACATCCTCCGGATCGGTTTCATTGTAGGCTTTCATCAGCTTTTTCGCCTTCAGCCTGTCCTCCTCCAGCCCTTCGCAGTAGTCGGTAAATAACTTTCCATCATGGATCCTTGCTCTCATTGTCATAATCTGTTCCTCCAAATCCAGACTGCCGGTCTCCCTTTCTCTGCATCAGGAGACCGGCAGTCTGGAGCTTTCACTATTTCTGCTGCTCTGCAAATTTCTGCACGGCTGCCCATGCTTCTTCGTCAAATTCTCTGTCTTTGTAATAATATTTCATATCCTCATCTGTGATCTTCCGTATTACCTTCGCCGGATTTCCAGCAGCCACACACCAGTCCGGGATATCCTTTGTCACCACGCTTCCCGCGCCGATGACTACATTGTCGCCGATATGTACTCCCGGAAGGATCACACTGCTGCCGCCGATCCATACATTATCCCCGATCGTCACTTCAATCCCGTACTCATACATGGAATTGCGCGCTACCGGATGGAGCGGATGTCCTGCTGTATAGATGGATACATTGGGGGCAATCTGGCAGTTGTCGCCGATCTTTACCTTTGCTACATCCAGGATAGTACAGTTATAATTGGCATAAAAATTTTTCCCTGTTTCAATGTTGAATCCATAGTCGCAGTGGAACGGCGGATTAACGAAAGCTCCCTGGGATTTTCCAAAAAGCTCTTTGACTAATTCTGAAATCCTGCCAAAATCTGATATATCCACAGTATTTAACTGCTGCAGGATCCGTCTCGTCTTCTTCTGCTGTTCCATCACTTCCTCATCAGAAACATAAGGCATCTGTGCATCTCTTCTCTCCGTATTTTTCATCTCTCTCTTCTCCTTTTCGACTACAATATAAATTTGGTTATTATACTTAACAACCCATTCCGTTATCAGGGTTGTCAGCTTTCTTACTTCTCAGCTTACCTTTCAAGCTGTATAAGGGCAGAACAATGGAAACATCGCTTTTCATCTCCACCAAAGGCAATCTTTACCTTTTCCGCTTTATCCCCGGAACCTTTCTTCTCTTCCGTTCTTCTCTTCCGACTTAACTTTTTTATTTTTCTTGACCGCTGACGTCTGCCCCTTTGCCGCCTTTTATTTTGTCAGATCCTTTACCCACTGGTATTTCTTATAATGACGGTACACTGCCGGAAGCTTCAGCATCTCATCCAGGTTCAGTATGAAATAAACCGCCAGCACCGGAAGCTTCAGTACAAAGGCTGCAACAGCGCCCAGAGGCACCACGATCAGCCACATGACCACCGTGTCGCACAAAAGCCCGAACCTGGTATCTCCTCCCGCGCAGAAAATTCCCGCAACCTCTGTGGCATTTACAGATTTCCCAATCATATAATAGGAACACATATACAGCATGATCCGCAGATATTCATGCGCCTGAGGACTTAAGCTTACGGCAAATTTCAGCACCAGGGGACTGCATAAAAGGATCACCACACCGGAAACTGCGCCGGATAGAACCGCGATCTTTGACAGTCTGCTGCCGTAATCTCTGGCTCTCTGAAGAGCTCCTCTTCCCAGCTCATTTCCCACCAGGATCCCGCTTCCTGATCCGATACCCAGGCAGATGCAGGCAATGATATTTTTCACAATATTTGCCAGAGAATTGGCTGCCACCGCATCGCTTCCCAAATGTCCCATGATCACGGAAAACATGGTAAAGCCGCAGCCCCACACCAGTTCGTTTGCCATGACCGGTGCTGTATAATGATAGAAATCCATTTTCAGCACTTCGTCGCCCTGGCGCAGATATTCCCAGCGGATCTTCACCGTATCCGTCCTGGCATTCTCCAGGAGCACCAGGAACAGCTCCGCGCCTCTGGCAAGGACCGTTGCCAGGGCAGCTCCCGCGATCTCCATCTTTGGAAGTCCCAGAAGTCCGAAGATCAGCACTGCATTCAGCACAATATTCAGCACCACAGAGGTGGACCCGTACACAGTACTTTTCAGGGTTCTCCCGGTATTTTTCATGATGCACAGATAGATCTGGGAGACACTCGTAAACAGATAGGACAGACTGACTGTCCGCAGATAGACGATGCCTTTGTCCACCAGTTCAGCTTCCCCGGTAAAGATGTGCATCAGCACTCCCGGGCAGACGGCTGCTGCCAGGAAAAACACAAATCCCACCGCAGCGGAAAGCTTCAGCACGATTCCCAGCACTTTTTCCACAGCCGTGGTATCTCCTTTCCCCCAATACTGGGCTGCCAGGATGGTAGCTCCAATGGTCAGAGCAGCCAAAAACAGATTCAGGACAAACTGGACCTGGGTGGCAAGGGATACGGCAGATAAAGAGCTCTGATCCAGAAAGCCCAGCATCAGGGCGTCCGAAGCGCTTACCAGGGCAGTCATCAGATTCTGCACCGCAATGGGCAGCACCAGGGAAATCAGACTGCTGTAAAATACCTTTTTCTCCTCTTTCACTCTTTTTCACCTCCCCCTTCCTTTTTTCGTGATATCATGATATTATCATAAAAAATGGTTTTCTATCACTATTGTACCAGCTTTTTATAATAATCGTGCGCAAAGGAGATTTTTCTATGAATGCAAACACCTCCCCGCCCCTGCAGCCCACCGATGTGATGCAGGACGCCTCTGAGAT
The DNA here is from genome assembly GCA_019119975.1 of Candidatus Blautia merdavium. Taxonomy (GTDB): domain Bacteria; phylum Bacillota; class Clostridia; order Lachnospirales; family Lachnospiraceae; genus Blautia; species Blautia merdavium. The sequence continues at coordinate 21,244 of DWVZ01000200.1, read as the reverse complement.
CTTACATTACAACCGTCTGGGAGTTCCTCTGTATATCCATCAAAGCTATCTCTCCCGCTATCCTCAGATGCGCGCCCTGTGCCACTGGCACGGAGATCTGGAGTGGATCTATATCCTGGAAGGGGAGATGAATTTTTTCATCAGCGGGAAACGGGTCCACCTGAAAAAGCAGGACTGCCTGATGGTAAACACCCGGCAGATGCACTATGGATTTTCCGCAAACAAAAAGGAATGCCTCTTTTCTTGTACAATCTTCCCAGCCCACCTGATCACGGAAAATCCTTTGCTCTATAACGAATATGTCCTTCCGGTGCTGAAAAATCCTGCTCTGGAGTACCTGCACTTCCCTGCGGAAGATCCCTTCAGCGGGAAAGTCAGCGCCTCTTTTGCCCGCATCACCCAACTGCAGGAGCAAAGCGAAGCCGGATATGAGCTGGAGGTCATTGGGATCCTGTGCCAGCTCTGGAGACATATCCTGAAAAAGGAGGGCGTCCTTCCTACTTCTGTCCCAGGAAAGGACGGGGAAAAAACAGGTTCTGACCTGTCTGTGCAAAGATCCATGGTTTCCTATATCTGCCAGCACTATGAAGAAAAACTTTCCCTGGATGATATTGCCAGGGCAGGAAATGTGGGGAGGAGTAAATGCTGTTCGGTTTTTCGCCGGAACCTTGGACAGTCTCCCATTGATTTTCTCAATCATTACCGCCTGAAGGTCAGCTGCCATCTGCTGACCACCACAGACATGAGCATTACCCAGATCGCCTTTGCCTGCGGTTTCGCGCATCTGAGCTACTATTCTAAATTGTTTCTGCGCAATTATGGCTGCACCCCGGGAGAATACCGAAAAACCGCAACACCCCAGGAAGTGATCTGACCGCAAAAGAGGGAACCAGCTCGCCTGTCTCTTTCGGCGTGCAAGTTCCCTCTTTCCTTATCTCCATTGTCTGTGAAGGCTTTCGATGGAAGAAAAAATATAGTCCGGCGGATATTCATACGCCTCTGCCTGTTCTCTGGTGGCTTCTCCGGTAAGCACCAGAGCGGTATCCACACCTGCCCGGTGTCCGCTTAAGATATCCGTATACAGCCGGTCTCCCACCACCAGCGTTTCCTCCCGGGAAAAGTGATTCAGCTTCAGTGCATATTCGATCATGGCTGGCTCCGGTTTCCCGATAAACAGCGGTTTCCTTCCCACTGCATGCTCCAGCATCTGGCAGATGGCTCCGCAGTCCGGCACATACCCGAATTCAATGGGACACACATAATCCGGATTAGTAGCCAGATAATCGGTCTTTCTGGTGCTGAGCACCTGGCAGGTATCCTGGATCTTTTCATAAGTCAGCTGGTTGTCATAGGAGATAAGGACACAGGCAATGTCCTCATCCATACAGTCTGTGGTGACCCGGATCTTATTTTTCTTTAACTCCCTGAGAAAGGATTTGGTGCCCATGACATAGATCAGCTTTTCGGGATAATGCTTTTTCAGATACATAACTGTGGCGTAAGAGGCAGTCACAAAGTTGGCGTGGCTGGTCATCACTCCCAGCTTCTGAAAGGAAAGAATGTAGTCGTCAATACTCCTGGTGGCATTGTTGGTGATGAATACAAACTGCCCTCCGCTTTCCTTTACCTCTCTTAAAAACTCCCGGGTGCCGCTGATCAGCTGCTGCCCCATGCATACCGTGCCGTCAATGTCCAACAGGAATAATCGTTTCTCTTTCAGCATCCTGGATCTCCTTTCGTATCGCAATGGCTTTGTCCGGGTAGTTGGTGATCACTGCATCCACTTTCTTTTCCATAAAAAGCCGCAGGTCCTTCTCTTTGTTCACCGTCCATACCCGTATCTTCCTTCCACTGTTTAAATAGCGCTCCATCAGGTCTGCCATCTTCATGTGGTACACAGCAGGATGAAGGGCGTCGATCTGATTTTCGGCAGCTCTTTTTTCTATGTCCAGGATCACATCGGAAAACAGCCAGGCTGTCTGGGCTTTGGGCGCCAGTTCCCGAATTTTCTGAATGCTGTAATGGTTAAAGGAAGAATAAATCACCCGGTCTGCAAAGCCTTCCCGCTCCACCAGCTCTGTCACTGCCTCCTCGATTCCCTCATACCAGAAGATTCCGGTCTTCAGTTCAATGTTAATCTTCATTTTTCCCGGTCTGACCAGATCCAATACCTCTTTTAAAGAAGGGATGCGGATTCCCCGGTACTTTTCCATGTGGTTGTGAAAGGACATCTTTTTCAGTTCTTCCAGGGTATAGTCCCTGACATATCCTTTGTGGTCGCTGGTCCTGTCTATGGTCTCATCGTGGAGCACCACGATTTTCTTATCTTTCGTCAGCTGTACGTCCAGTTCAATGCCGTCCGCTCCCTGCTCCATTGCCTGGGAGAACGCCTCCAGCGTGTTCTCCGGCGCATATCCGCTGGCGCCTCTGTGGGCAAATACCTGCGTCATTCTCTTATCCTCCTGCTGCAATCTGTTTATGATAAATATTCCTGGTCCGAAGCCAGGATACTTCTCCTTCGCCCTGCCAGAAAACTTTTTCTCCCAGGACAAAAAGCTGCCGCCTTTTTCAAAGCGGCAGACTTGTAATGCTTCTATTGTGATACTTCTATTTTTATTCGTTTACCAGATTATATTCCTCAATGGATTTGTTAATGGAGTCAGCCATGCCGGACACTGCCTCATCCACATCTGTTTTTCCATTTAACAGGCTTTCGATCTCAGACTCAACGGTTGCGCGGGCTTCCGAGAATACGCTTAAAAGTGCGCCCACATATTCCGGTGAAGAATCATGAAGCTGGTCGATGGCTGTCTGGAACTGAGGATACTGGGCAATGTTCTCCTGGAATACCGGTTCCTCCTGGGCTGCTACGGTAACAGGGAAATATCCGGTCTGCGCGTTCCAGTATGCCTGGGATTCTGCAGATACCAGGAATTTCACAAATTCCCAGGTGGCTCTTAACTTCTTAGGATCTTCGTTGTTCAGTGCCCACAGAGAAGCTCCTCCGATGGATACGCCGCCCTCATCACTGTCCTTAATGGATGGGAAGTAAGCAGTACCAACTTCAAATTTGCCGTTGACATCCTGCAGGATCTGTTTTAAGGATGCTGTGGAAGCCAGAGTGATAGCGGATTTTCCTGCTGAGAAATCTGCCAGTCCTGCGTCTCCGCCTTTTCCTACGATAGGCGCATACCCTTTGTCGTTTAAGGACTTCCAGGCTGTCAGGATATTGGCTGCGCCGCTGTTTTCATCAAAGGCAACTGCTGTCGCGGCATCTTCTCTTCCGTTGCCGTTGTTCGCGTACTCCAGACCCTGTTTGCCCAGGAACTGTTCAAAGAACCAGCCATAGATGGACAGTGACATTACCTCTCCTGCTCCGCCTTTCTCCATCAGCTGGTCTCCGATGGCTTCGATGCCTTCCAGGCTGGTGGGAATCTCTGTGATCCCTGCTGCGTCAAACATATCTTTGTTGTAGTACATCAAAGGAGTGGATGAGTTAAAAGGCATCGAATACAGCTGCTCGTCAATGGTATAGTAGGCAGCCAGGTTGGGCTCGATCTGGGAAAGATCATAGCTGTCCTCATCGATCATCTGCTGCATGGGAATGATCCATCCGGAATCGATCATGAATCTTGTTCCGATCTCATAGACCTGTACCAGATCCGCGCCCATGTTTCCGATCTGTGCGCTTTTTAATTTATTCAGAGCATCGTCATATTCTCCCTGGTACTCCGCAGTCACGGTAATGCCCAGTTCATTTTCCTCATTAAAGCGTTTTACCAGCTCGTCGATCGCCTGACCGTTGACGCCGCCCATGGAATGCCAGAAGGTGATCTCTGTTCCGTCTACCTCATCTGCCCCTGCCATGCTGACTGCCTCTGCGGATTCTGTTGTATCAGCGCTGCCGTCTGCAGACGCGGTCTGCTCCTCCAGAGTCTTTCCATTGCCGCAGCCTGCCAGAGTACCTGCCGCCAGAACGCCTGCCAGCAAAATTGAAACGATTCTTTTCTTCATTCTTTTTCTCCTTTTTCTTCTTACTTGATTTTTCTTCCTTATTTAGCTTTTCTTCTTTCTACCTTTGACCACTTCGGAGAACCTACTAAGCTTTCACCGCTCCGAAAAAACATATTAGTCTTTCACCGCTCCAGAGAACATACTAGCCTTTCACCGCGCCGGAGAACATCCCCCGGATCAGCTGTTTCTGTCCCACGATGAAGATGGAAATGGATGGGATGATGACAATGACTACCCCTGCGATCATCATGGTAATGGACTGGGAGTCCACACTGTTCAGCATACTGATACCGATCTGAACTGTTCTCATGCTGTTGGAGCCTGTTACCAGCAATGGCCACATATACATGTTCCATGCATTGATGAAGGTATAGACTGCCATGGCGCCGATAGCAGATTTTGTCAGAGGGATCAGGATACTGACAATAAATCTCAGGTTGCTGCATCCGTCCAGCTTTGCAGATTCATACAAAGACATGGGGAAGGACATATAAAACTGACGGAACAGGAAAATTCCCATGGCAGAGGTCAGGTAAGGTACGATCAGTACCGGATAGGTATCCAGCATTCCCAGATTTCCCACAGTCAGGTAATTGGAAATGATCGTTGCCTCTCCGGGAACCATCATGGTCGCCATGACGATCATGAAAAGGATTCCCTTCCCCTTAAATTCCAGGAAAGAAAAGGCAAATGCCGCCAGGGCGCAGGTGATGATCTGTCCGATAGTGATGCAGCCTGCCATAACAAAGGAGTTCAGGATAAACCGGATCAGAGGCACATTGGTAAAGGCATCAATAAAGTTCTGCACCGTAGGGCTTTGGGGAATCAGGTTCAGCTCTGTGGTAAACAGCTCCCCTGAGGGCATGAATGCAATACTGACCGCATACAGCAGCGGCAGCAGCATAACAAAAGCCACCACAGCATTCAGCGCCAGACGGGAGCCTGTGCGGATCCTCCTTCGCGTCAGGGCTTTAGCATTCATCTCTTTTTTCAGCGCCAGCAGCTCTTCTCTGCTGATGGTGTTCTGGCTTCTCAATGCCATATCGTTTGACTGACTCATGAATAGCTAACTCCTTTCTTTTCAATACGGAACATGATCAGTGTAATGATCATGACGATAATAAACAGGATCACAGACTGGGCAGCCGCGCTTCCGAAACGATAGTTAAAGAAGGCATCCCGGTAAATGGAATACACGATGACATTGGTGGTTTCATCGGGACCGCCCTCGGTCAGGATCTTGATCTGTCCAAAGGACTGGAACGCCTGGATCACATTGACCACCAGCGTATAGAACATAATGGGGGAAAGCCCCGGCAGCGTCAGGCTGAAAAACTGCTGGATCCCGCTGGCGCCGTCTACAGAAGCTCTCTCGTAAATGGTCTCATCAATATTTCCCAGTCCTGCTGAGAAGTAAAGGAAATTGATGCCGCTGTTGAGCCAGGCAGTCAGGATCGCCACACAGTAAAGGGCTGTGTCCGGATTGTTCAGCCAGTTGATATCCAGACCTAAAAGCTTATTTACAATACCCACAGTCGGGTGAAGCATGATCTGAAAGATCATGGCTGCGGAGCTGGAGGCGATTGCCATGGGAAGGGCATATGCCGTACTGAAGAAACGGATTCCCGGGAATGCCTTATTGCACAGCACCGCAGCGATCAGCCCCAAAAGCATACTTCCCACTACAACGATCACTACAAAGATCAGCGTTACTTTCAGACTGTTCCGGAACGATTCGGAAGTCAGAAGGTCTATGTAATTCTCCAATCCTACAAAAATCTTTGCCTGTCCCATTTTATCTGTGAGGAAAAGACTCAGGTAAATGGTCTTGAAAAACGGGTAGAATAAAAACACAGCGAACACCAGCATACATGGGATCAGATAGCAGTATGGGGTCCAGTTCAGCTTTTTCTTTTTCCCTGTATTCATAATCAGATCTCCTCCCTGTAAAAGATATTTTCTTCGGTTTCTTTATCAAAGATGTGGATCCTGGAGGGGTCCATATACAGGTCGATCCAGTCTCCTGTCCTGGTCTCATTCTCCGGACTAAGACGGACTGCATGGGTCTTTCCTCCCTCATCGAAATAGAGGACGACTTCTGCCCCCAGCATCTCTCTTGCGGATATGCGTACCTGCGCGCCAACAGTATCTTTGTGGAATCCTTTTGCCTTGGCTTCTTCATACTCATAGATATCTTCCGGACGCACACCCAGGACCACCTGTCTGCCCAGCTCCCTTCTCAAGGCGGTTTCTGCCTTGTCCCCTTTCAGGTAAAGCTTTCTTCCGCTCGTTCTGTCTCCGAAATACACCACTGCTTTTCCGCTTTCCTCTTCCACAACGCCGTCGAAGAAATTCATGGACGGGGAACCGATGAAGCCCGCCACGAACAGATTGGCAGGATGATTATACAGCTGAATGGGCGCTTCCACCTGCTGGACCACTCCGTCTTTCATGACCACGATCCTGGTTCCCAGAGTCATGGCTTCTGTCTGGTCGTGAGTCACATAAATGATGGTAGTCGCCAGATCTTTATGGAGTTTGGCAAGCTCAATGCGCATCTGTGCCCTCAGCTTGGCGTCCAGATTGGATAAAGGCTCATCCATCAGAAATGCTTTCGGCTTGCGGATGATGGCGCTTCCGATCGCCACACGCTGCTTCTGCCCGCCGGAAAGTGCTGCCGGTTTTCGATCCAGGAGATGTTCGATCTCCAGCGTCTTTGCCACCTGGCGGACTTTTTCATCAATTTCTTTTTTCGGTACTTTTCGGATCTTTAAGGCATACGCCAGATTTCCATATACCGTCATATTGGGGTACAGCGCGTAATTCTGGAATACCATGGACAGACCTCTGTCCTTTGGCTCATAATAATTACACAGCTCACCGTCGATCCATAACTCACCGTCACTGATGTCTTCCAGCCCTGCGATCATTCTCAGCGTGGTGGATTTGCCGCAGCCGGACGGACCGACAAAGATAATGAATTCACGGTCCTGGATGTCCAGATTAAAATCCTTTACCGCATAATGGGCATTGTCAAACTGCTTACAGACATTTCTCAGTATAATTTCTGACACAGTGTTTTCTCCTCCCTACTGTTTTGCTTTCTTTTTTACTTTTTGCTTTACTACTTTTCTTTACTACTTTTGCTTTACTATTTTTCTTTCTGTTTTACTTTCAGCTTTTTCTTGTGTTCTCGCTTTCAAGTTGGTATTTTATACGGAATCGTTTTTACAAACTATCTCACTTTCCCAAAATCCGTGTTAAAACTATTTAAAAAAATGCCAAAAAAAGTAAAAAAAGAGCAGATAGCTTTTACAAAGACCTGATCGATCTTTGTAAAAAACTATCTGCATCTGTTTTTTCTGATCTCCGGTTGCCGCCGCTGCCTTAAAAACGCTCAGAGCAGGCTTTCGGCATCAGACTTCTCCCAGGTCCGGATTGCGGTCCACCATTTTCCGGTATTCAAAGGGCGTCATGCCGTACGCCTCCCGGAACATCTTTCCGAAATAACTCTGATAGCTGAAGCCGCATTGATTGCCCACCTCGCAGATGGACAGATCTGTATTCTTCAGCAGAAGGGCTGCCTGGCGCAGACGGTACCGGTTCAGGTAGGCAAAGGGCTTCTGACCTGTTACCTCTTTAAAGCAGCGGAAGCATTCGGTCCTGCTGACCTTCGCCGCATCTGCCAGGTCTTCGGCTGTGATCGGTTCTGCGTAATGTTCTTCTATATAAGTAAGCATTTTTTTCCCACGCTCCTGAAGGATCCCATTTTCATTGCCTTCTTTTTCCGTTCTTTCTCTTGCCTCATTGACCAGGATCTTCCAGATCCGGCACAGCAGCAGATGGATTTCCATACGGTTTCCTTTCAAATGCAGGAACCGGTCTCCCGCCTCCATAGAAAGCCGCAGAACCTCCCTCTGCCAGGGAATCTCCGGCGTAAGGATCTCGGTGGAGATTCCTTCCTGTCCCAGAAACGGCTGGATTTCTTCTTTATAAATGGCGCTGTCCGAAGGCGCCAGAAATTCCGGGGCAAAGATCAGGCTTATCTGCTCGGTCTCTCCTGGGGTTCCCAGCGCCCTGGATTTATGGAGTACATTGGAATTAACGAAAATCCCCTGACCGGTTTCCAGTATGTATTCCTTGTCTCCATCCTGTATTTTGATTTTCCCTTTCACCACAATATCCAGCTCCAGAAATCTGTGCCAGTGGATATCCATGATCCCCATAGGATACGGTGCGTAGTTTTCCCGGTACACCTGTACCGGAAATTCTCTGGTGCCGTGGATTTTGTCTTCTTCCAGAGAGGGCTTGGTGATGACTTTTTTCTGTTCCATAGCAGATACCTCCTGTTCTCCCTTTTCTCCTAAAGCAGCGGTGCCTTCCCTAAAATCGGTCAAGCCTCTGCTATCCTGGTACTATATTTATAAAAATGTGTATTTTATTTATAGAAATATCCCCTTCTCATTACTATAATTATAACCGTTTGAAAGGAAAAAAGTCAATTCGCAGCGTGGGCACACGCCGGGAAAGTGGGGATGTTGAAAATGGAAATGTTAAAGAAAAGAATCATCATGTGCATCATCGGAGTTCTGTTATCCGGTATCAGTGTAGGTATCTTCAAGCTTGCCGCATTTGGAGTCGATCCTTATCAATCCTTTAACTCAGGTTTGAACCAGCTGATCCCGCTCAGTTACGGTACTCTGTATACCGCCCTGTGCCTGATCATGCTTCTGGTTGTATTTCTGATAGACCGGCATTACATCGGGCTGGCAACTCTGATCAACCTGACCGTCCTGGGATATGTGGCAGATTACTCACACAAGTTTTTCTTATACCTCTTCCCGGACCTGAGTGTATTTGCCCGCCTGATCTGCCTGCTGATCGGCGTACTGTTATCCTGTATCGCCGCATCCTTATATTTCACCGCGGACCTGGGCGTATCCACCTATGACGCGCTCTCTCTGATCGCTACACATAAATGGAGAATTGCCAAATTCCGCACCTGCCGTATCGTCAGCGACTTTATCTGTGTCTCTGTAGGTATCGGAGCTTTCCTTGCCGGAGGCGGCGCTCTTCCTGCAATTCTCAGCTTCGTGGGTATCGGCACCATTGTTACTGCTTTCCTGATGGGACCTATGATCGATTTCTTCAATGTGCATCTGTCACAGCCTCTGTTAAGAGGACGTCAGAGACACCCCATCTGGAAGATTTCCACCGAAATCTTCACCAATCCAAGAAAGCGCCGTGTGTATGTGAAATTCTTCCTTTACCAGACAGAGAATTTCCTGCGTATGAACCCGTTTACAGGAAGACAGTTAAAGAGAATGTAAGCGCTCCTGCTTCGTAATAAAGAAAAGAGCCTTGTGCAGGCAATGTCATCACTAGACTTCATGACATTGCCGCACAGGGCTCTTTTCTTTCTGGCTGGTTTTTTCCGCGGATTTTCTCCTGAATGTCCTGCCGCTCTCAAGTCAGTCCATCCGCAGCCGCTCCACGATGCTCTGTTTCTCCAGATTTTTAAAGCACAGAAACGGAATCAGCACGGCAAACAAAAGCAGGACCGGCGCGCAGATACCCAGGGGCAGCAGAGTAAAATGAAAGGTAGTAAATCCGCCCTCCACCATGGCGCGGATCACCACGCCCACTGCCAGGGCACTGATCACAAAGGACACTGCCAGCGTAATGCCTGCATAGTACAGCCCTTCAAAGACCAGCATCCGGCACAGCTGCTTCTTGGTCATGCCCACGCTCTGGATCATAGCAAACTCTCTCCTGCGGGAAACAATGGCAGTCACCATAGAATTCACGAAATTCAGAACCCCCACCAGAGCGATGATGATACTCACTGCATTTCCCATAACCGCAGAGGAACGTGTCTCTGCCTCATACTGTTCTGCCATGGTCTGACGGGAAATAACCGGAAGGCTGACATCCACTGTTTCCGTATACTCCTTGAGCCATTGCTGGGTCTGCTGCCGACAGGAGTCCTCCACATTGACAAACAGCTTGCGCATGGTATGATCCGGATACAGCTGCCGGAAGGTATCCAGAGGAAGGATAAAGGAAAGCTCCAGCACATCGGCTGCCCCTGTTTCACTTGCCCCTTCCATGACAGGCGCTGCCGGATAAACCACTGCCATAACTGTATAACTCTTCCCATCCAGCGTTACCTGACTGCCTGCCGAAGGCGCGGGAAGAAGGTCATACGGTTCTCCCGGCTCAGCGGACGGACCTACTGCCAGCACGAAATTTCCTGCGGCAAAAGCCTCCGGGTCAAACGATCCCTGCATCAGATACTGCTGCTGCGTCATCACTTCCAGCGGAATTCCATCCATGCCATAGAGCACAGCCCCTGCCTGCCTCTCTTCCAGCGCCCGGGTCACCTGCTCTGCTCCGTGAGGGTCATAGGATGCCCAGTCCTTCATCTTATCTTCGGTATAAAAGTTCTCTATGTTTTCAGCGGTACCGTCGTCCAGGGTCCAGTCTGTCCATTTGGAATAAAGATGCCCCACAGCTTCAGTTCCTTCCATCTGCTCCATCTGCCGGACCAGATCCTCATTCAAAGTCGTTCCCTGAGGGTTGTAGCCCCCGATGTAATCTTCACTGGTGGCATCGGTAAGGGTAAAGTCTGCCACTGTCAGATCTGCCAGATATTTCTCCATATCAAACGCGGCATTCTTGGCATAAAAGCAGTCCAGCAGCACAAGCCCCAGGCTCAGGGAACAGATCACAATAACCGTGCGTTTCCGATTCCTTCCCAGATTTGCCCATGCCATACCTGCCAGGGAGGCTCCTTTTTCGCCGCGTCTGGTCTTCTTCTTCCCTTTTCCGTCCGCGTCGCTCATCCGCAGCGCCTCCACTGGGGAGACCTTTCCTGCCAGATGAGCCGGACGCAGACAGGAGATCAGCACAGTCATACAGGTAAAAACTGCCGCTCCCACAAAGATCACCGGATTTACAGAGACCTTTCCGCCTCCCTCCAGAACCCCGGTGAACGCCGGGACCAGTACCAGTCCTAAAAACCACCCAAGGAGCAGCCCCAGCGGAATTCCCAGCAGGCACAGGCGCGCCGCCTGTCCATAGATCAGCTTCTTCAGCTGCCGCGCCGTGGTTCCCAGAGTTTTCAGTTTTCCATAAAACTGTACGTCCGCGGTGACGCTGATCTGAAAAATATTATAAATGATCAGATAGCCTGCCAGGAACACCAGGATCATTCCCAGATACATGGGAAGGGTTTCCTGAAGGGCAGTGGCTCCCATTTCCGGAGAATAGGCAAGGTTCACGCTGTATTCCAGCCCTTCAAGTCCTGTATCCTGCAGGACCCGGTCCATATCGGAAGCAATGCTGTCATCCCGGCAGAGACTGACCTGCGCCATGTACTGTCCCAGGGTACTGCCGGTATTGTAGGCTTTGCCCGTCATCTCATCGGCAAATTCCCGGCTGACCCAAGCCATGCTGGCATAAACGGATTCATTCCCCTCCCAGAATCCGCAGAGCGTAAACTGAGAGCTGAAAGGCTCCTCCTGGGGATCCGCCAGATCTTTTTTCCACTCCAGGGTCACGGTCTGCCCTACTTCATGAGGGATTCCCAGACGGTCCAGGGTCAGAGTATCCAGCGCCGCCTCGTCTGCCTTTTGGGGCATATGTCCTGTGGTGGGTTCGGCAAAGGAATGGGAGGCATAGCTTTCGTCTGCCCACCGGATTTCTACCTGGCGTCCTGCCAGCCCGTCATTCTGGGCAATTCCCAGTACAAGGCTCTCTCCCACTTCCTCCACGTCCGGATGGGCGGCGATCTTCTCTGCATCTGCCGGATCGATCTGTTTGAAAGATGCCTGGGCATTGTATCCTGTCTGCCGGAAGGTCATTTCGATCAGGTTCTCATTCATACTCTGCGCCAGCGTAAACAGCGTGGTAAACATCATGGCTGTCATGACAATGGCAAGCACCGCTGCCAGATTCCTTCCCTTCTGCTTTCGGAACATCCGCCCGTTCAGCGTCCGGACCGGCTCCCATTTCCTGTTGGTTTCCTTCTTGCCTGTCCTCATCTTGCCTGCCCTCCTTCCTCGGATACAATCTTTCCATCCTCGATACGGATCACCCGGTCTGCCATGCGGGCGATTTCCGGGTTGTGGGTGATCATTACAATGGTCTGGGAAAATTCCTGTCCTGTCATCTTCAGCAGTCCGATCACGTCGTCGCTGGTCTTGCTGTCCAGGTTCCCTGTTGGCTCGTCGGCAAGAATGATGGAAGGCTTGCTGGCCAGCGCCCTTGCGATCGCCACACGCTGCTGCTGTCCTCCGGACAGGTTGTTTGGCAGGCTGTCCAGCTTTTTCTCCAGTCCCAGAAGCTTTACCACCTCCAGGATGAACTTCTGGTCCGGTCTGCGCCCGTCCAGGGCAATGGGAAAGATGATATTCTCCCATACACTGAGCACAGGCACCAGATTGTAATTCTGAAATATGAATCCGATCTGCTTGCGCCGGAAGATAGTCGCCTGTTCGCTGTTCAGCCTGGAAAGCTCTGTATTTCCCACCCGGATGCTTCCCGCTGTGGGTACGTCCAGTCCCCCCAGCATGTGGAGCAGCGTGGATTTTCCAGAACCGGAAGTGCCGATGATGGCAGTAAATTTCCCCCGTTCGATTTCCAGATCCACGCCGTCCAGCGCTTTCACCATGGCTTCGCCTTTCCCATAATATTTTTTCAGTCCTGCTGCTTTTAGAATCGCTTCCATAACGTTTACCTCCTTGTACTGACTGCTGACTTTTCTGTTTTAATCTGATTTCTTATCTGGATTTAGTCTATCAGACCAAAGTCACAGCTCCGGTACAAGAAAGGTACATTTTTGTAACAAAAAAGCGCCTCTGTCTTCAGAAACGCTCTTCTTTTCACTGCGCTGTCCCCATCCGCTCCGTCAGGCTGCCCCGGGTCAGGAAGCAATAACAGGGCAGCGGCACCCCTATGCCCAGCAGCAGGAGCACCGGCAGAAGGATCCACAGGGGCATTAAGGAAAAGGTATAGACCAGACACCAGGACTCCTTCCGCTCCAGGATCAGAGGCATGGCAAATCTGGCAAAACATACTGCGGGCAGAGATACTGCCGCAGCCATCAGCGCCCCATGAAGCACCCCTTCTGTCAGCAGCAGCCTGCGCAGCTGCGCCCGTGTCATCCCCAGGCTTTCATAAACGGCAAATTTCTGTCTGCGGCTCACAGCTTTTGCGATCAGCAGATTGATAAAGTTTAAAACCGCGATTCCCAGAAGTACCAGTCCCACGATCAGCTGGGGAAGGATGGAATTCAGCCTGGCAGTCTGGAAGCTTTCCCGGTACTCACTTTTGCGGGTAATGCCCACGCCCCGGTTCAGCTGCTGCTCATACTGATCCAGATACGCTTCAAAGGATGCCCGCCGCTCCGGATGGATCTGTACTGCCAGCTGCCGGTATGCCTGGTCCGGGAACAGTTGGTCAAAAACCTCCGCTGGCAGCAGGTAGGCGATATGAAATGCCGCCTCCCGGCTGTCCGCACCGGAAAGGTAATTGTCATCATGCATGACCGATCCCATCACTTCAAAGGACTGTCCGCAGATCACAGCCTTCTCTCCCTGCGCCGGGGAAGAGATTCCCTCATGACTAGCGCCTCCTGCCAGCACATACCTGCCGGAAGCAAAAGCCTCTGCGTCAAAGCTTCCGCTGGTAAAGGGGCTGTTTTCCAATACATACCCCAGATAATCCCCTTCTATGCCCAGAATAAGAGCCGTATATTCCCCGGTCTCCTCCAATCGGTCCAGTCCCTGGCACCAGTCTGTATAGCCCTCCTGAGTCTCCCGGAGAGTATGGGTATCGTCGTATGGCTGGTTGTAATAGTCAACGATCCGCCGGCGAAGTTCATCGGAAGCAGTAAGCGTCACCTCTTTGCTTTTTAATCCGCTGACTTTTACAACTTCCGGGCGGTTTCTCAGCTCCTGCACCGTTTCACCGGTAATGCCCTGGTTGTTTTCATTATACCGCTGCATGGACAGATAGGCAGAACCGTCCGCCAGGGTATAATCCCAGGGAGACAGCCCTGCCAGGTATAAATCCTCCCGGTAGCTGATATACTGGATCCACTGGGCAAGGAGCAGCAGCGCTGCCAGCAGGAGGGTCACCGCCGACAGGAAGGTACGTCCCCGTTCCTGTCTCAGCGCCCTTACGGCAAGGGTCCAGAGGGTCGTGCGCCCATCCGATCCCTTCCTGGGCTGCGGCATCTTTTCCATGGCGTTCTCTATGGTCTGTGCCGGTGTCAGCCTGCACAGCCGCAGAACCGGGCGCAGATACGCCAGAAAGGCAGTGGCTGCCGTACAGATCCCAGCCAGCACAAAAGGCTTCCAGGTAAGGAAGGCAAGCGCCGAATAGGCTCCCATGCCGCCGATCAGCCGGCTGGTGATCCCAAGGTCCAGCAGAAATCCCAGAAGCCAGCCCGGCAGCAGACCAAGCACGGATACCGCGCACCCTTCCGCCCACAGCATATGGCAGATCTGCCGGGGCGTCATGCCCAGGGATTTCAGCCCTGCAAAATGCAGAAGATCCTGCTGCGCCGCCACATGGACAATGCTGTACATCATCAGATAACCGCAGATCAGCACCGCCGCTGCCGGCAGATAATAGGGCAGCGCCTGATCGGCTGCCCGCTCCCGCATGGCAATCTGGTAAGCCGTATTCACCGTAAAGCTCACCCCGGACACTCCCTGGGCATCCAGGATTTCCTGCGCCTGCGCCTCGGTATCCTTTGGCTGGTGCAGCATAACGCCCAGGGTAACATTATGCGCCGTTTCCTCCTGATACCCAGGGGAAAGCTCCTCTGCAGCCTCCTCCGTGATCCAGGCACATGCCTCCGTAAAATTCGTGGAACTGTTCCACCAGCCGCACAGGGTAAAATCCGAAGTATAGGAATTTCCCTGAGGATCCGTCCACAAAAGGGATACCGAAGCTCCCAGTTCATGAGAAACACCCAGGGAATCCATAGTAAATTCATCCAGGGCGATCTCTCCCTTCTCCCGGGGAAGCCGCCCTGTTTCAGGAACTGAAAGAACCGATTCTGCATATTCCCGGTCGGTCACTGCCAGCTTCACCAGCCGCTGTCCCATCATAGGATCCGACAGCTGTCCTATGGTGCTGAGGCGGACTGTGCTTTTGACCTCCCCGTTTTTGGCAACCGTATCTGCCTGCCCTTCGGTCATGCCTGTATATAAGATATGGCTGACGGATCCATAGCTGTACTCATAGCTGAGCAAAAGGGCGTCCTCCATAGAATTTCCCATCAGAAAAACAAAACTGTACAGCCCGGTCACCAGAGCTGCCGACAGGATCAAAAGCAGACTCCTGATCCGGTGAAAACGGAAATTTTGCCGCACCAGGATCCGGCAGATCTTCAGGTTAGAATTCGCAAGCATGGCCTACCTCCTGCCCGCAGATGCAGCCGTCTTCTATCCGCACCACCCGGTCTGCCATCTGGGCGATCTCCAGGTTGTGGGTGATCATCACCAGCGTCTGATGGTAGGTTTCCACCGACAGCTTCAGAAGTCCCAGCACATTCTGCCCGTTTTTGCTGTCCAGATTTCCGGTGGGCTCATCGGCAAGAAGTATGGAAGGTTTTGCCATCAGCGCCCGGGCAATGGCTGCCCGCTGCTGTCCCCCTCCGGACAGCTCATGAGGATAGGCATCCAGGCGCTTCTTAAGCCCCAGAAGCTCTGTGATCTCTTCAAAAAACACAGGATCCGGCGAAGATCCTGCCAGACTTAATGGAAACAAAATGTTTTCCCTTACCGTCAGGGTGGGCACCAGATTAAAATTCTGATACACAAATCCCACCTTACTGCGGCGAAAGACTGCCAGCTCTTTCTCTTTCATCCCGGACAGCTTCACGCCGTCTACCACCACTTCCCCTTCATCGGGAATGTCCAGCCCGCCGATCATGTTCAGCAAGGTGGTTTTTCCGGAACCGGAAACGCCGATGACGGCAGTAAATTTTCCTTTTTCTATGGTAAGGTCAATGCCTCTGAGCGCCTGTACCCGGCTTTCTCCTTTTCCAAAGCTTTTCTTTAAATTCCGTATCGTTACAATGTCCATAAGCTTCTCCTTTACTTCTCCTGTCCTATCCTTCGTTGAGCAGATATACGGAAAATACCGTGCCTTCGCCTTTTTGGGACTTTACGCTGATATAGCCCTTCTGCCGGGTAATAATGCCGTTTGCCAGATACAGCCCCAGCCCCACGCCCTCCTCCTGGGAGGTCTCCTGCGCCCGGTAAAACCGCTGGAACACCCGGTGGTAATCTTCTTCTGAAATGCCGATCCCTGTGTCCCTGATATCCACACGGGTGTAAAACTGCCAGGGAGAAACTTCCACCGACACACTGCCGCCGGGTTTGGTGTATTTCACCCCATTGTCCAAAAGATTCCCGATGGCTTCTGCCGTCCACTTGGGATCATGCCGTACCAGAATGTCCGGAGCGCACTGAGCAGTCAGGGTGACCCCTTTTTGCTCTGCTTTTGCCCACACCGTACTCATAGCAAAGGCAATGGTATCGTTCAGCCGTATCTTTTCCGGGTGCAGCACAAAGGTGCCTGTCTCCAGCCGGGACATTTTGATCAGGGACTGCATGAGAAAATCCAGCTTATCCAGCTGGGCTTCCATGGCCTCAAGAGACTGCTGCCGCTTTTCTGCCGACAGCCGGGGATTTTTCAGGATGCCGGCATACAGGCGCATCCCTGCCACCGGTGTTTTTACCTGATGGGAGATATCGCTGACTAGGCTCTGGATGATTTCCTTATCCCGCAGGCTCTGCTGCCTGCTTTCCCCCATCAGATCATAAAACTGTCTCAGCTTTCCCTGGACTTTTGCCGTCAGGGAATCTTCGTAAAGTCCGGAGGTATCCGGTTCTCTCCCGGCAATGGCAGCATCCAGGGTCCCGCACACCTCATCTGCAAACCGGCTGATCTGCCGTCTCCATACCAGCACCCACAGCTCTGCCAGCAGAAAGATCCCTATGCAGACCGCCAGGATCCCATGCCGTACAGCTGCCCTGGGCACATAGGTCCAGAGCAGCCAGATCAGCGCCGCAAACAATAGCCCGGCAAGAATCAGGGGTGCTGTCTGGTTAAATCGGGTATATCTCTTTTTCATGCACGCACCCCTTTCCAGATATATCCCATGCCCCGCACAGTTTGTATGTAGGTGTGCCTCTCATCCTCGATCTTTGCTCTCAGCCGGTTCATAGTCACTGTCAGCGTGTGGTCGTCAATAAAATTGCCGCCGCTGTCCCACAGCCGCTCCAGCAGCAGCTGGCGGGTCAGGATGTTCCCGGCGTTTTGGGTCAGGATGCGCAGAAGCTTATATTCATTGGGTGTGATCGCCAGCTTTTCCTGCCCCCGGTTTGCCGTAAGCCCATCGAAATCCAGGGAAAGATACCCGTCGCTCCACCGGTCTGACGGACGTTCCTCTTTCCTGCCTCTGCGAAGGGCTACCTGGATGCGTTTCAGAAGGACACTCATATGAAAAGGTTTAGTCACATAGTCCTCTGCTCCTAGGTCAAATCCCTGCACAATATCCTGCTCCAGGTCATTGGCAGTAAGAAAGATCACCGGAAGCTCAGGCTGGGTCTCCTTGATCTTCCGGCACAGGTCAAAGCCGCTTCCATCCGGAAGATTCACATCCAGAAGCGCCAGGGAAAAGGAATCCGGCTCCAGAAGCTGGCACGCCTTTCGGCAGCTGTAGGCAGCCACTGTCAGGTATCCCGCGCTGTCCAATTCAAAACAAAGACCTGCGCAAAGCGTCAGGTCGTCTTCTACAACTAAAATTCGGTTCATGTTCTATTACCCCTCTGTCTGATACTTGCTGTTATGTGTCTTTTATTATAATGGGAGTTTTTCTCAGTAGCAAGAAAATCTGACAGAACGGGGAGGATAATTTTAGAGCTGCTCCTTTCTCTGCTGGATTCTATAGAAATCGCTCTTCTCATGGAATCAAAAAGCACCGCTGCTCTAATACAGGGGCGGAAAAGCTATAGTTTCCTACAAAAAGTTCTGTTTCGATTACCAGCTTTATCTTATCCTCCGGCACCAAGGGCTTACTCCATTCCCAGACTTGCTGTATATCACTGTGTTCTACTTTTTTACAGAAATACATTCCCTGAGGAATATGGATAATCTGAGAGGATCGGTATGTCCTGCCAATGGGCTTTTGCACATCTACAAACAAAAACTGCTGCCACTTTTCATGCCGCCGCAGAAGCACCAAGCCACCTGTATTTCCCAGACGCAGCCCATTCTCATGGATGTCCAGAATGATTTTATTCGTAAGCTGTCTGGATGCTTCACAGGATTGTGTGCCCTCATAAGGAACAATCCAGCAATCCCGTGCCGGCAGACAGTATTGTGCCGGCTGGTTATTTTTATAACTGTTTTCAGCGCGCTGGATTTCTTTCCGCATTTGTTTGAGTAAGGCAAGATGCTCCTGCAGGGCTTTTATTTTCCCGCTCACAATTTCTTCTCCCCGTTCCACTAAATCCGCATAGCGGATCCAGGAAACAGGTTCGTTGGTATATTCCGGAAACTGTTTCAGTGGTATTCCCAGTTCCACACAAAATTGTATGGCATCTACCACTGCTTTCTGCTGAAAGGAGTAATAACGGTACCCTGAGGCAGGATCAAGATAAGCCGGCGGCAGGATACCGACTTCATCATAATATCTCAGGGCTTTTATGCCCACTCCAGTAACCTTTGAAAAGTCGCCAATGGAAAGCAATGCTTTTTTCTCCATAGGATCACCTCCTTGACTCTCCTGTCACAGGAGAGATTATACTGTATTGTAAGGAATGCAGCCTAAAATGTCAATTACAGAAAAAGAGGAGAACAAACCATGGATTTAAAAACCGGAAATATTCGCAGATTATATTTTAAGTATCTCTCTCCCAGTCTTTTCAGCGGACTGGTTATGAGTATCTATTCCCTTGTAGATATGATCGTAGTAGGGCAGTATGAAGGCGCTGCCGGTACGGCAGCCCTTGCATGTATCTCGCCTTTTTGGACTTTATTTTGCTGTTTGAGCGTATTATTCGGCAATGGAGGGGCAGTTCTGTTCAGCACTGCCCGGGGTGCAGGCAAAAAGTATGAGAGCAATCTGGCATTTACTGTTTCCTTTCTTCTGATCTGCACGGCTTCCCTATTTGTATGGCTGGTCATTTTCTTCTTCGATAAATCTCTGCTCAGGCTCTTCGGCGCGGATGAGCAGCTCCTGCCATTGGCGTTAGAATATGTTGGATGGCTGAAATGGGGCATTCCTCTCTGGCCGATAGGATATTATCTGGGAATGTTCATACGCAATGACGGATCGCCTTCTCTTGTGGGTATCGCTACTGTTTGCGGCGGCATATTCAATATTTTCGGAGATTATTTTCTGACGTTTACCTGTGACCTTGGGATTCAGGGCGCCGCTATTGCTACTGTTGCAGGACAGGGCATCGCTTTTTCCATCCAGCTTTTCCACTTCTTTTCCAGGAAAAACACCATTGCTTTTGTCCGGATCACTGCTTTCTTCAGGCAGGGAAAAGAAATCCTGTCTGTTGGATTGCCTTCCTTTCTTTGTTCTGTTGGTATGGGATTTCTGATCATTCTATTTAATAATCAGATCATGCGGTATCTGGGCAGCAGTGAATTAGCTGTTTACGGCGTTGCCAGCAGCCTTTTTACGCTTGTCCAGACATTTAGCTACGGCATTGGAAATGCTGCTCAGCCGATTGTGGCTGAAAATCTGGGTGCCCGGCAGTGGAGACGGATTCAGGAAACAAAAAACTGGGGATGTATTACCGCAGCTGTCATCGGAACTGCAGCGGCAGCTGCCAGCTTCTTATTCCCTCTGGAAATTGTCAGCATTTTTATGAAGGCCTCCGATTCCGTCCTGATGATAGCTCCCGCCGCTTTAAGAAAATATTTTCTATGTTTTCTCTTTGTCCCTTTTAACGTGTTTGCGGCTTATTACCTGCAGGCGGTCAAACAGGTCAAAGAATCTGTAACACTCTCTGCTCTGAGAGGCTTTCTTTTAAGCGGTTTGTTCCTATATCTCTTTCCTGTTGTGTTCGGCGCCCAGTCCATCTGGTATGTTATGGTCTGTGCCGAATGCATCGTATCATTTACAGCAGTTGTTTTATTGAATAAAAAAATACAAAAAGAGACTTGACTCTCCTCTTACAGGAGACTTTATGATATAAAAAGTCTTTAGTACAATTATCTGAAAAGAATTGCCTGTTAACCCGTTTTTATCAGGCTATTCTTTTACTAAATTGGTTAGCTAAAACTAATACATCAAAGGAGGAAACTATTTTTGAAAGAGCATACCGCTTATATCCCAAAGTCGGGTATCACTTCTCTTCTTAAACGCCTGGGGCTTGTTTTCCTGTTCGGAATTCTAGTCATAATCTCACTGATGATCGGAGTAGATAAAAGTGTAAATCCTGATAACCTGCTGAATTTAGATCCTGCAGCCTGGCAGATTTTCTGGGTCAGCCGTTTTCCAAGGACCATTGCTATCGTTTTGACGGCATCGGGACTGAGTGTTTCCGGTCTTATTATGCAGTCATTAAGCAGCAACAAATTTATGTCTCCGTCTACATCCGGTACTACGGATGCTGCCATGTTGGGTGTTTTGCTTTCGTTTTTACTGCTGGGAGACCAGCCGCGTCTCATTCAGATGCTGTTTGCTTTTGTTTTTGCTTTATCATCAACCATGCTGTTTATGGCAATTCTCGGACGGATTCCTCTAAGAGAGGCTGTCTATGTACCATTGGTCGGCTTGATGTATGGAGGAATCATCAAAGCCTTAGCAAATGCACTGGCATATCAGACAAACGCATTACAGACACTTTCTAAAATCGGACTTGGGACTTTTAACCGCTTTACCAGCTTTGCCATGCTTTATCTTGTATTAATTCCTCTGGCACTTGCGGTACTGTATGCTGCCAGATTCAGCATTGCAGGCATGGGGGAAGATTTTTCAAAAAGTCTGGGGCTGCACTATAAACGTACTGTATTTCTAGGGTTATGCGTAATTGCAGTTATCAGTGCCGCTACTTTTGTAACCGTAGGACCGATTTCCTTTGTCGGACTGATCATTCCCAATATGGTTACAGCTTTTTATGGAGATGATGTTAAAAAAACAATTTTCGACGTTATGCTGCTGGGATCCATATTCGTTCTGCTTTGC
>DWVZ01000199.1 GCA_019119975.1 Candidatus Blautia merdavium | reverse complement strand
CAGGGTAGAAGGAAGTACCAATAGAAGTAAAGAGGCAATAAATATTTGCGTTCTGTATGAAAAATTCTGTAATTTCATAATAAAATCTCCTATAAACTTAATTGATTATTTTTTATAAACTATTATAAAGCTAATAAGGATAAGAAAACAACAAAATAGTAAAAATAAATGAGAAATCCAGAAAAAGCTAAGAAAAATTATATTTTTTTACTAAGAAAAGTTCTATTTTTAAACAGACGGATTTCATATAATAAACATATCAAACAGGAACGGAGGAGGTATGGTATGAAGAAAAAAGAAAGGGTCAGGGCAGTCATGGAAAATCAGATTCCGGATAAAATTCCGGCAGGTTTTTGGTTCCATTACAGCTCGGATTACACTGTGGAGGAAATGGCAGAAGCTCATCTGAATCTCTATCGCCAGACCGATGCAGATTTGATCAAGATCATGCAGGATTACAGCTATCCCATCGAAGGGGAAATCCATTGTGCAGAGGACTGGTACAAGGTCCAAATGAAAGGCACAGAGTCTGAAGCGTTTCAGAAGCTGACAGAAGTGATCCGCCTGGTGAAAAAAGAGATCAAAGAGGAGGCAATGGTCTTCCAAACCATGTTTGGTCCCTTTAAGGCGGCCAGTATTGCTTTCGGGGATGAGGTGCTGATGAAATACAGCAGAGAAGCCCCGGAAGCGGTAGCGGAAGGTATCCGCAGGATTGCCTGCGAGATGGAGAAATGGGCACAGGGCTATCTGGATGCCGGGGCAGACGGGATTTATTATTCCGCGCAGTTCGGAGAAGAGGGGAGATTTACAAAGGAGCAGTGGGAACAGCTGGTGAAGCCCTATGATCTCCAGATTTTGAAAGTGGCGGACCAGCAGGAAAATAAATATAATATCCTTCACATCTGCGGAGAGCCGGAATACCGTTTTAAGACTCATGTAGACTGGTATCAGGAGTACCCGGCAGACCTGGTAAACTGGTCGGTAAAAGATAATGAATACAGTCTTGAAAAAGGGAGAAAAACCTTTCAAAGACCGGTTCTCGGAGGCATGAATAATAAGGGAAATATTCTAAACGGTCCGGAAGAGGCCATTGAAAAGGAAGTGCAGCAGATTCTGGATTCCTTTGGGATAAGAGGCATTATGATCGGAGCAGACTGTACGATCCAGGGGGAAAATATCCGTCTGGATTATATAAAAAGAGCAGTAGAAACAGCGCATCAATATAAAGGATAAAGGGGGATTTTAAGATGAAGAAAAAGACAGCATTACTGCTGTGCATAGCTTTGGCAGCAGCCAATATTCTGGGGTGCAGCAGCGGAGCAGAACCGGAAAATACAACGGAAGATACCACACAGAAAACCGAAAGCAAAAGTGAGGACGGAGTGCTGACGATCGAGTTCTTCCAGCAGAAGACAGAGGAAGCTGCCCAGATTGGATATAATAACATTATTGATAAATTCAACGAGGAAAATCCGGATATTAAGATTGAAATGAATACAGTGCCGGATGCGCCTACCGTTCTCACATCCCGGGTAGCTTCCGGCGATATCCCTACCATTTTCACAGACTTTCCCACGCAGCTTCAGTTCCGTCAGAAAGTGGAAAACGGGTATATCCAGGATCTGTCCGACCAGGAATTTATGAAGAATGTAGAGCAGTCCGCACTGGATATGAGTGTTCAGGAAGATGGAAAATACTATGCGCTTCCCTTCAGCAGAAACTATATGGGCGTCTGGTATAATATTGACATATTTGAAGAAAATGATCTGGAGATTCCTCAAACCTGGGACGAATTTGTACAGGTATGTGAATCCTTAAAAGCAAAGGGAATCGTACCTCTGGGGCTTCACGGAAAGGATCCTGCCCGGGTGGGACATACCTTCCAGTGCTGCACAGTAGCATGGGATCCCCAGGGAGTGGAAACCATCGAACAGGCAGTTGCAGGAGAGAAGAAAATAGAGGGAGATGCAGCCTTTACAGCAGTGGCAGAAAAAATGCTTACACTCTTATCCTATGCAAATGAAGACGCTCTGGCAATGTCAGATATGCAGTGTTATGAAAATTTTGCCAATGGACAGTATGCCATGTGTATTACCGGTTCCTATGCAAGAGGAACATGATCGCCAATCCGGATCTGAATCTGGGTATTTTCCCACTTCCTAACGACACTTATGAGACTACCAATACTCTGTCCGGAATTGACGCGGCAGTCTGTATTTCTGCTAAAGCTTCTGAGGAAGAAAAAGAAGCTGCCTATAAATTCCTGGAGTTCCTGGCACAGCCGGAAAATGCCCAGTTATTCTGCGATGCTGAAGGAGCGCCGGCGTGTATTACAGGAGTTGTCCATAAAGATGAAGGTGTCCAGCCCATGCTGGATCTGATCTCGGCAGGGCAGGTCCACGACTGGATGGCGTCTACCATTGATAACAACGTAGTCACAGATTTGTATAATGTAACCCAGGGATTCTGGAGCGAGAAAAATGTCGAAAGCTATCTGAAGCAAATGGATGAATCCATAGCCATTACTTCGGCTGAATAGTCAGATCAGGCGGCAGAGGTCCGGCAGGCTCTGCCGCTTTTTGACAGCTTCTGGGCAAAGAGAAAGAGGTGGTATTGGTGAAAAGAAAAATATCCGGGAAGATTTACTACTTTGGCTTTACCGTGATCCCGGTCCTGCTGTATACCTTTTTTTATGTATATTCTGTAATCAACGGGGTGCGGTACAGCTTTACAGACTGGGACGGAATTTCTATGACCTTTGAATTTATAGGGCTTAAAAATTACCGGTCCTTACTGCAGAATCCCAATTTCTGGGGATCGTTAAAGACCACAGTTTTTTACAGCATCCTGCTGGTGGCAGGGGTGGTGATCCTGGCGCTGCTGCTGGCAATTTCGTTGAATTCTCTGAAGAGATTCAGGACACTGATCAAGTCTGTTTTTTTTGTTCCGGCGATGATCGGCGGTATTACCATTGCTTTGATCTGGGACCAGCTTTTTTACAGAGTTGTACCGTTGGTGGGGCAGGCGTTGGGAATCGGCTGGCTGTCCCAGAGTGTGCTTATGACCGGGACAACAGCACTGCCGGCAGTGGTATTTGTACATATCTGGCAGGCAGTCGCCCTTCCTACGGTAATTTTTATCGCAGGACTACAGCAGATTCCGGATGAGCAGTACGAATCTGCGAAAATAGACGGGGCGACCATGTTTCAGCGCTTTCGCTATATTACCTTTCCCTATCTGGTTCCTACACTGACGGTGAACCTGGTGCTTATGGTAAAACAGGGCTTTACATCCTTTGATTTTGCTTTTGCCCTGACTGGAGGAGGTCCGGTCCGAGCCACTGAGGTGATCGGGATATTAATCTACAATGATGCTTTTAAAAATATGAGATTTGGAATGGCAAACGCAGAAGCCTGCATTTTGTTTGTGGTGGTAGCCGCATTTTCCCTGACGCAGCTGAAGCTTACAAGTAAAGGGGGAGTGAGAGAATGAAGATCAAAAAAGAGGGGATCGGCTGGAGGATTGCCAGAGATCTGCTGCTGCTGTGCGGGCTGGTCCTGATTCTGTTTCCGCTTTTTTTAGTATTGATCAATTCTTTTAAAAGTCTGGAAGAAGCCGGAAGGAATTTTTTCGCACTGCCTTCCTCCTTTCGGCTGGATAATTTCAGAGAATTATTTGAAAACAACAATTATTGGGTCTTTGTAAAAAATTCCCTGATCATTTCCGGAGTTTCTGTCGCGCTGATCCTGCTTCTGGTGCCTTCTGTTTCGTATTCTATTGCAAGAAATTACACAAAGAAGTATTATAAAGGTATTTACTTTTATTTGCTTATGGGGCTGTTTATACCATCGCAGGTTATCATGCTTCCTGTGACTAAGCTCATGACCAATTTGAATCTTTTGAACCGGCAGGGACTGATTCTTTTGTATGCGGCATTCAGCCTGACCCAGGGAGTTTTTTTGTTTGTAAACTATATCCGGGGACTGCCTTTTGAAATTGAAGAATCTGCCTACATGGATGGGTGCAGTGTTTTCCAGACTTATACCAGGATTGTCCTTCCTCTGGTAAAACCTATGATAGCCACACTTCTGATCATGGATCTTTTGTGGATCTGGAATGACTTTATGCTGCCGCTGCTGATTTTAAACAGATCCCAGGAAATCTGGACACTGCCTTTATTCCAGTATAATTTCAAGACAGAGTATTCTTTTGACTATACTATGGCATTTACTGCATATTTAATGTCCATGCTGCCTATGCTGATCGTATACTGTCTGGGACAGAAGCATATTATCAAAGGTCTGACAGCTGGATCTGTAAAGGGATAGGACAGACACTGGAAACAGGCGGAGAAGAGGTGTGCCCATTATGAGAAAAATACTGATTGCAGAGGACGAAGTTTACGCCAGAAAATCTATGAAAAAACAAATCCGGGAATGCATGAAAGACGAAAAAACGGTGATACTGGAAGCGGCAAATGGAAAGCAGGGTCTAGAGCTTGTGCGGGAGGAAAAGCCGGATCTTGTTTTCACAGATATCCGTATGCCTGTCATGGATGGACTGGATTTTTTACGGGAAATCAAGGCGGTTGATGCTGGGATCAAAGTGGTTATCATCAGTGCGTATGCCGATTTTGAATATGCCAAGACGGCGCTGAAATTCGGAGCAGAGGAGTATTTGCTCAAGCCCATAGACGACCGGGAATTACGGGAGTGCCTAGGGAAATTTGAAGAATTAAGCCAGCAGGAAAAACAACAGGAAATCTATGACAAAGAAGATGGACTGACCAGATTTATTTCTGCGAATTTATTTTCAGAGCAGCCGGAGAAAGATTTTGTAAATGAAAATATGTTTCGTAAGATTTTCGGCGAGTACCAGATCTTGGCACTGTATTTTCAAAAAGGCAAAGAGCCTGGGATGGAAGAGGTATTTCGGGCAGTGCAGGCAGTTGGGACAGAAGAGATCTTTACGGCATTTCGTTTAGTACAGATTCAGAAAGGATTGTATGCTGTCCTCATGTACGCAGACGGTCAGATCCGGTTTCGGCAGAAAAATCTAATAAAAGAATTTAATATCCGCGGACAGACGGTCTGGGGAGGAGTCAGTCTGACCCATGATAAAAGCAGTGATATCAGCAGTGCTTACCGACAGGCGATGACAGCCCTGGAATGTAAAGTTTACGAAAGAGACTCTCTTTTATATTACCAGGATATGGAGCGGAAACATACAGAAAATTTTCTCATAGGGGAAGTGCAGAGAGACCTGCTGAAAATGGCGCTGGAGAAGGGGAATCTGCATAAGGCGAAGACGGTTGTGAGAGAGATTTTTCAAGAACTGGAAATGAGAACGGATCTGAACAGCAAAAGTTTGGAATTGTTCCTGACACAGATGACGGTGCTTTTTCATCAGGCAGCGGAGAAGACAGAAAATCCGGGGGCAGAGAGCCGATTTTATAAATTTCAGCTGCTGGATTTCCACTCGATAGAAGAAATTCAGACAGCCATAGAGGAAAAAGCAGGGAGAATCTGCCGCTTGGCGGCAAGTGACGGAGGAGGAAAAGGGGAGGAATTGATCCAAGCCATGAAAGAATACGCCAGGGAAAACTGCAGTACAGACCTTACTATTAAGACTCTGGCAGAGAAGGTTTTTTTTATGAATCCTGCTTACTTAAGCCACCTGTTCAAGGAGAAAACAGGAGAAAGCTATTCCGCCTATCTGAAAAAAATCCGGATACAAAAGGCAAAAAAGCTGCTGGAGCAAAATAACTGTTCCATCACAGAGGTGGGGGTAATGACGGGGTACAACGATACATCACAGTTCATCCGTGTTTTTAAGCAGGAGATAGGGATGACACCAAAGAAATACAGAGATGAGAAACTTAAAGAAAAAGAATTGGGAGTTTAGGGGAGGACAGAAATGAACACAGAAGAACGGCAAATGGATTACTTGTCCATTCTTCATCGGGAAACCGCTCTGGCTTTGGGCTGTACGGAACCTGCCGCTGCCGCTCTTGCTGCCGCCTATGCGGCAAAAGCGTTGGCAGAACCGGTTAGTGAGGCGCAGGTGTCAGTCAGCCAGTATATCCTGAAAAACGGTATGAATGTAGGAATACCGGGGACCAGCATGTCAGGGCTTGCCATTGCCTGCGCCATGGGACTGGAAAGCCGGATGCCCGAAAAGGAACTGATGGTATTAAGCGGTCTTAGTGAGAAACAGAAACAGGAAGCCAAAGAGCTGGTGGAGAAGAAAAAAATACGTATCCTTCTTTGTGAGACAGAGGAAAAAATATATATTAAAGTGAAAGTTAGATCAGCGGCGCACACAGCATGTGCCATACTGGCAGGTAATCATAAAAATCTGGTTCTGCTGGAAAGAGACGGAGAAATCCTGTATCAAAAAGAATGCGCTGCGGCACAGGGGGGACACAAGGAACAGGGGCAGGAACCTTATGAAATTACTTTAAAAGACATTGTCCGATTTGTGCAGGAGATTTCAGCCGAAAAGCTGGTTTTTTTAAAGGAAATCCTCAGAGTCAATGAGGAAATTGCCAAGGAAGGAATCAGCGGCGCGTATGGATTGAAGGTAGGAAAAAATCTTTTGAGCGGAGGGAAGAACGGGCTGATAGGCGCAGACGTGGCAAACTATGCAGCAGCCATGACAGCTGCTGCGGCAGATGCCAGAATGTCAGGGTGCTCCCTGCCGGTCATGAGCGCGGCAGGAAGCGGAAACCAGGGGCTTACCGCTACAGTGCCCATAGCGGCAGCAGGCAAAAAATTAGGGATTGCAGAAGAAAAAATTTTAAAGGCAGCAGCCTTAAGCATTCTTCTGACCGTACATACCAAGCATTATCTTGGAAGACTTTCGGTGCTTTGCGGGTGTTCAATCTCTGCGGCAATGGGAGCAGGATGCGGAATTCTTTTCATGCTGGACGGCACCTATGAGCAGATGTGTCAGACGGTTTCTACTCTGGTGGCAGATATCTCGGGAGTCGTCTGTGACGGGGCAAAACCAGGCTGTGCCCTTAAGATCGCTACGGCAGTGGACAGCGCTGTGCGGGCAGCAAATATGGCACTCAACGGCGACGGAGCAGACAGCAGGGACGGGATCGTATGCCAGGATGTGGAAGAGACTCTGGAGAATCTGGGGCTTCTGGGAAATGCAGGAATGGCAGAGGCGAATCCCCTGATCCTGCAGATGATGCTTCAAAAGCAAAACGGATAAAGAGGGGAGTGGGAAAGTGAATTTTACACAAGAGCAGCTGCAGGACTGGATCGCCTGCCGGGAAAAAGAGATGGTAGAAGATATCCGAAGACTGGTGCGGGTCCCCAGCATTGCAGAACAGGGAACAACAGAAGAAGCGCCCTATGGAGCTGCCTGCAAAGCCGTTCTGGAAGAGATGCGGCAGATCGGCAGGGAAAAAGGGTTTAACACAGAAAATCATGGAAACCGGCTGGTGAGTTTCCTGTATGGAGAAGGAGATCGTGAAATCGGGATCTGGGGACATTTGGATGTGGTGCCGGAAGGGGAAGGCTGGAAATATCCTCCCTTTGACTGTACACGGGTCCGGGGATTCCTTATAGGAAGAGGTACGCAGGACAATAAGGGGCCTGCGATCGCAGTCTTATATGCCATGGCTTTTTTGAAAGAAAAAGGTTTTCGGCCTGAAGTGAGATTTCGCCAGATCTTAGGCTGCATGGAAGAACAGGGTATGGAGGATGCAGAGTATTATCTGGCTCATGAAAAAGCGCCGGATTTTTCGTTCGTATCAGACTGCAGATTTCCGGTGTGCTGCGGGGAAAAGGGAATCTTAAATCTGAGGATCCGTTCCTCAAAGGTAACGGGACGTCTTGAGAATCTTCACGGCGGAACAGCGCCCAATGCCATTGCTGCCAGGGCGGAAGCCATAGTCAGAGGTAAACATTTTTATGCAGAAGGAATAGCTGGACATGCCGCTTTTCCGGAAGGCGGAAAGAATGCCCTGGGAGTTCTGTGCAGACAGCTCTTACAGGCGCCTGGGCTGGAGTGTGAGCCGGCGCTTAAGATGGCTGCGCTCCTGGGCAGTGAGGGCTATGGCTTCGGCGCAGGCATTGCCTGCAGCGACGAAAAATCCGGCAGACTAACCTGTAATCTGGGAACCTTAGAATTGAAACAAGGGCGTCTGGAAGGAGAACTGGACATCCGGTATCCTGTGACTAAGAAAGCCGGAGAGATCCTGAAAAAACTGGAAGGATTTCTGGATGATTTTGGCTGTGAGATCATTCACCAGGCAGACAGTCCGCCCTATTTTATTTCATCTGAGGATCCCCGGGTGCAGTGCCTTACAGATGCCTACAGACAGGCAATGCATGTCAGAGAGCCAAAGCCTTATACCATGGGCGGAGGCACTTACGCCAGAAAACTTCCCCGTACGGTGGGATTTGGTCCGGGTATGCCTGCAGATCTTTCGGATCTGGATCTGCCAAAAGGACACGGAAACGGTCACGGGGCGGATGAAGCACAGTCCATAAAAAACCTTCAGAAGGCCATAGAGATATATGTTTATGCTCTGCTCAACCTCAGCAATTATTACGGCAATCAGGAAGAGATACAGGGAAAAGAGAAAGCCGAAAGAGCAGAATAAACAAAAGCAGAAAAAAGAAAGGAAGCAAAACACATGAAAACAATCAAATTCGGACATTCAAATCTTCAAGTCCCGGAAATCGGTCTGGGCTGTATGCGCATTACCGGACTGAAAACCAAAGAAGCAGTCAGAGCGCTGGTAGAAACTGCCCTGGAAAATGGCGTTAATTTCTTCGACCACGCGGACATTTACGCCGCCGGAGAAGCTGAACGTATCTTCGGGGAGGCGGTGGAGCCGTCTTTAAGAGAGCAGATCATCATCCAGACCAAATGCGCCATCCATCCGGGTATTTCCTATGATTTTTCCAAAGAGCACATCTTAAAATCCGTGGATGCCAGCCTGAAACGCCTGAATACAGAC
>DWVZ01000027.1 GCA_019119975.1 Candidatus Blautia merdavium | reverse complement strand
CCTGCGTTCTTCGCCCGGGTGAATCCGGTCTCCACCATTGCAAATCCTGCCTGCATGAAGAATACAAAAGCAGCGCCTATCAGGAACCAGATACCAAACGCTTCTGCACTCACCATCTCAGAAATAGCTGTCATAATTTCTTTCGTCATATCCCTATCCCCTTTCCTGAACACGAAAAAAGGTGTGCACCTGGAACTTACATTCCAAGATACACACCTTTGTGTCTTTTTCAGAGAAAGAAAAAGGCACTTCGATCTTTCACGAAGCGCCTTTGCCTTTCTTTGATGCACTTTAGTCTACTACCATTTCACATCAGAGTCAAGTGTATTTTTTTTAATTTTTAGTTTTTGGTGAATTTCATAAATTTTTCCTGCATCTTTTAAAATATCCTATCATTTTATACAGATTTTAAAAATCATGTTCTGCTGCACAGCAACGTCCAGATAATAACTGTCTGCATCATCCTCTGTGCACATACATCCTCGTCTTTTCCTCTTCCCCGTCCCCCTGCACCATACAGAGAAACTCCCATCCATACCTTTCATAAAAGGACGTATGGTCTGTAACCAGATACAGGGTATTGATCCCAAACAATCTCATATCTTCGCACACACAGTCCAGCAGCGCACCGGCAATCCCCCGGCAGCGGAACGCTTCTTCCACATACACGGCGCATACATTCGGCGCAAGATCCTTTCGGTCATGGAAATCATTTTCTATGACCCCCAGTCCCCCTGCGATCTTCCCCTGCTCGACTGCCACATACCACTGGGGAACAGGGCTTTTTCTTTTCAGGCATTCTTCTATGCTTTCCTCATAGGCTTCCAGCGGGATCCCCCATTTCTGATGAAACCACCGGGCTGCCTGATCTGCCATTTCTTCATGTTCTCTGATTTTCCATATCTCCATGTTTCTGCTTCTCCTTTTCAGATACTTGGCTCTTCCGGATTTTTCTCCGCGTCTCTTTTCCACACGCCCGACTCTCCCCGATTTTCCACGCGTCTCTTTTCCACGCGCCCGGCTCTTCACGATTTTCCACGCGTCTCTTTTCCTTACGTCCAGCTCTCCAAGATTTCTCCCTGCCCCTCTTCTCTTACAAACCAGGACACGATCTCTCTCTGCGCCTGTTCTCCATAGCACAGATCCTCATACTCGGTCCCGGTCCTGCTGGTACGCAGACCCAGGCGCAGACCAAAATCCTCCCCTTCTCTGGTAACAACCTTGAGCCATCTCCCGTCCATCCGCTCTTCCCTGGCGTATCCCTGCGCCTGCATCCTGCGGAAGATCTCTGCGCCGGAGGTTTTCTTCACTTTCCCTTCCTCTCTCAAGGCATTCATCTGCTGGGCAAGTTCCGCTGCAAAATAAAATTCCTGATACGGGAACTTCTCTGCCTGCTCTTTGGTAAGGAAAAATTCTTCCTTTTTCGCCGGACGCTTCCTGGGATCATCTAAAACGTCTCCGTTTCTCTCCCTTTCAATCTCCTCTAGTTCTCCAAAGTACAGCTTTTCCTCTTTCCCTTGGATAAATTCCCGGATTTCCTCCAGAAATGCCTGTCCGTAACGCTGAAATTTATGCTCTCCCACTCCGGAAACCTTCAGCATCTCCTCCCGGCTTTTGGGTGCCCGGATGCACAGATCGACCAGAGTCTTATCTGAGAAGATAATGTAGGGAGGCATCCCTTCCTCTTTGGCGATTTTGATCCTGAGGCTGCGCAGACGTTCAAACAGTTCCAGCCCCCTGCTGTTTAAGAGATCTGAATTCCTTGTTTTCCCCATGGAAGCTGCGGCAGTTTCCGGATGTTCCGCTGCTTTTCTCTTCTTGAGGACAACGCTGCGCTGTCCCTTCATGACCTCTTGGGAGCAGGCATTCAGCTTCAAAAGGGCATATTTATCCTTTGTAGAATCCAGCAGTCCTTCAATTTCCATCTGGCTGATGATCTGCTTGATCTGCGGTTCTGTCTTCTCCTTCAGGCTGCCGAAAGAAGGAAATCTGGACACCCCGTATTCTCTCAGTTTAGCCCGGTCGCTTGCTGCCAAAGTCCCGGCAATGACATTCACGCCGTACCTCTGTCCGGTCTCCTGAATGCAGGCGAGAATCTTCTTAGCATCCTCTGTCACATCCAGGCTCTCCATCTCTGTCATACAGTTGGAGCAGTTCTGACAATCTCCGGCGCCAGGTTCTCCAAAGTACCTGAGAATGTATGCCCTAAGGCAGTCTGCGGTCATGCAGTAATAGGTCATACTTCGCAGTCGTTCCTCATCTCGCTCACGGACTGCCTCCCATTCTGACGAAGTAAACTCTGCGTTCATTTCCTTACTGTCCATCAGAAACCGGTTGACCGCTATATCCTGGGGAGAATAAAGCAAAATACACTCTGCCGGTTCACCGTCCCTTCCGGCTCTTCCTGCTTCCTGATAATAGTTTTCCATACTCTGAGGCATGTTGTAGTGAAGCACATAGCGGACATTGGATTTGTCAATCCCCATGCCAAAGGCATTGGTGGCGACCATCACCGGAAGACGGTCATAGATGAAATCCTCCTGTGCCTGTCTGCGCTCCTCATTAGACATGCCTGCGTGGTATCTGGCAGCATCGATCCCCATTTCTGCAAGATTCTGCCACAGTTTATCCACATTTTTTCTGGTAGCACAGTAGATAATGCCGCTTTCCTTCGGATGCTCCCGGATATAGGTCTGCACATAGGTATCTTTTTTCCTTGTATTTTCCACAGCAAAATACAGATTTTTCCTGTCAAAGCCTGTGACCAGCACGGCAGGATCTTTCAGCCCCAGAACACAGAGAACGTCTTCCTTTACTTTCTCTGTGGCTGTAGCGGTAAAAGCGCTGAGCACCGGACGCCGGTCCAGCTCCTTTAGAAACTGCAGGATCTTCAGATAACTAGGGCGGAAATCCTGTCCCCACTGGGAAATGCAGTGGGCTTCATCCACGGTAAGCATAGAGATTTCCACGGCTTTTGCAAACTGGAGAAATTCATACGTCTCCAGGCGCTCCGGGGCTGCGTAAATAATCTTATACCTTCCCTCTGCGGCAAGTTTCAAGGCTTTGCGGATCTGTCCTTCGGTCAGAGAGCTGTTGATATAAGCTGCATGGATCCCTGCCTGGTTCAAAGCCTGCACCTGGTCCTTCATCAGGGAGATCAAAGGAGAGATCACCAAAGTAATGCCCGGCAGCAAAAGGGCTGGCACCTGATAGCACAGAGATTTCCCTGCCCCGGTAGGCATGATCCCCAGCACGTCCCTGCCGGCCAGCACGGCGTCGATCAGGGTCTCCTGACCCGGGCGGAAAGTATCGTATCCGAAATATTCTTTTAAAACACTGAATTTATTCATAGATAATTGATTTAGACTCCTTCGTTTGATGATTCTTTGATAATTCTTCGATGGTTGAGATATGACGGTGAATATAGTTTCTCTCATGATACAATATATCCCGAAAAATTGCTACCCGGAAATATTGCCGAAATTTTTTCCTTCAAAAGGCTTCAAAAGAAAAGCCAAAAAACAAATTGACTTTTCCTTTTTCGCTTGTTAGAATGGTAAAAAATCAATATTGAATTGAGTGAGGCGTTCAGAAGTTACCCCTGTGGTACGGTTTTCCGTATGGTAGCTTCTAAACGCCCTTTCTTTTACCAAATTTTAAGGATAGGAGGACAACGCCATGAAACAAGACCTGACACAGGGAAACATCGCAAAATCTCTGATTTTTTTCACAGTCCCTCTGATCTTAAGCGGTCTGCTCCAGCAGATTTTCAACTGGGTGGATGCGTTTATTGTGGGGAACATTAATGGAGAACTGGCGCTCGCCGGGATCGGCGCCACCACATCGATCTACAACCTGTTTGTAACCGTGATCGTAGGGTTCACTTCCGGCATCTCGGTGCTGGCAGCCCAGCAATACGGACGGGGAGAAAAGGAAACTCTGAAGGATATTTTATCTTCTTTTACTCTGCTGTTAGGCGGCATCTTTCTCACGTTATCCCTACTGGGCATTCTGTTTGCCAGCCCTATTCTGACACTTTTAGACACGCCTGTCAATATCTTTTCTATTGGGAAAGAATATTTGCAGATCCTGCTGGCAGGAATCCCGTTTTTAGCCGTTTACAACACGTATTCTGCTCTTCTGCGGGGGCTGGGAGACAGCAGAGCGCCGTTTCTGTCCGTGCTGGTCTGCTCTGTGATCAATGTGATTTTAGACCTTTACTTTGTCGCTGTTCTGGATTGGGGCGCAGGCGGCGCTGCCGCCGCTACAGCCCTGTCCCAGGCTGCTATGACGCTCTTTGTAGTTGTCTATGCTGTCCGGAAATATCCCGTACTGAGATTCCGTCCCGGCAGAAATCTCTTTCACAGAGCCATGGCTGCGAAGGGGCTTGCCTTCAGCCTGCCGCCTGCGGTCCAGTCCGGCACGGTTTCTGTGGGTAATCTGGTCCTTCAGCGTTTTATGAACAGCTTTGGTGAGCAGACTGTTGCTGCTGTCACCACCGCTTACCGTGTGGATTCTGTGATCCTGCTGCCCATTATCAACTTCGGTTCCGGCATCGCCACTGTGGTGGCGCAGAACATAGGCGCCGGAAATCCTGACAGGGCAAAAAAGGCACTGAAGACCGGCAGTCTCCTGATGTTTGCAGTTTCTGTCTGCCTGACAGCCTTTGTACTTTTTGCAGGCGGACCTTTGATCGCCATGTTCGGGCTCACTGCAGAGTCCGTGGATATCGGGGTTTCTTTTTTCCGTACCATTGCTTCCTGCTATGCTGTCTACGGTCTGGCAATGGCGTTTCGGGGATATCTGGAAGGACGGGGAGATATGCTGTTTTCCGGCATTGCCGGGATTGCGGCTTTGTTTGTAAGGATCGGAGCATCCTATGCCTTTGCTGCTCCTTTTGGAAATATGGTCATCGGTTATGCGGAAGCCTTTTCCTGGGTAGTCCTGTTCCTGATCTATCTGATCCGCTGCTTAAGAAAATCAAAGGCTCCTGTTTAACCGGCAGGACCGCGCAGCCGAGGGAAACGCAGGCATAAACCTGTCTCTTTCCCCCGGCTGAGTCCGGCAAAACTGCGCGCAGATTCTGCTCTTTATTCTGCTGCGTTCCTTTTAAACCCTATATATGTAGCAAGAAAGTAAAGCACATACACCCCGGCGGATACTAAGACCGAGATACCAAAATAATAAATCCCGCTTCCGTCCGCCCCGGTATACCGCACAAACTGGTTTCCCGCATAGACCGCTATCACAGCGCTGATCGCCGCAGCAGCTGCCGCAGGCACCAGATAATACAGCGCCAGCTGGCAAAAGATCACCCGGTCAATCTCTCTTTTTTTCATCCCTAATTTTCTCAGCACATCATACCGGAACTTATATTTTCCCGAATCAGAAAGCTGCTGTACTGCCAGGATTGTCAGAGCCACACAGACAAAAATCAGAGAAATATATTCCAGAGGAAACGTCACAGAAGTCACCACAAATTTCATGTCCGCGGCATCAATATCCCGGACAAAAAGATCGGAAACCATCACGACAATTTCATCCGTCCCGCTGGCTCCCAGCAGATCTTCCTGCCATTGCACCTCTTCATTCCCCTCCGTCCATTCTTCCTCATATTCCTCATAAGTCTGCAGACCATGTTTATGCCGGTGCGCCTCATCCAGGGCTTCTCTGAGCGCTTCGGTGCCTTCGCCTTTGATATCCGCAGCATACACAGAATAATAAGGCGTCATATCCCGGCACAGCTGGTCCGGAACAATGATCAGGTAATCCGCCCCGTTGATCCCATTCTGAGAAAAAGGCTCTGTATAAATCCCGGAAAGTGTCAGCGTCTCTCCTGCGGCTTCCACCTTCTGCCGGGAAAGTCCTGCCTCCAGTTCCCTGACAATCCTGGTCTTGGTATGAAGGGCATATTCCCTTTCTCCAAGGCGGATCTGCTCCTCTCCCAGCATTGCTCTTAAGTCATTGTAATCGCTTAATTTCATATAAGTATCCCAGGTATAATACTCTCTTCCCGGCAAAAACTTTCCCCTTTCATCCACATGATCCTCCAGCACTGTGGACACATGCGTACCGTAATACCGATTCATGGTCTGGCTCTGGTTTTCGTAAATCTCATAGATTTTCTGCTCCTGGATCTGATCGTAAGACTGCAGGACAGAAATCTCCTCACGGAAATCATCTCCCGGCAGAGGACTGTGGATCAGCACATCAAAAGGCATAGAATAATCCACTGCCTGTCCCTGGTATCTGGCAAACATCAGAGCAAAGGAACCTCCCAGAAGCGCGCAGATCAAAAGGACCGTCAGCGTCCCCATGGTAAAACGCATGGTGCGCACTTTTGAAGAAAACTGCCGGTATAAAAAGAGCCGGTTCTTCTCATAGATTCCCCTGCTTTTTTTCTGAATCCTGCACACAACAAAGGCGGAGATCCCGGCAAACAGACCGTAAACTGCCAGGACAAAACCTGCCATGAGAAGCAGGGCTGCCCAGAAAGGGCATCCTCTCACCATCATAAAGTAAACGAACAGGATATAGGCAGCCGAAAGAAAAAACAGATACTGACGCACCTTCTCATGGCCGGTCTTTATCTCCTCATTTTTCTTTTCCAGCCGCAGAAGCTCTGCTATAGTCATCTTTTTAAACACCTTTTTATTCCGCCTCAAGGCAAACAGATAGCAGGCATAATAGCAGCCCATAGTCATGACAAGGCACCAGCCATTGATCTGCACATGGAGCTGATACTCCTGGCTGAATACAGAATAAAAAACCGTCAAAAGAATCTGCTGCAGCAAGGTCCCTGCTGTCATTCCAAGGGCAAGCGCCGCCGTACCTATAAGCAGATTTTCTTTCATATACAGGCGGGACAGCTGTTTCCTTTTCAGTCCGATCAGCAGATACGTGGCAAATTCCCTGCTTCGCTTTTCCAGCATAAATTTTGCCATATAGTTGATCAGCCACGCCACGATCAGCACAATAAAAAAGGTCGAGATCCCCAGCATCGCTCCCAGCGCCATAGCCTCAGAACACATATTCTGAATATCCTCAGAAAAAATCAGCGAGTTAAAAGCAAACATCATAGCTGCCACAGCAGTCATGGTGATCAGATAGACCAGATAATCCCGCATAGACCGCCTGGCGTTTCGCAGAGCTAGTTTATTCAGCATATACACTGTCACCTCCTGTAAAAGCCAGGACGTCCAGGATTTCATTTAAAAATACCCTTCTGTCTTTTCCTCCCCGGACCAGCTCATGAAAGATTTCCCCATCCTTCAGGAATAAAATCCTCCCGCAGTAACTGGCAGAAAAAGCGTCATGGGTCACCATGAGTATGGTAGCTTTCAGCTCTTCATTCATCTTCCTCAGCGTTCCAAGAAGCATCTGGGCAGCTTTAGAATCCAGGGCTCCGGTGGGTTCATCCGCCAGGATCAGTTTGGGTTCATTGACCAAAGCCCTGGCACAGGCGCAGCGCTGCTTCTGCCCTCCGGATACCTGACCCGGAAATTTGCCGCGGATTTCCCAGATGCCCAACGTCTTAAGAACCTTTTCTGTCCGGGCATCAACCTCCGGTTTTTTCTTTCCCTGAAGCCCCATAGCAAGCATGATATTTTCCTCTATAGTCAGGGTATCCAGCAGGTTAAAGTCCTGAAAAACAATCCCCAGATTTTCCTTCCTGAAGTCGGAAAGCGCATCCTCATCAAGCTCTGTAATATCCACGCCTCCGTAATAGATATGTCCGGCGCTGACCCGGTCTATGGCTGCCATCAGATTCAAAAGCGTGGTCTTGCCCGAACCGGAAGCGCCCATGATTCCTACAAATTCTCCTTTTTCCACGGTAAAGCTGACCCGGTCCACTGCCTTTGTGATATTATTCTTTGTTCCGTAGTATTTCTCCACCTGGCAGACCTTGATCCCCTCTCCTTCAAAGGAGAGCACTGGGGCAGCCTTAGATCCTTTTTTCTTATGATGCTTTCTCATGTTATCCCGTCCTTTCCTGGTATTCTTTCTGTCTCTAATATAGCAGACGGGTATTCTTTCTGGTATCTGCATTGCTTACAATTATCTTTCATTTTTGCAAGATTCCTTTTTTGGCAGACTCCCGGATAGCTTATTATGGTCAGAATCCGGAAAGGTAAGGATCATCCTGGTATAGGCGCCTGCTTCTGACTCACAGGAAATCCCTATGCCCAGCTTATCGCACAGCCGCCTGCACAGATACAGTCCCATACCGGTGGCATGGCTGCCTTCTCTTCTCCCGTTCTTTCCTGTAAATCCCTTCTGAAAAATCCTGCCCACATCCTCCCTGGAAATGCCCCAGCCATTGTCCTCGATGACCAGGGATTTTTGCCTTTCTCCCGGGCGGGTATAGATGCGGATCACCGCATTGGTCTGCCTTTTGTATTTCATGCTGTTGGAAAAAACCTGCTTCAGGATAAACTCGACCCACTTTTCATCTGTGGATACCAGGGTCTCCTCCATGTCGAGATCTATGGAAATCCCGCTCTGTCTGAGGTGTCTTTTCTGGGCGCTGATGGCAGACAGGACAGTCTGCCGCAGAGGAACCGGGTGGATCCGATAGTCCTTCCAGACTTGTTCCATCCGGGCGGAATACAGGATTTTCTCCACCTGGTTTTCTATCTCATCCAATTCTGTCAAAACTCGTTTTGTATCTTCGTCTTTATGATTTTCACAGATCAGTTTGGCAGCGGTGATGGGTGTTTTCACTTCATGGATCCAGCTTTCTACATACTCTTTATACTCCTTTTGGCTGTCTTCCATTTGATGGATTTTTTCTATTACCGATTTATTGGATTTTCTTAAGATTTCCCAGTACAGCCTGTCCGCCAGGCAGTGTCCCGGCTTCATGACCTCCGCGATCAGATAACGCTGGTCCAGTTCTGAAAGGACCTGATCCAATTCCCGAAAATAGTTTCTGCGCAGGAAATAATCCGCCAGAAGATATCCTGCCGCCACCAGGATCCACACCAACCCAATGAGAAAAATGGCAGTCTTCTGGTTTCCTAAA
>DWVZ01000198.1 GCA_019119975.1 Candidatus Blautia merdavium | reverse complement strand
GCCGAACCAGCTCCATCCACCCGGGAATATCTTTTTGCTCCGCCAGACGGACATTTTTTCTATCCGGTTCATCCACAGCATCCGCCGCTGCCTGTCTGCTCAGATGAAACTTCAACTGCAGTGGATAGAATACCCGGAAGTAACGGTCGAACGCATCCTGGATGCAGCACAGAAACTCTTTCTGGAAAAAGGGTATGATCACACCACGATTCAGGATATCGTCGATGAGCTTGGCGATCTGACAAAAGGCGCGGTCTACCATCATTTTAAATCAAAAGAAGAGATCATGGACGCAGTGGGCGACCGGATGTTCTTTACAAACAATCCTTTCGAAGCGGTCCGGAACCGCTCAGACTTAAACGGGCTCGAGAAACTCCGCGAAGCGATCCGGATCAACCAGACGGACGACAGCCGCACGGACTTAAACATCCAGTCCATGCCCATATACAAAGATCCCCGTCTGCTCATGGGGATGATCGACTCCAACAGACGGATCCTGACCCCCTATTTTCAGGAGCTTCTGGAAGAAGGCAATCGGGATGGCTCAATGCACACGGAATATACCCGGGAAATCGCGGAACTGCTGCCGCTTCTCACAAGTCTCTGGATGCTGCCCTCGATCTTTCCTGCAACGAAAGATGAGATGAAACGCAAATTCATTTTCCTCGGAGATATGCTGGATAAAATGGGAGTTCCGCTCTTTGATGAGGCTACCTCCAGGCTGGTGGACGATTTCTTTGATAAAATGCCTGATCTGTAACCTGAAAATCAGCCCCGCAGGCTTAACGCAGGAAAAAGAAACAAGCACTCATTTGTCTTCCCCTGCACGGAATCCTGCATATAAGATGCGCATCATCCTCAGAAAATCACGCATCACATGTCAGGATTCCTTTTTTACATCCTTATACATTCATTCGGTAGGTATCTAAATAACACAGCTCACTTGAAAGGAGGCTCTCTCTATGTCGGAAAAGAAATCCGGACAGAAACTGTTTACCCGCAATTTTGCGTTTCTCATCCTCGGTCAGGTCAGTTCCCTGATCGGCAATTACACTCTGAAATTCGCCCTGTCCATGTACATCCTTGAACAGACCGGCTCCGCGTCCGTCTATGCCGGATTAATGGCTGTCTCCCTGATTCCAATGATCCTTCTCTCTCCGTTTGGCGGAATTTTTGCTGACCGGGCGAACCGGAGAAATATCATGGTGACACTGGATACGCTCTCCGGGATCATTGTACTGGCCGCCGGACTGTTTCTCCGTCATGGAAATGATCTTCTCCTGATCGGAGCGCTGCTCATCGCCCTGTCCGTCCTGGGAGCCTTTGAGTCTCCTACAGTTCAGGCATGCGTGCCGCAGATGCTCTCCGGTGATCAGATCGTACAGGGAAATGCCATCGTCAATCAGATCCAGGCAGCCGCCTCGCTGATCGCGCCGTTTTCAGGAAGTATTTTCTACACTGCGTTTGGCATTCAGCCGGTTCTCCTTGCGGCTGTTGTCTGCTTCTTTCTGACCGCTCTTCTGGAATGTTTCATCCGCCTGGATTACCGGAAGCAGGAAGAGAAACTGCGGATCACTGCTGTTGTAAAGGGGGACTTCTCTGACAGCATCCGCTTTCTGCGGCATGATGAGCCCGGAGTCTTAAAGCTCCTTCTTCTCGCCGCGTTGATCAGCATGTTCCTTACCGGAATACTGGTGGTCGGATTCCCCTATCTCGTCCGCACGGTTCTCGGTCTCTCAGCGGAACATTACGGTGCGGCGGAAAGCGTCATGGGAGTATCCGCCATTCTGGGAGGTATTGCCATCAGCGTCATTGCCGGAAATCTAAGGCCCCGGTATATGCCGCTGTTCCTGGCGGCTGCCGGAATTACGCTTCTCCCCGCAGGCTTTGTCTTCCTGGTTTCCGCCGGTGCAGTCAGCAGATATGCGGTTCTTATGATCGCTTTTGGCTGCTGTCAGGTGATCTGCAGTATGTTCTCCGTGTACGCCATGTCGCTCATTCAGCAGAGAACGCCGGAATACCTGACCGGGAAAATCATGTCCTTCGCCTACACACTCTCCCTGTGTGCGCAGCCGCTGGGACAGATAGTCTATAACAAGCTGCTTAAACTCGCCAGAAGATTTGCCCTGAATCGTTCCCATAGATACCTTGGACATTTTCTTCATGATTGTGGTACGAATATTTTTGATGATTTCGTAAGCTACCTTATGGGAGCAAAGCGTCGATTTCGCGTAAAGGGTATGCTTCAAAAGATACCCGCACAGAGCGATGACCGGCAAGAGGATTGCCCAAGTCGTTGTCAGACTGCTTGCCAATGCCTTTTGCAGCAAGATTGCAACCGCGATATATGGAACAATACCAAAAGCAGAGGACAAAACAGATAGGACAACGGCAAATGATAGCTGCGGTTTCTTTTCGTCGGCAAATTTGAGGATTCCTTTATAGGGGGATTCTCTCTTGCCATTTTCTTTTCGCATATACATTTACCCGCCTTTCCGTGTTATTTTCCAAACACAGTTTAGTGTAGCAAAACCGCCTGCGCTTTTGTGGCCGAATCCGGCGGTTTTATACCCCAATCCGGCAAATCTGTTTTTGAAGCGACTTGATTTTCGCAAGCAGATGTGATATTATGTGGTTAGTTATTGCTAACTATTATTTTTGTGAAAGGAGTTTGGCAGTATGCTTTTACAATGGTCCGCCCCCGAATATATGCCTCACTCTTTTCAGGTTTCCGGCCTTTCGGGTACCGTAGGGCATAAACAAACCGGCAACTGCTTTGATCTCACAAAACAGGTTGCCGATGGTTTTGTGGGTATGCAGGAGTTATCCAAAGGACTGTTTTTGGTTCAGTCTGAAATGGCCTTTAAGCGGGAAACGGAATTGTACGAAGAATATCCAGAGCGCAAGGTCTTTCAGCTTTCCTTCTGTATGAATGGGATCTGCGAATGGGATTATCGCCAAAAGCAAGGCGAGCACTACCAGCTTTCCCCAACACAGTGCAGTTTGCAATGTGGGACGTTTTCACAGTGCGTAAGCCATTTCGGTTCCGAGCAGCCTTACCATACCTTGAGCATTTCGCTGGAGGAAGGACGTTTTTCCTCACTGACAGAAGATTTAGAAGCAGCGCATTTAATTCGGCGGGATGATAAGATTTGTACCCATGTATTTTCCACCACACCGGAGATACGCCTTGTTTTACAGCAGTTGTTGGACTGCCCGCCCGAGCGGAAGCTGCGCAAGTTGTATCTGGAAGGAAAGGTTTTAGAACTGCTGTCTTTGTTTTGTGATGAAGCGATTGGCAAGCAGAAAAATACCAAAGATATTTCCAGAGAAGATTACCGATGCTTGATGAAAGCGAGGGAAATTATCGACAATCATTTCCTCCATCCTTTGACAATCGCACAGATTGCCGAACAATGTTTTTTGAGCGAAACCAAATTGAAACAGGGGTTCAAAATCTGTTTTAATTGCACGGTTTATGAATACATCGTGGAAAAACGAATGGAGATGGCCTACCGCCTGCTGCAAAGCGGAAAGTACAAGGTAAAAGACGTGGTATGGATGGTAGGATATACAAACGCAAGCCATTTTATCGACGCTTTTAAAAAAGATATGGCGTTACGCCCGGAGAAATTTAAGTTCCTACTCTGCGGAAAAACTTCGGAGAATCGGCACTTGCCAATCTTTCGCATCATGTTAAATTAGGAGAAAAAATATGTCTTTCTTTCAAAACACCTGCAAACCAAAAGGATTCGCCGGGAAGATCATGGTCAATATGATGAACACCGGCCATGCCGCACTTGCAGAATGGGGCTTGACGCACATAAAAATCCGCGACGATGATTTCTGTCTGGATATTGGCTGCGGTGGAGGGGCTAACCTCAAACGCCTTTTGGGAAAAAGTTCAAATGGACACATAACTGGCGTTGACTACTCCGAAGTTAGTGTTCAGAAGTCGAAAAAACTTAATCGGGCAGCAATTCAGGAAGGCCGATGCGAAGTTTTGCAAGGCAATGTTATGAATCTGCCGTTTTCAGAAAACACTTTTCACTTGGTAACTGCCTTTGAAACAATCTACTTTTGGCCCGATATTCAAGTTGCTTTTCAGCAAGTATATCGTGTGCTTAAAAATAGCGGGACTTTCCTGATCTGCAATGAAGCCAA
>DWVZ01000197.1 GCA_019119975.1 Candidatus Blautia merdavium | reverse complement strand
ACTGTCTTTGAAGAAAGCAGTCCCGATGCCATCCGAAACGTCATTAAGATCAATAACTGTCTGGGCGTGGTCTCCATCCGCCTTCTGGAGGAAGACATCCGGCGAAAGGAGATCTATGTCTTCACCAGTCCTCACCAGGAGTGGAACCGGCTGTTCAGCTTTGCCTACCATAAGGACAAGTATCTTTCCCCTCCGCTGCGAAAGCTTCAGGAGATTATAACAGGCTATGATGACCTTGCGTATCTCCACTCTCTGTCCGGAGGCACTCTGCTGGATATGTAAAAAGGCTGCCCGCTGTTTCGGCAGGGCAGCCTTTTCCTGATCTCTCAGAGGGAAAGCCGGCGCAGCCTGCCTTCCCCTTTTTCTTATTCTTCTACTACGAAGTCCTCTTTTCCTACACCGCAGATGGGGCATACCCAATCTTCGGGAAGATCTTCAAAAGCAGTTCCCGGAGCGATTCCGCTGTCAGGATCTCCTACTTCAGGATCGTATACATAGCCGCATGGTTCACATACATATTTTTTCATGGTTTCTACCTCCTGTTAAATTTTGCAGCCCCTTACAGGCTATCCCCAGTCTATCATACTTTCCGGCAGATTGCCAGGGAAAAAGGAGGAAGCTGTTTTATACGGTAAAACAGCCCCTCCTTTTCCATAGAATTACAAGCAATGACTTATCATTGGTTATCTCTTTTTACTATTACCAGTTTTCGGTTTCATATTCGCTGTCACGATCCTGGAATTTTTCTTTTTCGCC
Organism: Candidatus Blautia merdavium; assembly: GCA_019119975.1. Taxonomy (GTDB): domain Bacteria; phylum Bacillota; class Clostridia; order Lachnospirales; family Lachnospiraceae; genus Blautia; species Blautia merdavium. Next base: position 11,141 of record DWVZ01000197.1, on the reverse strand, counting down.
AGTACCACGATCTGTTTGGCATCTGCTTTTGGGTAAAACAGACGCTTACTCCTGTTTCCCCTGGCAAAGTGAAGTGCTACCAGCTCCGGATGATTCCGGTCCTCCGTTGTCACAGAAAGGATCTCTTTCCAGGGCCAGAACTCATAGTGGGTGGTAATCCTCATCTGATAGAAAGTTTCCACACCCCGCTCCGTCACCACTACATCCTTTTTCATAAGCAGCGTCAGGACATAAAGCAGTCCGAACAGGATCAGAATATGATAAGGTGTGATGATTCCTCCCAGGATCAGAGCCGCCGAGAGAATCCAGCCTCCTATGTACACCCACTTCTTCCGTGGTTTCAGTTCTTTTGCGTGATATATGGGTCCCTCTAATGATTCCCATGGAAGATGCTCAGCACTCACAGTTATACTCCTTTCACAATCCTATGCCTGCGGCTTCGGAGCTTTTCCTGCTTCACGCAGAGCCATCAGGTTCTTCACTGCCTTTTCATGCGCTTCTTTAGGTGCGCCGGCAGGTTTATGCATAGTTGTCTTACCAAGAACATTGGTATATGCTCCGTCTGCCCAGAAGATATTTCTTCCCAGGAATGCAGTAATGGCAGCATAGATCGGATTCAGCAGATTGACAAATGCAAATGGGAAGTATGCAAAGGGATGTACTCCCAGAACGCCCATCTGATATGCGCCGCAGCCGGTCCATGGGAACATAACTGCCCACAGAGTACCGCAGTCCTCCAGAGTTCTGGAAAGCATATTCCGTCCCAGACCCATCTCATCGTATTTATCCACATATAACGGAGCCGGTACGCCGATTCCCAGGAACTGGTCGCACATCGTAGCATCACAGAATAAGGATGTGAGCAGTGTGGCAAGGATCAGGCTTCCAACGGAATGCAGTTTGTTTTTCAGCTTTCCGAAAAGGGTCTCGATACAGCCGCAGCGCTCCAGCGCGCCGCCATAGGCAACTGCCAGAAGGATCAGGTTGATGGTCCACATCTGGTGGTCCATACCGCCCCTGCTCAGCAGGTCGTTTGCCAGATCATTGGAAGATTCAAAAACAGTACCGTAATGTAAAGTATCAAACAGTGCGCCAATGCTGTGCATTCCCTGGAATACCACTGCAAAGAGAATACCGCAGCCAACGGAAATGGCGATTCCCACAAGTCCAGGTACTTTCATAACACACACAACTACAATAACTACGATAGGAAGAAGCAGGAATGGATTCAGATTGAATCCTTCTGCCAGAGCCTGCTGTAAATCTGTCGCAACTGACGGATCGTAAGCAGATGTATCAATGTTCAGTCCTAAAATCGTGTACAGGATCAGAGCGATCACAAAGGTAGGAGCTGTTGTAGAAACCATGGCTGTTACGTGATCGAACAGACCGGTCTCAGAAACGGCTGCCGCCAGGTTTGTCGTATCGGATAACGGAGAGAATTTATCTCCTACATATGCTCCGGAAATAACCATACCAGCTGTCAGAGCCGGGTTGATTCCCAGACCGGCGCCGATTCCCAGGAAAGCAATACCGATGGTGGCTGTCGCTGTCCAGGAAGAGCCGCAGGCAAGACCTACTACTGCCACCATGATACAGCCGATGGGCAGGAACAGGCTTGGGGTCAGCAGATCAAGTCCATAATAGATCAGAGCCGGAATCGTACCTGACATAATAAAGGAAGCTACCAGAATACCAACGGTACATAAAATCAGGATCGCTTCCATCGTAGCGCTCAGACGGTCCAGCATACCGGCAAGCATATCAGAAAAACTGTGCCCGCACAGACAGCCTACAATACACGCTACCACAATAGATACCATCAGGGGCATATGAGCGTCACTGTAGCCGCTGTCCCCTACAAAGCCATAAATCATCAGTGCCATCATCACAACGATAGGCAGAAGCGCCTCAAACACGTTGGGAAGCCGGACTGTACGTTCTTTTTTCGCGTTTTCTCCCATAATCATTTCCTCCTTTTTTATCTGCGGGGTTATCTGGTTTCGATCTCTGCGCCGATCGCCTCTTCTACTGCTTTGATCAGAGAGCCATTAGCAATGATCTCTTCACAGTAGTTGATGTCGCCGTAGAGCTCCCGATCCTCATCCAGTGTAGCAACCTGGCTGCGGACCAGATCATAGGCAGCCTGAGTACCTTTTCCAAGGCCTTTGTTTCCCCTCATATCGATACCCTGGCAGGCAACCATTAATTCCATAGCCAGAACCCTTCTCACGTTCTTAGCGATCTCTCCTGCTTTTCTCGCAGCAATGGTACCCATGGACACATGGTCTTCCTGTCCCGCGGAGGAAGGAATGCTGTCTACAGAAGCCGGATGTGCAAGCACCTTATTCTCGGATACTAAAGCCGCTGCGGAGTACTGTACGATCATGAATCCGGAGCAAACACCGCCATGAGGTGTCAGGAATGCCGGCAGGTTGCTGTATGCCGGATTTACCAGACGCTCAATGCGTCTCTCGGAAACATTCGCCAGTTCTGCCACACCGATTCCCAGGAAGTCGAAGCTTAATGCCATTGGCTGTCCGTGGAAGTTTCCTCCGGAGATGCCAGCCTGGTCTTCCTTGAAAATAATGGGGTTGTCGGTTACGGAATTGATTTCAATATTTACCTTATCTAATACATAGTTGACAGCGTCTTTGCTGGCACCGTGGATCTGCGGTGAACACCTGAGAGAATATGCGTCCTGTACGCGGATCTCTCCCTGGCGTGTGGTATTTTTGCTTCCTTCCAGCAGTTTTAACAGGTTTCTGGCTGTTGCCAGCTGTCCTGAATGGGGACGCACATCATGTACTCTGTGATCCAGCGCATCTACCACACCGTTCTGCGCTTCAAAGCAGAGCGCGTCTGCAATGTCTGCCACCTTCAGTAAGTTCAGGGCATCGTACAGTGCCAGAGCCCCTGCGGAAGTCATTGCCTGTGTACCATTATTCAGCGCCAGACCTTCCTTTGCGGATAATTCGATGGTAGGAATTCCCGCACGTTTCATTGCTTCAGCTCCAGGAAGAAGCTCGCCTTCATAGTAAGCCATACCCAGCCCCAGCATAGGAAGCACCATATGGGACAGGGGAGCCAGGTCACCGGAAGCGCCCAGAGAACCTTTCTCAGGAATGAACGCAGTCACACCTTTGTTCAGCATATCCACCATGGTCTGAACGGTCTCCAGCCTGATGCCTGAAAATCCTTTTGTCAGGTTGTTGATTCTCAGAAGCATGATGCCTCTTGCTACGTCTTCCGGAAATGGGTCGCCGGCACCTACTGCGTGAGTGATGATCAGATTTTTCTGCAGTGCCTTGCACTGATCCTGAGAGATCACCACGTCACTGAATTTACCAAAACCAGTGGTAATGCCGTATACAACCTTTTCCTCCGCTACCAGGTCATCTACCACTTTTCTGGATTCGATAATGTTCTGCTTTGCTTCATCGGCAAGCTCGATCTTGGCATGGTCACGACAAATGGCAGCAATCTGCTCCAGTGTCAAGTCTTTTCCCGTAATTTTAATACTACTCATTTCGCACCCTCTTTTCCTTTCAAAATATAGTGCAATTATACAATGCAAAGCGTCAAAAAAGCGTCAACAAACGATATTTTGCACAATATATTTTTCCTTTTTCTCCATTTTTTCTTATTTTTCCCTATATCAAAAACATTTGTCCGTTTACAAAAGACATCAATTTCATTATAGTAGCACACTAAAGCGTTTTGCACAAAAAAAGACAGCAGCCAGCACACTTATTTGTGCTTTCTGCTGTCTGTTAGTGTGATAAAGCAGTGCTTTGCTCTCTTAAATAGTTCCTTCCATTTCTTCCAGCAATTTCATGGTAGTAGGGTTTTCAATCTTCTCTGAAATCTTTTTGCTTTCCAGATAATATGCTTTCGCCTCATCGGCTTTTTTTTCGTCCCTTTTCACCATTGCCATATATGCCTGCGCCCGCTCCAGTCCCCAGAGATAACCGTGCCCTTTCAGACAGGAAATCGCCTTTTCCAGGTATTCCTCTGCCTTGTCTACTTTCTTCTCCAGGTAAAAGATCTGTCCGATGCTGGAATAGAACTGCCCCAGTCCGTTGGTGACCACCTTTCCGGTTCCTTTTGCCACCGCTGTGCTGTAGTATTCCAGGGCTTTTTCATAATTTCCCTGCTGCCGGCAGATATCTCCCAGGTAATTGTAGCAGCCGGCAATACTCATATCATAGCTTTCCCGGCTTTCCTGGCACCGTTCAAAAATCCCCACAGCCTCCCACAGGACATCTTCCGCTTCTGCGTATCTGCCTCTGTGGAGCAGGCACCAGCCTTTCAGCCGCTGAAAGGCTCCTAAATCTTCTCTCTCCTCCGGCTCCAAAGCCGCAAGTCCGGCACTGATATATTTCTCAGTCAGTTCCAGGTTCTCCACCTGGATGCCGTAGAAACACATCTGGCGGTAACAGCTCAGCAGCATCTGCCTCTGTCCCAGCCCTCTCGCCAGGCTGATACTCTTCTGAATGCTGTCAATGCCTTCCGCGTATTCCCCCACAGCAATATGATACCTGCCATGGACGTAATGCATTTCCATCTTCATTTCCTGTACCTCATGAGAGTTGTCCTCCAGACGGATCACTTCCTCAGCGACCTTGAGCATCTCCTCTGCTCCCTGGGACGCCGCAAAATCATCCCTGCCGTATTCGATCTCCCAATGAAGTACAGGAAAGTTCTCATTGATAATGGTATAATACTCTTTCAGATACTGAATCTTATACCGGTATGTTTTCACCTGATCATGGCATTTCTCATAATGGTGAATAATCATTGGAAGACATTCAAAATTTCTTTTAGTCTGAACCTGATCCTCATAATACTGCGCCAGCATCTGATGGTACATCCTTCTTTTGCCCATGCTCTGGCGCTCGTACAGATATTCCCGGAAAACTCTGTGGACAAACTTATAATAAATATTCCAGCCTACCAGGACTTCCCGGATCAGATGCCGCTCCTGCAGTTTTTCCAGGACCTTTAACAGGGTCAGCCGGTCCATCTGGGGAAGCAGCAGCTCCAGTTCCTCGATCCTGATCTTCTCCGGAAACAGAGACATGCAGTCCAGCACTTCATTTTCCTCCTCACCCAGCCCTGCCAGCCTTGCCTTGATCACATGGTTGGTCTTGGGAGAGATCTCCAGGGTATAGCCCTTCTCCCGGATGAGACTGATCATCTCCAGAAGGAAAAAGGCGTTTCCGTCGGTCATCTGATAGATATTTTCTCTTTTTTCCTCTTCCTGGTCCAGCTGGGGCAGATATTTATGCAGAAGCTCGTTGGTCTGCTCCCTGGTAAAAGACTGGATGTGGATCACTTCCAGCCAGCCCTTCTTCATAAGCTTTTCCAGGGCTTCCATCACCTTGGCGTCGTCATTCTGATTATAGCTGCAGAAAAGCAGTACCTTCTCTGTGCCGAACGTCAGCATGACCCGGTTCAAAAGCTGGAAGCTCATGGTATCCATCCACTGGATATCATCAAAGAACAGGGCGATCCGGTTTGCTCTCAGCACTTCCCGGAAAAGCTCCATGACCGCCTGCTCCACCATCTGATAGGTCAGGCGTCCGCTTCCGCCCTCTTCCTTCAGGGTTCCCTTGATCATTCGTTTTAACTGTGCCTTCTGTTCCTGGCTGATCCCCGCTTTCAGATTTCCGTTTTCCAGATTCTGCTCTGTCTCCCAGAAGATATCATTCCAGGGCCGCAGGAAGAAATCTTCCTCTTCCTGGTAGCAGGAGGCGCACAGGGGAATGATCCTGGAGCTCTTTACCATTTGCTTTGACTTCTCCAGAAGGGCAGTCTTTCCTACCCCTTCCTCTCCTCCGATGGCAACGCACTGGGGTCCTCTTCTGCCGCTTCCGGCAATGTACTGGCTGATCTTATAAATTTCTTCCGTTCTGCCTGTGAAGGGCAGGTTCCATGCCGCGCTGTCAGACGCCACATTCCCCTTTACGTTAAAGATTCTGTGAAACAGTTCTGTAACCTCTGCTGAGGGTTCTACTCCCAGCTCTTCGGACAGAACTTTTTCCAGGTCATAGTACAGCTTGATCGCCATATTATAATTTCCGTTTGCCGCATAAAGCTCCATGACCTCCTGGTACAGTTTCTCATTGTACGGATCGTGTTTCAGGAGGATATTGCTGTACTTCTGAATCTGGGAAATATCCTTCACCGCATCTGCGTCATACATTTTGGTGCGGGCGCTCTTCATAAAGGACTGATCGTACTGCTCCTGCATGACGGCGATCCATTCCTCGAATTCATAACTGTTCTTTATATGGAAGTGGGAAAGAAATCCTTCCTCCTCCTGCTCCAGAATGTTATCCTGCGTCACTTCATCCCAGTCAATCTGGGGCATACATTCCGGATTCAGGGAAATGCTGGTATGTCCCGCAGTCACCAGTATTTCTTTTCCGAGAAGCTTCTTGATCTGATACACAGCTTCCCGCAGATTCTTCCTCCCTACGTTTTCTGTGTCAGCGCCCCAGAGTACGTAAATGATCTCCTCCCTGGTGGCTGTCTTTTTTACGCAGAGGTAATAGAAAAAACCTTCCGCCTTTTTATAAGGAAAATTAATCCTCTCCCCATTTACTTCCACATAGGGTCTTCCTAATAGGTGTACACTAATTTTGTCCAATTCTATCCCTCTCTATCTGTATCGGTGCCGCTCTGTTTATTTACGCTTAAGTATACTCCAGTTTCTGATTCCGTGTCAATGACGGAAAACTTCCGGTGCCTTCTTCCCTCTTTTGTCCTTTGCCTCTATTCTTTCAAAATAAAGCAGTTTTTCCTGAACTCCAGGATCCCTTCCCGGCGCATCTGGCTTAAAGTATGAGAGAGCACGCTTCTGTTCATGCACAGATAACTGGCAAGCTCCTCCCTGTCATAGGGAATTTCGATCACTCCGTTCTTTTGTCTGCGTTTTTGGATGCGCAGATATTTCAGTATTTTTTCTCTGGCATTTCTGGAAGAGAGCATATCAATTTTATAGAAATTTCGGATATTTTCATTGGCGACAAACTGAAGGAACCGTTCTTGTATGGCAAGCCGGATGCCCTCCTCCAGTGTTCCCGGCTCCCGGATCTTCCGGTAATCAAAGAGCCAGACCTGCGCCTCCTCGCTGCAGTAGGCAGTATATGGGCTGATCCTGCTGGGCGTGCATACAATATCCGCTCCCAAAAGATAAGAAATGGACAGTTTCTGTATCAGGTTCTCCGTCCCGTCCATGGTGAACCTGCTGATCCTCACCTCCCCGGACAGCAGGATTCCCACCGATTCCTGCACATCGCCTTCATGGATCAGAATCTGTCCTCTGGAGAATTTTCTCTTTTGTCCGCACAGCCTCTGTGCTGCCTGCTGCATCTCCTCATCCTTCATAGTGCGAAAGAGCCAGCTCTTTTTGATGTTCCTCATATCTTCTTGTGTCATAAGGTGTCCGCCTCATTTCCGGTGTATTCACAGTTTCCATTTTATCACACTTTTTTTGCGCCTGGAATCCTAAAAACCAGTTGAAAAATCTTGCTTTCCAGTATATCATGATTTTATACTGAAAAGATAGTATATCACTCAATCCATAGAACAGGGGGAAATCTATGATCATTCGCAAACCCATGATCCTCTATTATGATAATGGGCAGCCGGAAAGAAGAAGGTTACTGGAAAAGTCTGTCAGCCACATGGGCATTATCTGCGTCTCAGTTACACCGGCGCTTTTTAAGCAGACCGTAGGACATCTGGCAAAGCTGAAGGGTTTTCCTGCAAAGCCCCAGTCTCCGCTGGAAGTGCCGCCCTCCATTACTGAAGAAGTCATGGTCATGTGCAACTTTTCTGAGAAAAAACTGGACGAACTCCTTACTGCCATGAAGCAGGGACTGGTTCCCCGTATTGCCTTAAAAGCTGTGCTCACTGCCCAGAATTCTTTCTGGACCTTCGCCCAGCTCTTTGAAGAACTCTATGAGGAACATCGGAACTTCTACAGCAAAGAGGAATCCGACGACAGCCAGGACGCTCTGGATGACCAGGAATAAGCAGTTTCCGTACGCAGGCAGCCAATACCTGCCATCGGAACCAAAGCAGAACTGTACAGGTAAATCCCCGCTGGGGCAATGAGCCTGTGCAGTTCTTTTTCGCTTCTTTCTTCCATATAATAGTGGTAACCTCTCATACTGAAGGAGATTTTTCTTTGCCAAAAAGATTTCTCAATTCTCTCCTGGTCTTTGCTTTCGCCGGTCTGCTGATCCTCAGCGCAGTCACCTGGGCGCCAAAGATTCTTTCTGTCAGCAGCACCGTCGGCACCAGAGAACTTCCCATTTACTGTGTAGAAACCCAAAAGCCTCAGATCTCCATAAGCTTCGACGCCGCCTGGGGAAACGAGGATACCCAGACGATCCTGGATATTCTCGCCAGCCATCAGGTTAAGGCAACTTTTTTCATGACCGGGGGCTGGGTGGAAAGCTTCCCCGATGATGTGAAGAAAATCTATGAAGCAGGGCATGATCTGGGCAACCACAGCGAAAGCCATCAATATATGACCAAATTAAGCGATGAAGAAAAGACCCAGGAACTGATGACAGTACATAACAAGGTAAAGGAACTGACCGGCTATGAAATGTTTCTCTTTCGTCCTCCTTACGGGGACTATAATAACGAAGTGGTCACCAATGCCAGGAAAAACGGTTATTACCCCATCCAATGGGATGTGGACTCCCTGGACTGGAAAGACTATGGCGCAGAGGAAATCGTAAAGAAAGTCACAGAACACAAGAATCTCGGAAACGGAAGCATCATCCTCTGCCACAACGGTGCCAAATACACCAAGGACGCCCTGGACACTGTCATCACCACCCTTCAGGAGAAGGGCTATGAATTCGTCCCCATTTCCCAGCTGATCTATCGGGATAACTATCATATGAATCACGAAGGCAGACAGATCCCGGACGAATCCTGAAACTTTTTTCTGTTTTTTGATAGAATTCCCTCTGTATTTTACGAATAGATAGTAAAACCAACTCCTGTAAGCTTACAGAAAACAAAAAGGAGTCTGCCTATGAAGATAAATGAATCCAATTTCACGGCACAGCTTTGCCGGAAAGACGAAAGGGCTCTGGAATACTGTATGATGCATTACGGCGGACTGGTAAAGTCCATCGTGCACCGGTATCTGGGTACCCTGCAGTCCTACGAAGAAGAATGTATCAACGATGTATTCCTGGCTGTCTGGGAAAACAGTTCTTCCTACCAGCCGGAACGGAATTCTTTTGCCAACTGGATCGCCGGGATCTCCAGGATCAAAGCTCTGGACTGCAAGAGAAAATACACCAAAACTTTGCTGGAAGTGAACTGGGAGGAAATGGAGAACACCTGTCACGGGGACGCCTGCTCCCAGCTTCAGGCGATCGAAGAGGAATTCTCGCAGGAAACACAGCAGATGCTTTCCTGCCTGAAACCTCAGGACCGCCAGCTTTTCCTGGATCTGTATGTAAAGGAATCGTCTCTGGACGAGATCAGCCAGAGCACCGGAATGTCAAAGCCGGTGATCTACAACCGCCTCTCCCGGGGCAAAAAGAAAATCCGCAGCCTGTTTGCCAACCCCAGAGAAAGGAGCGAGCATTATGAGTAAAACACTTTATACCTTATTAAATGAGATCGATCATCACCCGGAATCCTATGACAGCGCAGGCGTGTCTCCTGCAGAGCTGAAAAAGTGGAAGAAAAATTTCTCCAGCGCCTCCGTCAGGCGCATCCACCGGCGCAGAAAAACAGCCGCAGCAGCCGCGGCAGTTGTCCTCTGCCTGGCGGCTGCCGTCACTGCCCTGACCCCTGCCAAATATGTGGCATATGCAGCGATCAAGTCGGTATCCTATAACCTTTCCCAGCTTCTGGGCATTGAGCAGGACCTGTCTCCCTACAGCACGGCGGTAGGACAGTCTGTCAGCAAAGACGGTATTACGGTTACACTCAATGACGTGGTCCTGGATGAAGGCGTCCTCTATGTCTCCCATACCCTGACTGCTCCGGAAAAGATCACAGACTTTGATACCAGCAGCCGGTGGAGTTCCGATATGCAGCTGTTTATCAATGGGAAAGCTGCTGCATGGGGCGCAGGCGGAAGCGTCCGCCAGGCAGATGACTATAACCTGGTCTCCGCCATGGAGATCGTCCTGAACGATGACATCGATGCATCTGAGCAGCTGGATATGGAATTGATCTTCCATTGCGGCAATGCCTACATCGGTTCCATTCAGTTCTCTGCTTCCGGCGCGGACCTTATGGCAGATACCTTCGTCTCCTCTCTGGACGAAACCGTCACACTGCCAGACGGCACAGAACTGACTTTCTATAAATACAGCTCCAACAGCATGGGACAGCGGATCTACTTCCGGTACGCAGACAAGCGGTGCCCCTGGGATGTGGTTTTGAAAGGAGAAGACAATCTGGGAAATCCGGTGGAATTCAATATCCGTACCTTCAAGGACGGAATCGGGCGCATGGAAGTCTCTGCCCTGGACAACGGCTATGTGAAGGAAGAAGCTGTCTCCCTGACGCTGACGCCCTATGCAGTAAAAATGCCGGAGCAGAGCGGACAGATGAGCAATGACTTTGAAGCCGTGGGAGAAGCCTTTACGGTCCAGACTGCCCGCTGAGCCCTGCACCGCATAATTACCAAAGGGGGCTGTCGGGTAATACCGAATTTTAACCCCTAACACGCAGGAAAGAGACAATCCCAGAGAATTCGGACTTTTTTAGGATATGAATTCTCTGTCGGATTGTCTCTTCCTTTTTCTCCCTCATATTTTAGGGCGCAAAAACCCCTGTTTTGGATTGCAAGGGATGCTCCATCCGTTAAGCGGCTTTCTGCTCCTTTTTCCCTTCGTATTTCTCGATTTCATGATGTAAGAATCGGTGGTATTTCAGGATGTTCCGGCCTATTGCATACAGCATGAATTCTTTATACACTTTTTCCGCTGAACGGTAATTGAAACGACGGAAGCTTTCGTTCTCTTTGATATCTCCAAAGTGCCCTTCTGTCTGGATCGATCGTGTCTGGCGTTTCAGGATCCCTTCTTCACTCTGGATATTCGCATTGGATTCCTCCCGCAGCGCTTCCCACCGTTCATTGATCT
>DWVZ01000196.1 GCA_019119975.1 Candidatus Blautia merdavium | reverse complement strand
CTTGCCGCCATTTTCCAGATAATCAAGGATCTTCTGTGTTTCCTCTTCTGTCAGATCTGCCACCGGGGAAAAGAGAAACAGACACGCCGCATCTTCCGGTACGGTCTCGGAACTCAGAAGATTCAGAGACTGGATATCAATATTTGCTTTCTGGATGGTATCTTTCATGGTCTCGCTCATGGAAACCTCATCATGACCTTCCAGGGTGTAAAGAACCGGCATATCCTCTGATGTCACATAATGAATGGCGCTGGTGATCTGTCCTTCTCCGTCAAATCCTGTAACCTCCTGTGAATAAGTCTGATAATTAATTGAGGTTTCATACATGGAGTAATAATCAATAACCTTATTCTTATCTCCGCATACGGCAATGATGCTGTTATTGGTCACATTATCACTGGTATACTGGGAAGTAAAAGTAGGATAAACCGCCGGATCCTTTTTCTCGACTTTGATATGTTCACTGCCTTCTTCATACTTTTCCAGAAGTTTTTCGATATCACTGCTTTCTGCCCCATCCTGTACGATATAATACAGTTCCACATCCTTATCCAGGTCCTTCAGCATTTTCTCTGTCTGATCCCCTATGGAATATAATTTCTGGCTGCTGAGATCAATTTCCCGGTATTTTGACGGCACTTCCTGGATTACCAGATTGAACACTACAACGATGGCTATAATCACAGCCGTAATCCCAATGCTGTAGCTCCCATGCTTCAATACCTTTTTATTGCGGGCACGCCGCTCCTTATAATCACTGATTGCTTTCTTAATATTCATCTTTCCTTTTTTCATATCTGCATATTCCTTTCTCTAAATAGATATGTCTGCACTGACACATTCTTTTGCAAAAATCAGCTCCAACGCCGTTTTTGTATCGACTGAACCGTCAGAAATACAAAAATGCAGATAATTGACAGCATATAAACAATGCCGGTAACGTCGAGAATACCGCCCACAAAGTTATCATAATGATTGGTTATGGCAAACAGATCCAGCAGTTTCTGCAGCAGTCCCTCGAAAACCGACGCTTTTACAATATAAAGAATGACCGTTGCTCCCACCAGTATCAGCCCCACAACAGAGGAAAGTACCATATCCTTTGTCATCTGATACACTCCAAAAGCAATAACTACGGCAATAACTGCAAAAGCAATCATAGAACTGAGCGCAGTATCTGAAAAAAAGCCCTCAATCCCATTCATCACATAGCTGCAGAATAAAACACCGAACGTAAGAACTGCTGCAATGACCTGACTCTCTGTGACGGAGGAAAGGAACAGTCCCACCGCAATCTGCGCGCAGCCCAGAAGGAAAAATCCCAGGATACCAGTAAATGCCATTGAATAAGACACGGTTCCGTATCTGCCCATGATGAAAGGATACAAAGCACTGATGACAACCGGTATCAGATAAACCGTCACCATACTCAGATATTTTCCCATGACAATCTTCCACACAGGAACCGGCGCTGTAAAAAGCAGCTGGTCTGTCTTATTCTTCTTCTCTTCTGCCAGGATCCTCATGGTCAGGACCGGAGTGATGATCAGAAACAGAAAGGTGACGGAACTTAATGTCATACCAAAATCCGGGCTTGCATACTGCATATTGTATGCAGTAAAATAAATCCCCATGATCAGTAAAATAAACGCAATGAAAACATACCCTGCCATAGAGGTCATATAACTTCTCAGTTCTTTTTTATACATTGCCAGCATAGCTGTTCTCTCCTCCTTCCTCCTGGCTGCTGTCTGTCAGCTTCAGGAATACCTCTTCCAGGCTCATATTGCTTGGCTGCATTTTCAGGATCGGACATTTTGCCTCTGCCAGGGCAAAGAAGATATTCTCCCTCATATCCTGCTCTCCCCGGATCTTCACAGAAAAGTCGCACGCACCGTCTACTATGGATTCATGGTATATGATGTCCTCCATATTTTCCACCAAGGCAAGGGCATTCCTGATCTCCTGCTGCTCCCCTTTTACCGTCAGCTCCAGAGAATTTGTCCCCGACATAAGCCTGCTTAAATTTTCCGGAGAATCACTGGCTACCAGCTTTCCGTGGTCAATGATCAGCACATAATCACAGACTGCGCTCACCTCCGAAAGAATGTGGGAGCTTAAGATCACTGTGTGCTTCTTGCCAAGGCTTTTGATCAGGTCCCGGATTTCGATGATCTGCTTAGGATCCAGCCCCACCGTGGGTTCATCCAGAATGATGACCTCCGGATATCCCAGCAGCGCCTGGGCAAGTCCTACTCTTTGCTTATAACCTTTCGACAGATTTCTGATCAGTCTGTTCTTTACGTCGTGCAGCCTTGTAGTTGACATAACTTCTTTGATGTTCTGCTCTCTTTTTTCTTTTGGAATGGACTTCAGCTCTGCCACAAATCTCAGATATTCCGTAACCGACATATCCTGATAAAGAGGAGGCATTTCCGGAAGATATCCGATCTTCTTCTTTGCCTCCTCCGGCTCGCTTAAGATATTGTGTCCGTCAATCAGCACTTCGCCCTCTGTAGAAGCAATATAGCCTGTGATCATATTCATGATCGTGGATTTTCCTGCGCCATTTGGACCAAGAAACCCGTAAATCTTGCCTTTTTCCACTACAAAATTCAAGTGGTCTACAGCTGTGTGATTGTCGTACTTCTTTACAAGATTCCTTACTTCAATCAAAATACTCCCTCCTGTTTCTATCACTTTTTCCTTTCTATTCTATGGAAAAATTGTGATAAAAATTAGATAATACTGTGTTTTTTCTGTGAAGCCAGGGTCCCCTGATCCCAGCCCCTGCTGCCGGTTTTTGCCACTGTTTCAGATAAGAAAAACCTTCTCTGAACATTACCCAGATGTTAATAACAGCAAAGTATCTGCCTCGTCTAAGTGTCTGTTGTGTCAAAATGTCCGTTATTGCTGGACCATGCTGTTTTATGATAGAATAATGGAAAACAATCTTATGATTGTTAATTGTTAAGTGCAGGAGGAGGATAAAGCTATGAACAAGATGAAAAAAACCTTGCATTTTCTCTGGTTTTCATTGGCAGCTGTATTGCTGCTTTGTATAGGGATCTTTCTTTGGCTGAATCATTCTATTTCAAAGAAAAACTCTGAAACCTTGCAGGAACTTACCTCTACTTATATGGATGGTCTGAGCACGCAGATTCAAATGCATTTTGAAACCCTGGTCAATATGCGAATGCTTCAGGTACATGCGATCGCTCAGGCTATACCGCCCGAAAACGTCCAGGAATTAGACGATGATGTCCGCACAGCTATGACGGATATGGCAGCGTTTCGGGATTTTACCCATCTTTCCATATACGACACAGAAGGAAGGGCATATCTGATCTATGGGGATGATGTAGAGATTGAAAATGAATCTCTGTTTCTGGAAACCGTGAATAGGGGCGACGCGCTCTTTACCACAGGAATCGCAAGCGATGGGACTTTGATGGTCATGTATGGGATATCTGTGGGCTATCCAAATACAGAAGGTTATCCTCTCATCGGCGATGATCCGTGTACCGCATTAGTCGCCGGAGTTCCTGTCGATACCCTATCTGAAAATCTGTCTCTGGGCGTTGAATCTTCCTTGATCTTTGCCCATATTATCCGTCCAGATGGTTCTTTCGTGGTGAAGAATGAGAGCAGCGGTGTCGATACAGAAACCATTTATGAATGGTATCGGAAAAACGGTTATGAATCCGGTATGGAAAATATTGATGAACAGATTGCGTATATGAAGCAGAGCGTTGCAGATAATACCGTCTGCAGTTTAGAAGTGGCTGTGCAGGGAGAACTGAGGCATATCTATATCTCTCCTTTGCCGGATACAGATTGGTCTTTGGTCTGCATCATGCCCCACGGAGTACTGGATGAAGCACTGAACCGTCTAGGCACACATAATTCGACGGTTTCTATGATTGGCTGTTTTTTGATCCTTGTTTGTATGCTTGCAGTCTTCTTCACCTATATGTATTTTTCCCGCCGCCAAATGGCAGAACTGGCTTCTGCCCAGAAAGAAGCGGAATATGCAAACAAAGCCAAAAGCGAGTTTCTTTCTAATATGAGCCATGATATCCGTACCCCCATGAACGCGATCGTGGGTATGACAGCCATTGCGGCAACGAATATTGAAAATCAGGACAAAGTACTGGAGTGCCTCCGCAAAATAACTTTGTCCAGCAAACACCTGCTGGGACTCATTAACGATGTACTGGATATGTCAAAAATCGAAAGCGGGAAGCTGACTCTGCACTTTGACCTGTTATCTCTGAGAGAAACTATGGAAAGCATTGTCAGCATCATTCAGCCCCAGATAAAGTCAAGAAAGCAGTCGTTCAATATTTTTATCCGCGGCATCCAGGATGAGAACATTTACGCTGACGGTGTCCGGCTGAACCAGGTTCTCCTGAACCTGCTGTCCAACGCTATGAAATTTACTCCGGACGGCGGAGAGATTACGGTCACTGTTTCCCAGGAGGATTCTCCTAAAGGGGAAACCTATGTGCGCACTCACTTTTGGGTAAAAGATAACGGTATTGGAATGACAAAAGAATTCCAGAAAAAGATCTTTGAATCCTTTGTGCGGGAAGATAACACACGGGTCCGCAAAACCGAAGGTACCGGTCTGGGTATGACCATTACCAAGTATATTGTAGATAAATGTGAAGGCAGCATCGAAGTACACAGCGAAATAGACCAGGGCACGGAATTCCATGTAATTTTTGACTTTGAACGGGGAGAATCCAATACAGAAGAGATGGTTCTGCCTGACTGGAAAATTCTTGTAGTAGACGATGATGAAGAACTGTGCCGCAGCGCGGCAGAGACTTTAGATGAGATCGGCGTTCATTCAGACTGGGTCACCAGCGGTCCGGCTGCCATCGAGATGGTAGAAGAACATCATGCACAGCACAAAGATTATTTTATTGTTTTGCTTGACTGTAAAATGCCTGAAATGGACGGCATCGAAACTGCCCGGGAACTGCGCCGCCGCATCGGAGATGATATTCCCATCCTTCTGATGTCTGCCTATGACTGGGATGACGTAGAAGCTGAGGCAAAAGAAGCCGGCATATCCGGCTTTATTACCAAACCCCTATTTAAGTCTACTCTGTACCACAGTCTGCTTCCTTTTGCAGACATGGAAAAAGAGCGGACGGAAACCCATGCTGAACCCAAAATGGATTTTACAGGCAAACGGCTGCTGGTAGCAGAAGATAATGAGCTGAACTGGGAAATTGCCAACGAACTTTTGTCTCTTTCCGGCTTTACTCTTGACTGGGCAGAAAACGGAAAGTTATGTGTCGAACAATTCCAGGCGGCACAGCCGGGCTATTACAGCGCCATCCTGATGGATCTGCGTATGCCTGTCATGAACGGTCTCGATGCGGCAAAGACCATCCGCAGCCTGGAACGTGAGGATGCAAAGAAAATTCCTATCATTGCCATGACCGCCGACGCCTTTTCCGACGACATCAAAGCTTGTCTGGACAGCGGTATGAATTCTCATGTTGCCAAACCGCTGAATATGCAGGAGCTGCTGCGAATACTGCAGAAATACTGCTCTGACGACTGAAAAACAGTGTAAAAACCAAATCAAACTAGATGAAAAACCGGCTGTCTTGTTCAGAACAATTCAAAAGTTCTGGTAAGACAGCCGGTTTTTCATCTCCTTATCCCTTCTATCCGCTGTATTTCACCCCGAAAGTCTACTGCTGCAAAATAGGTTCCTTTGTAGGTATGCCAGCCTTGCGGGGATACTTTTTCGGCGTAGGCTTCACTTTCCTGATCACCACCAGGGCTCTTTCCATATCCGTTTCAGGAAGGCAGAAATTTTCTTCCTTGATTAATTTCCCTCCCAATACCTGGATTGCCTTTCCTGCCTCCTGGATCTCCTCCGCTGCCTTTCCTGACTTATAGGATACAAAGCAGCCGCCTTCCCTGACATAGGGCATACAATATTCACACAGGGAAGCCAGGCGGGATACGGCTCTGGACACACTCAGGTCATACTGCTCCCTGTATTGTGCCTTTCTGGCGCCGTCTTCTGCCCTTCCGTGGACCGTTTCAATGCCGTCCAGGTTTAGTTCCAGAATGACCTGATCCAGGAATTTGAGCCGTTTATTCAGCGAATCCAGCAGGGTCACCTGTAAATGAGGAAAAGCAATCTTCAGGGGGATCCCCGGAAAGCCTGCGCCGGTTCCCACATCTATGCAGGAATTGATCTCCTTTAAGTCCACCGCCTTTGCAATGGACAGGCTGTCTGTAAAATGCTTCAGCAGGACCTCCTCAAACTCTGTAATCCCTGTCAGATTCATCACCTTATTCCACTCAACCAGAAGTTCATAATACCGGATAAACTGCTGTTTCTGCCGCTCATCAAGGGAAATCCCATATTCCCTGCAGCCATTCTCCAGAATACTAAAATTATAGTCCATTCCTCTCTCTCCTATCTGTGCTTCCTGTAAGATTCCATATACACCAGCAGGACAGAGATGTCTGCCGGGGATACTCCCGCGATCCTGGATGCCTGTCCAATGGATACCGGACGGTACTGGCTTAATTTCTGCTTTGCCTCTATGCGCAGTCCGCTGATCTCCTGATAGTCCAGATCCTCTGGAAGCTTTTTGGTCTCCAGCTTTTTAAACCCTTCCACCTGCTTAAGCTGGCGCTTAATGTAACCGTCATACTTAATGTTAATATTCACCTGTTCCCGCACATCTGCTGGCAATTCCGGGCGTTTCTTATCCAGAGGCGCTACCAGATCGTAGGTAAGCTCCGGACGACGGATCAGATCTGCCAGGGAAATACCATTCTTTAACGGGGTGCTTCCATACTGTTCCAGAAGGTTCTGTACTTCCGGCACAGCCCCCACATGTACATGTTCCATTCGCTGGGCTTCTTCCGCGATCTTCTCTTTCTTCCACAGAACGTATTCATACTGTTCTTTGGTGATCAGCCCTGTCTGGTATCCTTTTTCCCTCAGTCTCAGATCTGCGTTATCCTGCCTTAACAGCAGACGGTACTCTGCGCGGCTGGTCATCATACGGTAGGGTTCGTGGTTTTCCTTTGTCACCAGGTCGTCGATCAGGACGCCGATATAAGACTCTGAGCGGTCCAGGATCAGCATCTCCCTTCCCAGAATCTCCATGGCAGCGTTGATCCCTGCGATCAGCCCCTGTGCCGCAGCTTCCTCATAGCCTGAACTTCCATTGAACTGTCCGCCGGAAAACAGCCCTTTGATGTTCTTGAATTCCAGGGTAGGATACAGCTGTCTGGCGTTGATGCAGTCATATTCTATAGCATAGGCGTTTCTCACGATCCTGGCGTTCTCCAGCCCCGGTACAGAGCGGTACATGGCATACTGGACGTCCTCCGGCAGGGAGCTGGACATGCCGCCGATGTACATTTCATTGGTGGAAAGCCCTTCCGGCTCTATAAACACCTGATGCCTGTTCTTATCTGCGAATTTCACCACCTTATCCTCAATGGACGGGCAGTATCTGGGACCGGTTCCCTCGATCATACCGGAGAACAAAGGCGACCGGTCCAGATTTTCCCGGATGATCTCATGGGTTTTCTCATTGGTATAAGTAAGCCAGCAGGATACCTGATCGATCTGCACGTCCTCCGGATCCGTATCAAAAGAAAACGGAACCACTCTCTCATCGCCCTTCTGCTCTTCCATCTTTGAAAAGTCAATGCTTCTCTTATCGATACGCGCCGGTGTCCCTGTCTTAAAACGGTACATTTCGATTCCCAGCTTTTTCAGAGATTCTGTCAGGTAATTTGCAGCCTGAAGACCATTGGGACCGGTATAGTTGCTTACATCTCCGTAAATGCATCTCGCCTTCAAATAAGTTCCTGTACACAGCACCACTGCTTTGGTATGATACTCGGCGCCGGAATAAGTCCTGACTCCCGTAACTTTCCCTTCCTCTGCCAGGATTTCTGTGACTTCCGCCTGGCGAATGGTCAGGTTTTCTGTATTTTCCAGGGTACGGCGCATCTGCCTTGTATATTCCTGCTTATCTGCCTGCGCCCGCAGAGAATGCACGGCAGGTCCCTTGGATACATTGAGCATCTTGGACTGGATAAAGGTTTTATCAATGTTTTTCCCCATCTCCCCTCCCAGGGCGTCGATCTCCCGGACCAGATGTCCCTTGGAAGTTCCTCCGATATTGGGATTGCAGGGCATCAGGGCAATGCTGTCCACACTTACGGTAAACATAATGGTGCTCAGTCCCAGCCGCGCGCAGGCAAGAGCCGCTTCACAGCCGGCATGTCCCGCGCCTACCACTGCCACGTCATAGGTTTCCTCTAATCTATTCATGCTTTCTGTCCTTTCTCTCTCCCGGATCTGTTCTCTCTTCAACATTTTCTATTATTTTTAGAAGAGATATCCACATTTTTGCTTTCTTTCCTTCTTTTCCTGTGGAAAATCTCTGTCTTTTTTTACTTTCCTGTGCAGAATTTGGAGAAAATCTCATTGACCAGGTCTTCTCCCACAGCCTCGCCGATAATGCTTCCCAGAGCCTCGTAGGCATTCATCAAATCAATGGAGTAAAAGTCCTCCGGCATCTGCATCTCAATGCTCTGCTCCACCAGCTCCAGGCTCTTCTTCGCGTCTTCCAGCTCTGTCTTATGCCGGATGTTGGTAATGTAGATCTCATCATTAAACGATAATTCCCCTTCAAAGAACATCTCTTTGATCTGCTGTTCCAGTCTGTCCATCCCCAGCTGTTCCTTGGCAGAGACTGCCACTACCGGCTGCCCGGTCCTCTCTCTTAGCTCCTCTTCTGAAACGACCTGCTCTAAATCCGTCTTATTGAGGATTACCACAGCCTTCTTCTCTCTTACGATCTGTATGATCTCTTCGTCATTTTCGTCCAGAGGCACGGAAGCATCCACCACATACAGCACCAGATCCGCGTCCTTTGCATGTTCTATGGCTTTTCCTACACCGATCTTTTCCACCAGATCCTCTGTATCCCGGATCCCTGCAGTGTCGATCATTCTAAGGGAAATCCCGCTTAATACAATGGTCTCCTCCAGTATATCCCTGGTCGTTCCCGCAATCTCTGTGACAATGGCACGCTCCTCTCCTACCAGAAGGTTCAGGAGGGAGGATTTACCGGCATTGGGCTTGCCTACAATGACGGTTTTGATCCCTTCCTTCAAAAGCCTGCCCTCTTTCACGGTATCCAGAAGCTTCTGTATCTCCTTCTTCTGCTTTTCCACTTCTGTTTTCAGGGTTTCTCCATAGCCGTCAATGCTGATATGCTCCGGGTCGTCCAGGGCAGATTCGATAAAGGCAATCTGATAGATGATCCCTTCTCTGATCTTTCTCACTGCCCGCTGTATATTGCCTCTTAACTGACTGACAGAGCTTTTCAGGGCATATTCATTCTGGGCATTTATGATGTCAATAACAGCCTCTGCCTGAGACAGATCCATCCTTCCGTTTAAAAATGCCCTCTTAGAAAATTCTCCCGGCTCTGCCGGTCTCGCCCCGTACTTGATCACAGTTTCCAGCACCCGCTTCATTGCCAGGACGCCGCCGTGACAGTCAATCTCTACTGTATCCTCCCCGGTATAGCTTCTGGGACCGTCCATAACCATGACAAGTACCTCGTCGATCACCTCTTCCCCATCACAGATAAAACCATAATGGATGGTGTGGGAGGGAACTTCTTCTATCTTCTTTTTTCCGCCTTTTGACCGGTAAATCTTCCCTGCGATCTCTCTGCTGTCCGGTCCGCTCATGCGGATGATACCAATGCCTGACGCTGTCATGGCAGTAGCTGCCGCCGCAATCGTATCCGTCATTCTTCCTTCTCCTTCCTGATCTGCAAACTTTCTGGGAAACTAAAGACCAATCTTCTGCGCGCCGCTTGCCCGCAGAATAAAAAATTCCAGGTAAAAGCGCGCAGGTTTCCCCTATTATTCACGCTTTCACCTAGAATAATCAAAGTAACATTCTTTATTTATCTCTGCCTTTTAATTTTACCACAACATGGCGGTAAGGCTCATTTCCTTCACTGTAGGTTTCCACATAACGGTTCCCCTGCAGCGCGGAATGGATGATCCTTCTTTCGTAAGGATTCATAGGCTCTAAAGATACGGGCTTTCTGGTCTTTCTGACTTTATAGGCAATGCTCTTTGCCAGATTTTCCAGGGTCTCTTTTCTTCTCTTTCTGTAGTCTTCCGTATCCAGCTTCACACGGATATAACCCTGTCTGCCCTTATTTACTACAAGGCTTACCAGATACTGAAGAGAATCCAGTGTCTGTCCTCTCTTGCCGATGAGGATGCCCATATCGGAACCGGTAAATTCGATATCCAGGTTTCCTTCCTCTGCCTTATATTCCATCTTGATCTCAACTTCAAGTCCCATCGCATGGAATACACCGTTTAAGAATTTCTCTGCGTCTGCTTTGATGGCAGCGATTTCTTCATCGCTTCTTACAACCGCTTTTTTCTCTTCTGCAGGCTGCTGGGTTTTTACTTCCTGCTTTTCCTGCAAAGCTTCTTTTTTGGAAACCTCTTTTTTGCTTTCTTCTTTTCTGGTGTTTTCTTTTTTCGGCTCTTTTCTTGCTTCCTTCTTAGCTTCTTCCCTTCTGGGAGCTTTCTGCCGTTCTGGTTTTGCTTCTTTTCTTTCTGCCTTTTTCTCAGCCGCCGGTTCTGGCGCCGGCTCTTCGGGTAAGGTGTCTGCTATTTCTTTTTTTGCCGCCTTGATGATGGCTGGTTTGGAACCAAAACCTAAAAACCCTGTTTTTCCTTCAGAGATAACCTGTATTTCCAGATTCTCACTGGAAGTTTCATATTCCAGACTTGCCTTGGTAATGGCTTCATCTACCGTCTTAGCTGAAAACTCTCTGAACTCCATGTTTCTTCCCCCTTACCTTCTATTTCTTTTTGTTTTTATTTTTTTCATCAAACTGTGCTACCATATTTGCCTTTGACGCCAAGCTGCCCGGCTTTGTCTTCGGCACATTGGATGTATAACCGGATACATTGCTTATAGATCCGCTCTTTTCCGCAATGGTCTTTTTCTTGGGCTGTTCCAGATTCTTTACATTCATCTTTGCCTGCTGGCTGATGTTGGTAGTAGTTACGCCCCTCTTCGCCCGTTTCTTTGCCATCTTTTCCTGATTCTGCTTGATGAACTCATCCATGTTCATATTGTTCAGATGTCTGTTGATGATCAGCTGCTGAAGGGATCGGATCACCGCACCGATGATCCAGTAGATACCGATACCAACCGGGAATGTAAAGCAGATAAAGGCTGTAAACAGCGGCATGAACAGGTTCATGCTCTTCATGGTAGCTTCCATCTGAGAATTATTTCCGTTATTGCTGCCGCTGCTGGAAGCAGAAGGCATCAGCTTCATATTCAGTACCTGTGTCGCCCATGCCAGCACAGGGATTAAAATGGCAGCAAAAATCAGCAGATAATGGTGAGATGACCACCCGGACTGGATCAGCGCCCAGGGATTGTCCGCAATATTAAGCCCCAGAAAATTCTGCAGAGGCTGGATCTTGTCCGCGGTCTGATTCAAAACGTCCGCGAATCCCTGAAATTGATCAATATCTGCCAGTTTGTCCCACTGTGACGGAGACAGGTTATATAAAACGTCGATCACCTGATTGTTGGTGACCTTGTCCGCATTCCATGTATAAACTCTGATCTTATTGTCTGTAATAAAAGCAGACATAATATCCGCAAATCCATCCACACTGGTGATCTGCGCTACCGCAGCATCAAACATGGATTTGATACCGCTGATGTATCCAGGCATATTGATGATAACCTGATACAGCGCGAAGAAGATGGGCATCTGGATCAGCATCTGAAGGCAGCTTCCGGTAGGAGAAACTCCGTACTTTTCATAGACTGCCATGGTCTCTTCCTGCATCTTCATCTGGGAAGCCTGGTCTTTTTTTCCTTTGTATTTCTTCTGAATTTTCTGCAGTTCCGGCTGCATGACAGCATTCATTTGTGAAAATTTCTGCTGTTTTACCTGCAATGGGGTCAGAAATGCATAAATGATCACAGTAAAGATAATGATACACAGACCTAAATTGTGTACCCCAATGCTGTAAATACCGTTCATCAGCCAGCCCATGACTTCAGCTACCCAATTGACGATCGGCATTGTACTTTTCGATAGTAACATACCCAAAACAGTATCCTCCTTATAATTTCGCCCTTATTAAGCGCTCACGGCACAGGATCGTATCCCCCTTTGGAAAAGGGATTGCATCTCAGAATCCTCCATGCAGCAAGCAGACCGCCTTTTAATGCACCGTATTTTTCAATGGCTTCCAGTCCATACTGAGAACAGGTGGGTATATAGGGACAACAAGTTCTCTTCAGCGGAGATAAATACTTCTGATAAAACCTAATCATTGTTATCAATACTTTTTTCATTCTCTTCACTTCTCATTATCTTATGGAGTCTTCCTAAATGAAGCAAGGCACTCTCAAGGGAATGGAAACCCTGTTCTTTTCCACTCACTCTTACAATTACAACTATATCGTATCCATTTCGGAATTTTTCTTCATTAAGGCGGTAGCTTTCTCTGATCAATCGTGTCAAATGATGCCTTACCACACTGTTTCCTACTTTTTTGCTTACGGATATTCCAACTCTGTTACGATTCAACTGGTTTTCCTTTACATACATAACCAAATAACGATTCGCAAAAGATGTTCCCTTTTTATAAACCAGTTGAAAATCGCTGTTCTTTTTTAATGATTCTGAATATTTCATACTCTGTCCTTTTTCGCAAAGAGAAGAAAAGACCACAATTCTGCGGTCTTAAGCTGATAAAACTTTTC
>DWVZ01000195.1 GCA_019119975.1 Candidatus Blautia merdavium | reverse complement strand
TGCCATGATAGTGTTCAAAGCAAAAATTGTCGGTACGAACAACGAAAGGTGATGCAGTACCTTTGCTTGGAAAATGCTCTTTGCCGCAATAGGTAAGGATTTAAGTGCCTCTATCTGTTTTCCCTCAATAGAAATACTGGCACAGGTTGTGCAGGATATTGTCGTCAAAATAGAGAACGCATATATGAACAGCACATCATAATCAGCAAAAGGCACCTGAAAATATTCGGCCAACTGATAAATGTATGGTGTGATCTTATCCGACATTAAAACAACCAGCAGAACAAAGACCGCAGCAAAAAGCAATCCGCAGGCAGTATTGGTTAGATATACTGGAAGCGAAAAATAACGTGTGCGCTCTCTTTGTAAAAGAGCAGATACCGGGCTGTGCTGTTTCGTGGTTTGTTTGTTCCAATCGACGGGCTGACTTTTTGAGCCTTGTATCGCGTTATTGCTATACCAGTTACGAAATATTTTGATTAGACCATAGAGCAGAATAACGCCTATAAGGAATACCCCACCGAAGTATAAGCCTATCAACAGATAGTCCCCGTTAAGCAATCGGTGAATATACTGGCCTGCATAAAGTGTAAAAGTCGAGGTAGAAATAACATCCCCAAAATTTCCGGCAGCTATATCAGGGAATTTGCAGAACATAAAGATCATAAATGCAAACAAAACCAGAATAGCCGCCGCTGCCTTTAGTCGGGCGATACGAGCAGAGGAACTTTTCAAGATGCGGTAAATCTGTGTTCCGATCATTGTTCCCAAAAGGCCGGGAATGACAGGAAAGAGGATTGTTATTCCAAGCACAATTAGATAAAACGGAAATCCCATATCTGCGGCCAGGCCAAACAGCACCATCATAGGAAGCAGCAGCGCCACAGTAAGGGCGACTTCTACCATAAACAGGACAGTCAATTTGGAGAGTATCAATGTACGCAGCGGAATTGGGAGTGCAAGCACACTGTCAATATTAGTATCGCTAAGGAGCAGGCCACTTCCCCAAAAAACACTAATCGCAATATTAAGGATCACGCAGATCAGAACCATAGGAATAACAAGTTCTGTCACTACTTCCTCCAACGACCACGCAATAGAATAAATGATTTTCAAGGAGTAAATCAGGTATGCAAGCAATCCCATTAGGATCGCTGCTATAAGCATATACAAAGTGAGCGTTTTTGTGCGGTTCTTTGTATCTGCATATCGAAGCTGATTGGCATGAGATAGCTGCAAAAGATTATTCCTTAGTAGGGGTAACAGAAATTTCATCGCCATTCATCTCCATAAATACTTCTTCTAAACCCTTTGTTCCAACGATTTCTGTTGTCCTGCCGGAATACAGTAATTGTCCATGCTTAATAACGGACACTTTATTGCACACCTTTTCTACCACATCAAGAATATGGCTTGAAAACAGAACGGAATTTCCACTTGCACAGAGTTCTTTCATCTGCTCTTTCAGGATCACAAATGCCTCCGGGTCTAATCCAACGAAAGGTTCATCCAATATCAGCAGTTTAGGCGTGTGCGAAAAGGCGGCAATCAGCGCAAGTTTCTGTTTCATGCCGTGGGAGTAAGAGGAAATCAAGTTATTCAAATGCGGCCCCATCTGAAAAGCCGAGGCCAATTTCTCGAAGTTTTGTTTCCGCATCTTGGACGGTACTTCGTAAATGTCACAGATAAAATTGAGATACTGCAATCCAGTCATATACTCGTCAAGCTGGGGATTATCTGGCACATACGCCATCTTCCGCTTACAAGCCATCGGTTCTTTGAGGACAGAAGTTCCATCCAAAAGGATTTCTCCCTCGTCAATGCCGATGATACCTAAACAGGCTTTCAATGTTGTGGTTTTGCCAGCTCCATTCTTTCCGATGAAGCCCATTATGTCGCCATCTTCCACGACAAAACTAAGGTTGCTTACAGCCTTTTTCGCACCGTAGCTTTTGGATAAGTTCTTGATTTGTAACATAGCATTCCTTGCCTTTATTTAGAAAAATTTCAAAATGACATTCAAAAAAAATAACCGTTCCGCCACCAAAGTTCTTGTTGGGGCAATTCACTTCATCCCCAAATAGATCATGATGCCCGTTGCTACGAATGCAACAACAGCCATGATATAGTACATATACGGCTTTGCATTCTCTTTCTGGCTGACGGTAAAGCCAGAAATGAGGTTCAGCAGGACACAAGCCACAGGGACGCCGAACACTACAACATTGCGGGGCCAGAAAGAATTTGCAACTCCGGCAGAATCAAAGTGGACGGGGATAGACGCCGGCAGGCGGTTATAGAAAGCGAGAAAGACTACCAGCGTCAATGCACACAAAATGGTGCTGATAACAATATGCTTTGTTGCGGACTTCATAAGTATTACCTCCTTTAATTGCTTCGTTTCCTCTTAAAATAGAGGACAAGCGAATAGACCAGTGGGACAACGCCAACCAGAAAAATGATTAGCGGAACGGTTACAAAAACAAGATTGTGTAGTGGATGAAGAATGCTGACAATACCGGCTAATATCCATGTGTAGCTACCCAGCCGATGCGTCTTGTACCAGCCTTCTTCATCATCGAACAGCCACGGGAATTTTAACCCTACATAGGGATTGATATGGTTTTTGGGGAAATAGTTGCCGCTGACAATAAATAGGATGCCAATAAAGACATACCAATAAGTATCTTGCATGACCTTGGCAGGAAACAGCACGGAATATATCTGCGGGATCAAATATACAACTCCCGCAATCGGCATAATCCATTTGCCCAAAGACACTAACGCCTTGGCTCCATTTGTCGAAGCAATTTTGATACTAAGCGCAAGGTTCAGAACAATATTCAGCAAAACGGCAATCACATAGAGCAGAATATAGTTTTCGTTACTGGCCCCGCCCATGTGGGACAGAGCAAATGCTACGATGGACAAAATAATGCAAATTGTACTTGTCAAAAACAAGGTTCGTTTATTTTTGGGGTTCATCTTTATCCTCCTGAAATTGCATAAGCCACATAACAACACTTTCAAATACCGATGTATTGATTTCATAATAGATGTATTTCTGATAGCGCGTTTCAAAAATCAAATCAGCCTTTTTTAGAGTAGAAAGGTGGTATGAAATAGTGGCATTAGTTAAGTCAAATTCTGCGGCAATTTCACCGGCTGACATCTTCCGTTTTTGTTTTAGTTTCAGTAGTATCTCCCGTCGGACAGGATCACTTAATGCTTTGAAAATATTAGGTAAACTCACAGTGCTTTCACCTTTGCCCCCTGTTATTTTGAAAAATCTCTAAATGATATTTTCATTGTAGCACAATGAGAAAGAAAGTCAACATTCATTTTGAAAATTCTCTAAATGGCTTTCATAGTATTAGGGCTTTTTTAGAATATAGCAGCGCCACAAACGATGTGCTGAATACGAGAGCTGGAAAGCCCCTGTTGTCTACGCATTTAAGGGGCAAAAAGTCCACGGAAATCAAGGGTTTTCGGCTGCGGTCAATGGGGTGGCAGAATGATTTATCAAATACCTGCCGGAACGGGCTTTGAAATGCGTAGAATAAACCCATAGGAAAGCGCCGGGCGCAGGGCCAGCAGGCCGCCGCGTCCGGCGTTTTCTTATGGGCTGTTCAGGATGGCCCAGATTAGTCTACTCTGGTGTCATGGTTATGTATTGCCATAATCAAATAAATATGAATTATAAAGTTTAATCCGACTGCATATAACAACATTCCATCGAGATACTATGAACTATACAATGTAAATGGGTGATGTTATATGGCGAAATTTGAAGATTGCCCCGGCTTTGAAACTTTCGGCGCGGATGTGAAAGCTGCGCGGAAAGCAAAGCACCTGACGCGCAAGGTGCTGGCCGAAATAGTGGGAATTGAATGGCGCTATCTTGCCAATATTGAGAATAAAGGCACGATCCCCAGCCTCCCGGTTGTGATCCAGCTTATCAAAGTCTGCGGGCTTCCCGTGGAGCAGTATTTCAACCCGGAAATCATACGCGGGGACAGCGAACAGCGGCAGCGGGTCAGCCACAAGCTGAAACTTTGCCCGGAACACTATTTGCCAGTCATTGAGGGCGCAATCGACGGGGCGTTGAAAATTGAACAATCAGCGAAAGAAACGGGGGATGTGTGAAAGCATCCTCTGTTTTCCGTTTTGCCAGAGGGCCGCAAGGCTCTCTTATTTTTTTGCCCTTTTTTCAGAGAAATCCCGCATTTTGCGGGCAGTTGGACGTGTTGGGAGCGTTTTAGTAGCGGAGAAGAAGAAACGTAGCAAGCATAGGAAGTGTAGCCACACTTCCGAAAACCGGCCCGCCCCTGTCCCTGCGGGCCGTGGCCGGTTGCTTGTTGGGGAAAGCCCCAAACCCCTGTTCAGAAAGGACGGTGAATGAATGGCAAACCGAACACGAAACATTGTGCTGCGCGTCCCTGTGACGCCGGAAGAACGGGCCTTGATCCAGCAGAAAATGGCCCAGCTCCACACGAAGAACTTTTCCGCCTATGCCCGGAAAATGCTCATTGACGGGTATATCGTCCACATGGACACCAGCGACATCCGGGCGCAGACCGCCGAGCTGCAAAAGATCGGCGTCAATGTCAATCAGATTGCCCGGCGTATCAACAGTACCGGGACTGTGTACGCGCAGGACATTGAGGACATCAAAGGGGCGCTGGCGAAGATATGGCAGTTACAAAGATACATCCTATCAAGTCAACGCTGAAAAAGGCGCTGGACTACATCGAGAACCCGGACAAGACCGAGGACAAAATGCTGGTGTCCTCTTTTGGCTGCTCCTATGAAACAGCGGACATAGAGTTTGAAATGCTGCTGGCGCAGGCCATCCAGAAAGGCAACAATCTGGCCCACCACCTGATCCAATCCTTTGCCCCCGGCGAGGCCACGCCGGAACAGGCCCATGAGATCGGCAAGCAGCTTGCCGACGAAGTGCTGCAAGGTAAATACTCCTATGTGCTGACAACCCACATCGACAAGGGCCACGTCCACAATCACCTGATTTTCTGTGCTGTGGATATGGTGAACCACCGCAAGTACAATTCCAACCGGCGGAGCTACGCCTATATCCGGCGCACCAGTGACCGGCTGTGCCGGGAACACGGTTTGTCGGTGGTACAGCCCAGCCGGGATAAGGGCAAGAGCTATGCGGAATGGGATGCCGGGCGCAAGGGCAAGAGCTGGAAAGCCAAACTGAAAGCTGCCATTGACGCAGTAATTCCGCAGGCCAAAAACTTTGACGATTTTCTCCGGCTCATGGCGGCGCAGGGCTATGAGATCAAGCAGGGCAAATTTATCTCGTTCCGCGCCCCCGGACAGGAACGCTTCACCCGCTGCAAGACGCTGGGCGAGAACTACACCGAGGAAGCCATCACCCGCCGGATCAAGGGTCTGGCCGTGGACAGAGGCCCGAACCGGCAGCGCAAGGGTATCACCCTGCGGATCGACTTGGAGAACAACATCAAGGCCCAGCAGAGTGCGGGCTATGCACGTTGGGCGAAGCTCGAAAATTTGAAGCAGGCCGCAAAGACAATCAACTTCCTTACCGAGCATGGCATAGAGCAATATGCCGAGCTGGAAAGCAAGGTCGCGCAGATCAGCGCGGCCAACGACGAGGCGACTGCGGCACTCAAAGATGTGGAACGGCGTCTTGGGAACATGGCGGTGCTGATAAAGAACCTCACCACCTACAAGCAGCTCCGGCCCGTGGTGCTGGAATACCGCAAGGCCAAAGACAAGGCCGCGTTCCGGCGCGAACA
>DWVZ01000194.1 GCA_019119975.1 Candidatus Blautia merdavium | reverse complement strand
ATTGTCCTGGATCCGGTCATGGTATCTACCAGCGGTTCCAGGCTGTTAAGCCGGGAAGCAGTGGAGGAGATGAAAGCGCGGATGTTTCCTCTGGCAGATCTGGTCACGCCTAATATTCCGGAGGGAGAGGTGCTGACGGGAATGAGGATTGAAAGTCCGGAGGATATGGAAAAGGCGGCAGAAACCATTGCCTGCACCTATGGCTGTGCCGTGCTGCTGAAAGGGGGACATCAGGCGGGCAGTGCCGATGATCTGCTGTACAGAGACGGAAGTTTCCGGTGGTACCCCGGCAGGCGGATCGCCAATCCCAATAACCATGGGACAGGGTGCACCCTGTCAAGCGCCATAGCGTCTAATCTGGCGAAAGGATTTTCCATGGAGGAAGCAGTGGAGAGGGCGAAGAAATACATTTCAGGGGCATTGGAAGCCATGCTGAATTTGGGTCGTGGCAACGGTCCTATGGATCATGGGTTTGATCTGCGGGGGGAATTTATAGAAGAAAAATGATAAGAAAAAAGCACTGTCCCGATGGAGCAGATTCCGTCAGGCAGTGCTTTTTATCCGGTATCAGCCTGCGATTGGCAGCCGGTATTTTTTGGTATTTGATTATAGAAGCCGGTTTAATAATAACTGCTGGCATCCAGATGGGGCGGTTCCTCCTGGGGCGGTAGAGGATTGTCGATCTCTCCGGTGAGATCCATGTAGAAATAAGTCAGCGTACAGTTGACATAAGGCATGATCCATAAATAGCCCAGATAACAGGTAAGGAGCCCTACAAAATACAGGGGCAGAAAACTTAATTGGATGTATAGCAGTCTGCTTTTGTTCCCTTTCATCAGCTGCAGACTTTTTTTCATGGCATCTATGGCGCCCAGTTCCGGATCATCCAGCATGAGAAAATCCGCTAGTCCGAAGAACAGGCCAGTCAGGATGGATACCAGGGAAGATACCAGGCTTGCGCCCAGGCTCAGCATCAGAGAGGCATACGGGTCATCTGTATAGGACAGGATCTCCAGCGGCAGTGAGAACAGAAAACTGATCAGAAGCAGGATCAAGTGCACGGTCAGAAATCGGTCCGGGTGGCTGGAAAAAGGATAAAACAAGTCTTTGATCTGAAAAGTCCTGTTCCGGTTCATATTCAGCAGCATATAGCTGAATCCGGCAGAGCACAGAGAAACCAGAAGAGATACAATGTATGCCAGGATCTGGTTGGTGATAATGCTGACGGTACTGTATGGGTTCAAAAAATTGGTAATGACCATAACAGGGATAAAGGTAAATACAACGGTGAGAAAATACGCTGCCACGGGAAGTCCGATCCTTCCATTCAGGGATTCCCTGGCAAGCGCTTTTAAATCGGCAGATGAACGTCTCATAAAATGTCTCCAATCTTTTGTGAATCTGTAAACACTGTGATATAATTGACCCACGGCAGAAAGATTTTCTGCGTCGCTTTTGGCGTACAGGGGATTTATTCCGGCAGGCAATGAGCTAAGCGCATATGCCTGCATGGGGAATTTGACTTCTTCATTATATCAATAAGATACAGAGGTTACAAGAGAGAATATGAAAAGAAAACGGGACGAAATTCTGGAAAAGAATCTATATGAGGCAGGCTGGATCCTTCTGGCAGCAGTACTCCTGTTTAGGCTGGCGGCGGAGTTCTTTTCCGTAAAACTGAATCTTCCGCCTTGTGTCATTCACTGGTTTACCGGGTATTACTGTCCCGGCTGCGGAGGGACGAGGGCGTGTATGGAGCTGCTTCAGGGGCATGTGGCAAAAGCTTTTCTGGCACATCCGGTTGTAGTTTATGGGGCAGGCGTGTATCTGTGGTTCATGATCTCCCATACAGCGGAAAAACTGTCCGGCGGAAAATGGAGGATCGGTATGAAGTATACAGACGGGTATCTGTATGCGGCAGCCGGGATTATCGCGGCGCAGTGGATCCTGAAAAATGTGGTAAAGGCAGTGTGGGGAATCGGGCTGGCATAGGGTCAGTCCTTTTTTGTGCAGTCTTTTTTGTTCACAATTATTTCACAAAGTTTATAGTTGACAGGTCAATATATACTCTATATAATATCCTATGCAATGTTAGGAAGCGAACTAATTTGTGAGGTGATGAAATGAAGGAAGAGGAGCGGATACAGGAACAGGAGAGGGAGCCGGAGGATGCCGGGGTTCTGATCAACATTGTATCCCACCTGCTGAAAAGACGGATCTGCTGTTCTTCTCAGAAGGACAGCTGCGGACTTACAGAAATGCAACACCGGATCATCCATTATCTGTTAGACCGGTCTCAGGAGGATGAGGTCTATCAGAAGGATCTTGAAAAAGTGTTTAATATCCGTAAGTCTACGGCAACGGAAATGCTTCAGCTCATGGAGAAGAAAGGCTTTCTTTACAGACAGTGTTCCGCAAAGGATGCCCGTATGAAGAAAATCGTGCCCACGGAAAAAGCAGTGGCGGTGCAGCGTGCGGTAGGGGAAAATATCCGCGAGACAGAGGCGTGTCTGCGGAGGGATATTCCGGAGGAGGATTTTCAGACTTGCATGAAGGTGCTGAAGAAAATGGCAGAAAACCTTTGCTGTGAAAAGGAACACGAAACAGCAGATGCAAAAAAGACAGAGCAAAAGAAGAATAAAAAGAAAGGGAGAGAATTATGAACAGAAAGTTACTGCGTTCCGTCCGGGAATACAGGAAACAGTCCATCCAGACGCCGATCCTTGTAATCCTGGAAGTATTCCTGGAAGTCTTGATCCCTTTGCAGATGGCAAAGATCATCGACGTAGGAATTGCCCAGGGCAATCTGGGTTATATTGTGAAAACAGGGCTGATCCTGGTAGTTATGGCAATGCTTGCCCTCCTGTTCGGCGCTCTTGCGGGAAGGACCGGAGCGGTAGCGGCGGCAGGTTTTGCAAAGAATCTGAGACATGATATTTTCTATAAAATCCAGAAGTTTTCTTTTGGAAACATCGACCACTTTTCAACCCCCAGTCTGGTTACCAGGCTGACCACGGATATCACTAATATCCAGATGGCATATATGATGACCATACGTCTTCTGGTGAGAGCGCCGATTATGATCGTGCTTTCCCTGATCATGACGCTGACCATCAATGCGGATATTGCGCTGATGCTGCTGATCACCGTGCCCATCCTGGGCGGTGTGCTGATCTTTATTGCCAAGAAGGCGCATCCGCACTTTATCAAAGTCTTTGACGAATACGATGTGCTGAATAATACCGTACAGGAAAACGTCAATGCTGCCAGAGTGGTAAAGGCTTATGTCAGAGAAGAGCACGAGGATGAGAAATTCCATAAGATTTCCAAGATTGTCTATGATCTGTTCAGCAAAGCAGAAAAAATCGTGGCATGGAACAATCCGGTCATGCAGTTTACCATTTACACGGTGGTGCTGTGCATGGTGCTCATCGGCGGAAAGAGCATTATCTTCCAGACCATGGAGACGGGAGAGCTGACCAGCGTTATTGTCTACGCGATCCAGATCCTCAGTTCCCTTATGATGGTTTCTTTTGTATTTGTTCTGATCATGATCGCGGAAGCTTCTACAGACCGTATCCAGGAAGTGCTGGATGAGATCCCGGAGATGGAAGATAAGGAAGACGCTGTAAAAGACGTAAAGAACGGCGATATTGAGTTTGAACATGTAGATTTCAGTTACGCAGGCGAGGGAGGAAATCTTTCTCTGAAGGATGTGAACCTGCGCATTCAATCCGGACAGATGGTAGGTGTCATCGGCGGAACAGGAAGCGCCAAGAGTACGCTGGTACAGCTGATTCCCAGACTTTATGATGTGACAAAAGGCGTTGTAAAGGTAGGCGGCATTGATGTGAAAAATTATAACCTGGAAGCGCTGAGAGATCAGGTTTCCATGGTGCTTCAGAAAAATGTCCTCTTTACAGGAAGCATTTATGACAACATCCGCTGGGGCGATGAGCACGCCAGCGATGAGGAAGTACAGAGAGTCTGCCGCCTGGCGCAGGCAGACAGCTTTATCCAGGAGTTCCCCCAGAAATACGATACTATGATCGTGGAAGGCGGAAATAACGTATCCGGCGGTCAGAAGCAGAGACTCTGCATTGCCAGAGCGCTTCTGAAAAAGCCTAAGGTCCTGATCCTGGATGACTCCACCAGTGCGGTAGATACCAGGACAGATGCCCTGATCCGTCAGGCATTCAGGGAAGAGATCCCGGATACCACCAAGATCATCATCGCACAGAGAATTTCCTCTGTGGAGGATGCGGATCTGATCATTGTAATGGAAAACGGAGAGATCAATGGAATGGGAACTTCCGAGGAGCTGTTAAAGACCAATGCGATCTACCGTGAAATCTATGAATCACAGGTAAGGGGAGGTGCTGAAAATGAGTAAAAGAAATTCCAGAGTGACAAAAGGCACCTTACAAACAGGAAAACGACTGCTGAAATATGTGACTGCCAGTTATAAGATCCAGTTCATCGTTGTAATCATCTGTATCCTGATGAGCTCTGTGGCAAGTATTTCCGTATCCCTGTCTCTGCGCTTCCTGCTGGATGATTTTATCATTCCGCTGATCGGACAGACAGATCCCAATTTTACGGAGCTGTATACGGCACTGGCAGTGCTGGGCTGTATTTTCCTGCTGGGTGTGATTGCCACCTTTATTTACAGCCGCATGATGGTTGTGATCGGTCAGGGCGTACTGAAAAAAGTCAGGGATGAGATGTTTGAACATATGCAGACACTTCCCATCCGCTATTTTGACCAGAATACCAATGGCTCTATTATGAGTCTTTATACCAATGATACGGATACTTTAAGACAGATGATCAACCAGTCCATTCCTCAGGTGCTGATGTCTCTGTTCACCGTAATCGTTACCTTTATTTCCATGCTGGTTCTGAGCCCCATCCTGACTGTGCTGGCTGTCCTGATCATTCTCCTGATGGTTTTTGTATCTGGGAAAGTGGGAGGAAACAGCGGTAAATTCTTTATCCGGCAGCAGGTGGACTTGGCGAATATTACTGGTTTTGTGGAAGAGCATATGAACGGACAGAGGGTCATCAAGATCTTCAACCATGAGCGAAGAACCGAGGAGGAATTTGACCGGCTTAATGAAAGTTTGTACGAAAGTGCTTCCACAGCCCATACCTTTGCCAGTATGATGGGACCCATCATCGGAAATATCGGGAATCTGCAGTTTGTGCTGACAGCAGTGCTGGGCGGTCTCCTTTCCGTTGCGGGAGTGGGCGGCATCACGCTGGGTGTTATGGCGTCCTATCTGCAGTTTACCAAGAGTTTTACTCAGCCGTTTATGCAGATCGCGCAGCAGTTTAACTCCATTGTCATGGCGCTGGCAGGTGCGGAACGTATCTTCAGTATGATGGACGAAGAGCCGGAAGTCGACGAAGGCTATGTTACCCTGGTAAACGCAAAAAGAAATCCGGACGGCTCTCTTACCGAGTGCAAAGAGAGGACCGGTCTTTGGGCTTGGAAACATCCCCATCAGGCTGACGGGACTGTGACTTATACAGAACTGAAAGGTGATGTGCGGTTCTTTGATATGACATTCGGCTATAATTCGGATCATATGGTGCTCCATGATCTGACGCTGTATGCAGAACCGGGACAGAAGCTGGCCTTTGTAGGCTCTACAGGAGCAGGAAAGACTACCATTACCAACCTGATCAACCGTTTCTATGACGTGCAGGATGGTAAGATCCGGTATGACGGCATTAATATCAATAAAATCAAGAAAGCGGACCTGCGCCGTTCTCTGGGAATCGTTCTCCAGGACACGCATCTGTTTACAGGAACGATTATGGAAAATATCCGGTATGGTAAACTGGATGCCACAGAGGAAGAGGTTTACGCGGCAGCGAAGCTTGCCCATGCTGACCAGTTTATCAAGATGCTGCCCAAGGGGTATGACACCATGCTGACCAGCGACGGAGAGGAACTCTCCCAGGGGCAGAGGCAGCTGCTTGCCATTGCCAGAGCAGCTATCGCAGATCCGCCGGTGCTGATCCTGGATGAAGCTACCTCCAGCATTGATACCCGTACTGAGCAGATCGTACAGAGTGGTATGGATAACCTGATGAAGGGGCGTACGGTATTCGTCATTGCCCACAGGCTGTCTACCATCCGCAACAGTGATGCCATTATGGTACTGGAGCATGGAAGGATCATTGAGAGAGGAAATCATAAAGAACTGCTGGCAATGAAAGGAACTTACTATCAGTTATACACAGGAAAATTGGAATTGTCCTAAAAAAGTGGATAACAGCAGAAAGGCTGCCGGGCGTGTGTGGATAAGCACATGCCCGGCAGCTGTTTTTTATTGAAAAGTTTTGGGAAAACTGAGAAAATTGTCCGGCTTTTACTGTTTCAAAATGTTATATTTTTTAGCCTTACACCTTATACAGATTTCATTGTTTTTATATTATACTGGACATATGCTGATCGGCAGGAGTTCCGGGAACCGAAGAACCCGGAAGAGCGGAAGTTCTGTAAAGGACAAAAGAATGGAACAGAAAAGGAGTAAATGAGCTATGAGCGGGACATTTAAACGAATCTTATACGGCGGCGATTACAATCCCAACCAGTGGGAAAAGTCCGTCTGGAAAAAGGATATGGAATACTTTAAAGACGCAAGGATCAACAGCGCCACAGTCAACGTATTCTCCTGGGCAAAGATCCAGCCTTCCGAGGAGACCTATGATTTTTCGGAACTGGATGAAGTAATCGATATGCTGAGCCGGGAAAATTATGACATTGTTCTGGCGACTTCCACTGCCGCGCTGCCGGCATGGATGGTAAAGCGCTATCCGGAGACAGCCAGGACCGATTATGAAGGAAGGCATCATAAATTCGGACAGAGGCACAATGCCTGCCCCAATTCTCCTGTGTATCAGAAATACGCTTCTGCTCTGGCAAAAAAACTGGCAGAGCGCTACGGCAGCAATCCCCATATTGCCTGCTGGCATATCAATAACGAATATGGCGGGGAATGCTACTGCGAAAACTGTGAAAAGGCATTCCGTGTATGGCTGAGAAAGAAATATCAGACACTGGAAGCTTTAAATAAAGCATGGAATCTGGAATTCTGGGGTCATACCATTTATGACTGGGATGAAATCGTACTGCCCAATGCTTTAAGTGAAGGTATTACCAGTGAGCAGACTGCCTTTGCGGGGATTTCCATTGATTATAAGAGATTTAATTCGGACAGTATATTAGAGAACTTTAAAATGGAGCGGGACGCAATCCGCTGTTTTGATAAGGAAACGCTGGTGACTACCAATCTGATGGGAACTTATAAAGGGTTGGACTATTTCAAATGGGCGAAGGAAATGGACATTGTATCCTGGGATAATTATCCCGGCTATGACACGCCCTGGAGCTATACGGCTATGTGCCATGACCTGATGCGGGGGCTGAAGGGAAAACCATTCATGCTCATGGAGCAAACGCCCAGCCAGCAGAACTGGCAGCCCTATAATTCCCTGAAGAGACCGGGACAGATGAGGGCGCAGAGCTACCAGACCCTTGCCCATGGAGCAGATACTATCCAGTTTTTCCAGCTGCGAAGGAGCGTGGGAGGATGTGAGAAATTCCACGGCGCAGTGATCGCCCATGCGGGTACCAGCGATACCAGAGTGTTCCGGGAGGTTCGCCAGCTGGGGCAGGAGCTGGAAACTCTGAGCGATATCCTGGGTACGAAGAACCAGGCAGAGGTGGGGATCATCTTTGACTGGGATAATTACTGGGCGCTGGAATACACCAGCGGTCCGTCCAGAGAGCTTACTTATGTGAAGCAGATCCACGAATACTACAGGTACTTTTATGACAGAAACCTGGGCGTGGACATGATCCCCTGGGACGGAGATTTCTCCCGATATAAAGTCATTGCCGCGCCGGTGCTCTATATGGT
This sequence comes from Candidatus Blautia merdavium, assembly GCA_019119975.1. GTDB lineage: Bacteria > Bacillota > Clostridia > Lachnospirales > Lachnospiraceae > Blautia > Blautia merdavium. The sequence continues at coordinate 15,530 of DWVZ01000194.1, read as the reverse complement.
AAAGGAAGGGATGAAAGAAGCCCTGGAGGATTTCGTGAAAAAGGGCGGCGTCCTGATTCTGACCTTTATGAGCGGTATTGTGGGAGAATCGGACAATGTACACCTGGGCGGCTATCCGGGACCTTTAAGAGACCTGGCAGGCGTATGGGTGGAGGAGATTGATGCCCTGGCTCCCGGTCAGAAGAATGAGACCGTCTTTTCAGACGGAACCAGAGCAGAATGCGGTATGCTGTGTGATCTCATGCATCTGGAAGGCGCAGAGAGCCTGGCAGACTATGGAAAGGATTTCTATGCAGGAAGCCCAGCAGTGACCCGCAATACTTTCGGGCAGGGCGCGGTGTACTATGTAGGAACCCAGATGGAAGAGGAAGGACTTTTTAAAGTGCTGGATCAGGCAGTGAAAGAGGGACAGCCTGCCAAAGCCCTTCAGGAGTCTACCGGGCTGGAGATTACCTGCAGACAGGGAGAGAAGGGCAGTTTCTGCTTCCTTATGAATTTCAAAGAGGAAGTACAGAGTGTTCCAGAATGCTTTGTCGGCAAAACAGATCTTCTTACAGGAAGAACGGTTGAGCCGGGAGAAGAGATGAAGAAGTTTGATGTAAAGATTGTGAAAATGTAAAAGATAGAGAAAAAAGAAGCTCAGATGCAGGGAAGTCTGTATCTGAGCTTCTTTTTACGGCAGCGAAAAGGCGGTTAAAAACCAATTAAAATTCGGGAGTCTGCTGCTCTGGTTCGTATTTCCGGAACACCTTGAGAAAGAAAAAGGAATTGCAGTATGCCAGGAAAGCAAAACCAAAGACCAGCAGAAACAGCCGGAAAACAGAGGTCAAGCAGAACAGGGCTGCGGCAGCCAGGAAGAGGAGCAGGATGACCACTGTACAGAGTCGGTTGGACAGCGCCAGCAGCAGGGCGTTTCGCAGTGTTTGGCTAAGGGAATTTTCAAATCTTGCCTGCAGCGGAAATACATATAAAAGGGAAACAAGCCAGAGCAGAGACAGCAGGCAGATACCTGTAAGGAGAAGATTTCCTGCCGGGGTCTGCATCTGGAGCCAGAACACCAGGTTAAACAAAAGTACACAGCCTGAGGCAAAATATACCAGAAAAAGAAGGGTGGACTTCCTGAAATTTTCCAGAAACGCCTTCCAATAGGAATGGACCAGATAGCCTTCCTCCCCTCGCGCCTCCCGCAGCGTAACCGTGTACAGCGCCGTAATGGAGGCGCCAATGGTGATAAGGGGGATACAGGTGATCAGGAACACTGCATTAAGCAGTACGAATTCTGTAAAGGTATTTAAAAATTGAAAAACAGGACTATTGATATTGAGTTTCATAGAAGACCTCCATTCTCTTCTTATTCTTTATGAGTATCATAGACAGAAAAAGTCAGGAAGAATATAGAACGAATCAGACATAAAATACAGCAAAAATCAGAGAAAACAGAAAAAAGAAGAAAGCAGCTGAAATTTTTCCTGCCTTTTATCTTCAATTCTGCCGGTATTTGTGTCAAATATACAATGCTATAATGGGCACAGCTAAAAAAACAGGCAGAAAACAAAAATAGAAAAAGAAAGGAATGAAAAGGTCTATGACAAAAAAGAACACAAGACAGAGCCGGAGATTGTTTTACTGTATCGTCCCATTTGTGATTTTAAGCTTCTTGTTTTCTTACTTTCCGCTGCATGGATGGATTTACGCGTTTTTTGATTATAAGCCGCCTCTGAGTCTGTCCCAGTGTGAATTCGTGGGACTGAAATGGTTTGAAACACTCTTTGCCAACAAAACGCAGGTCAGCCAGATGATCCAGGTTATGAAGAATACCTTTGCCATGAGCCTCCTGGGAATTCTGACCTCCATCCTGCCTCTGGGATTTGCCATATTTCTCAACGAAGTACAGTGCAAATGGTTCAAAAAGCTGGTGCAGACCCTGACCACACTTCCCAACTTTATCAGCTGGGTCCTGGTGTATTCTGTGGCGTTCAGCTTATTTACTGACAGCGGAATGGTCAATACGCTTCTGCAGAATCTGGGAGTGATTACAGAACCGATCAAATTTCTGGACAGCGACGCACAAACTTACCTTTGGATGACGTTGTGGAATATCTGGAAAGGTCTGGGATGGGGCGCCATCATGTATCTGGCAGCTATTGCGGGAATCGATGCGGAGCTTTATGAAGCTGCCCGAGTAGACGGAGCCAACCGGTTCCAGCTTATGAAAAACATTACCCTCCCGGCGCTGATGCCTACCTTCTTCGTACTGCTCATGATGGCTGTTGCCAATTTCCTGAACAATGGTATGGATCAGTACTATGTTTTCCAGAATTCCTTTAACAAGGAGCATATTCAGGTATTGGACCTGTATGTGTACAACATTGGTATGACGGGCAGCAGCCTGTCTCTGGCGACCGCCATCAGTATGCTGAAGAGTATTATCAGCGTCACGCTGCTGATGATCGTCAATTTTGTTTCTAAGAAGACCCGGGGCGAATCCATTATCTAGGAAGGAGGAAAAGTATGAAGGCAGCACAAAAAGAAAAAAAGAAAAAGCTGACAAAAGGAGATATTACCTTCAGTGTGATCAACTATACAGTTTTTATCCTGATCACCCTGGTCTGTGTCTATCCTTTTTATTACATGATTATCAACACCATCAGTGCCAATGATCTCAGCGCCAACGGCTTTATTAATTTCCTTCCCAGGAATATCCATCTGGACAATTACAGGCAGGTCCTGCAGCTGAGTGGACTTCCTACAGCAGCTCTGGTATCATTAGGTAGAACGGTGATCGGTACGGCATGTACGGTCATGGCATCTGCTTTTCTGGGCTTTATGTTTACCCAGGAAAAGATGTGGCACAGGAAATTCTGGTATCGCTTTTTCGTGATCACCATGTATTTCAATGCGGGTTTGATCCCCATGTTCATCACCATGAAAAACTTGCATCTGACAAATACCTTTTGGGTATATATCATTCCGGCTATTGTACAGCCCTTTAACATCATTCTGGTAAAAACCTATATTGAATCCATTCCCAAAGCGCTGCAGGAAGCAGCAGAGATAGACGGGGCAGGGATCCTGACCGTGTTCTGGAAGATCATTCTTCCCACAGCTAAGCCGATCCTGGCAACCATCGCTATTTTCGCAGCCGTGGGACAATGGAACTCTTTTCAGGATACTCTGATTTATATCACAGATCAGAAGCTGTACTCTCTACAGTATCTTCTGTATACCTATATTAATCAGGCAAGCTCTTTGGCAGCTATGGTGCGCAGCAGCGGAACCGGCGCCATCAGTGCAGCGATGGTGGCAACGCAGCAGACGCCTACTTCGATCCGAATGACAGTTTCGGTCATTGTGGTACTTCCGATTTTGTTTGTGTACCCCATTTTCCAGAGGTTCTTTGTACAGGGTATTATGATAGGTTCAGTAAAAGGTTAATGATTCAGGAGGAAAAGAAGCATGAAAAAGAAAGCAATCAGTATTTTATTATGCGCAGCCATGGTATCGTCTATGGCGCTTGCCGGCTGCGGCGGTAAAGAGAAGCAGCAGGCATCCGGCGGAAAGAACAGCGACGGCACCTATGAGGAATTTATTACAGTGGACGTCTTCGATTCTCTGGCAAATTATCAGGGAATGCAGTCCGGCTGGTTTGCAAAAGTGGTAAAAGATAAATTTAATATGGAATTAAACATCATTGCTCCCAATGTGGCAGGCGGAGGAGACACCTTGTTCCAGACCCGCTCCGCAGCAGGAAACCTGGGCGATCTGGTCATATCAGGAACTGCCAACGGTCGTTTTGCCGATATGGTAAAAGCAGGGCTGCTCCTGGATATGACAGATTTGCTGAAGGATAAAGACGTATTGAAAAACTATGAAGCAGCCATTGAAAATGCCAATGAACTTGTGGAGCAGGAGGGAATCTGGGGGCTGCCCAGTGAGATCTCCAATCAGTCTCCGGAAGTATCCAGCGACGGTATCGAACCGCTGGTAGCGCCCTATGTACGCTGGGATGCTTATAAAAAAGCAGGATATCCCGAAATGGAAACACTGGAGGATCTGATACCTGTCATGAAAACCATGCAGGAAAACACACCGGAAAGTGATTCCGGAAAGAAGACGTATGCCATTTCCCTGTTCAAGGATTGGGATGGAAATATGATGGTAGGGGCAAAGAATTATGCAAGTCTTTATGGCTATCAGGAGTTGGGCTTTGTCATGGCAAGCGCTGACGGAAGCGACATCCAGGATATTACCGATGAAGACAGCCTGTACGTGCAGGCGCTGAAATTCCTTTTCCAGGCAAACCAGGAAGGGCTGGTAGACCCGGAATCCACCACCCAGAACTATGATATGCTGTCCAATAAGTACAGAGACGGACAGATCCTGACTTCCCTTTGGTCTTATCAGGGACCGGCTCTTTACAATACCACAGAGCACAAGGAAGAGGGAAAGGGCTATATGCCGGCACTGATCAAGGATATGAAACCGTATTCCAACGGAAGCTATTCAGAAGGAAATGCCAACACCATCATTGCCATCGGAAGCCAGGCAAAGGATCCGGAACGTATGGCAGATTTTATTGACTGGCTGTATTCACCGGAAGGTGTACGGATTTCTGAACAGGCAAACGGAGCGGCAGGCCCGGAGGGACTTACCTGGGAAATGCAGGATGGAAAAGCTGTACTGACAGAATTTGGCTCAAAAGCTCTTCCCAGCAATGATGTGGCTGTTCCGGAAGAGTGGGGCGGCGGTTCCTGGAAAGACGGCGTGTCAGCGCTGAATTTCAAGGCGGTTTCTGTGGCAGATATTGACACTACCACCAATGAACCTTACATGACCACTATGTGGTCCTCAGAACTGGAGAAGAATAATACGCAGCTGGATCAGGAATGGCAGGAGTATGCAGGCGGAGCTAAGACGACTCTGGAATTTCTGGAGAGCAAAGATGCTGTTGCGGTTGCGCCGGGCACCTCATATACCCAGCCTACAGAATCTTCGGATATCACCACACTGAGAAATCAGTGTAAGGCTGCCATTGTAGACAGCTCCTGGCAGATGATTTTTGCAAAGGATGAAGGAGAGTTCCAGTCTATTTTGGAAGAAATGCAGGATACGGTAAAAGGTCTGGGCTATGAGCAGGTACTTGAACTTGATATGCAGAACGCAAAAGACCAGGCAGCTGCCAGAGTAGAGGCAGTAGAAGCTTATAACAGCCAGAATGCAGATGCTGAATAAGCAGTACCGTACCGGACAGAAAAAATAAGAAATAAAACAGCCGCTGGAAACAGAAAAGCTTCAAAGAAGAAGCGTCTGTATTCCGGCGGCTGTTTTTGCAGGCGGCCAGCGGGTTGGCAAAAGAAGAAAGCTGAAAGATCAGGCAGAAGGTTCTGAGCCGAAGAGGGATTTTCTGTATTCAGCAGGACTCATATTTACATATTTTTTGAATTTCTTGTGGAAATAATCCACATTTTTATAGCCTACCAGTTCTGCAATCTCATAGACCTTATACTGATTGCTGCGCAGCATTTCTTTGGAAGCCTCGATGCGTACCTGGTCCACATAAGAATTAAAGCTCTGCCCTACATTTTTCGTGAAGATTTTCCCAAGATAGGAGCTGTTGTAGCCGAAAAGAGGGGCGATGCTTTCCAGGCGCAGGTTTTCACGGTAATTGTGGCGGATATAGCTTAAAATACTGTCCATAACGCTCTCACTGCTGTATGCTCCCAGGGCGTTCATGCACATTTCAAACTGAAGGTGAAAGAAATGCATGATCTCATAGAGATAGTACTGCTCCTCTATGGTGTCGATAATGGCAGTATTGCTGGGGAAAGGGATCTGCGTGCTGCTGTAGGTGTGGGTCAGGTGCGCTTTGACCTGGATCAGCAAATCTTCCAGGTAACGCTTGATGGCAGATACGGTTTCGGTACTGTAATACAGGTCCTGCTCCAGTCCGTGGAGGGCTTCGGATAAAAGCGTGCGGTTTCCTGTCTGGATATAATCAGAAAAAAGCTGGGAATAAGCACTGCTTTCCCTGGAAAATCCGCTATGTCTTTCCTGCTGCTCAGGCAGAACCTCATACCCCAGTACATGCTGCTCAGGCTGGCAGAAAAAACGCCTTTTGGATAAGGAAAGGGCATCTTCATAGGAGAGATGGATATCCTGGACAGAATAGACACACCTTCCATAGGAGAGGAAAAGGGTATCCAGAGGGGAACCCTTTTGCGGCTGGGCTATATAATGTTTTAAGAGTTCCTGGAAGCGTTTCAGGGCAAAGGGCGTCTTTAAAAGGATGATGTTTCGGTTGTCCAGTTCAATGTACTCCAGCGAATTCTGATTTTTATTTGCCAGCCTCAGGATACTGGCAAAATCCCAGGCAGCATGAAAGGACTCCTGGTTGTAATTGGAATAGAGGATTACCTGGAAGGCAGATGCCTCCAGAGAAAGGTCTTTCAGATCCAGAAAGGAGTAGTTGGTATTATCCAGAAGGATGTCTGACAGGATGGTATTTTTCGCCTTTTCCCGGTATTGGGCAAAGGTATTTTTCTCTTTTTGCCTCTGCAGGAGGGATTCCTTCACTTCCAGAGCTGCCTTTTCCAGTTCTGCTTCGTCGATGGGTTTGGTCAGGTAATAGTCAACCCCGTAGCGCATAGCTTCCTGCGCATAGGCGAAATCCGAGTAGCCGCTTAAAATTACGAATTTTCCCGGAAAATCGGCTTCTTTTGCACGTTTTACCACTTCCAGACCGCTGAGCCGGGGCATCCGGATATCCAGAAGCACCAGATCCGGCTGCAGACGAAGGATATCCTGCAGGGTTTCTTCGCCGTTTTTGCCTTCTCCGCAGAAGGAGAAGCCCAGCTTCTCCCAGTCGATCAGATATTTCAGTCCTTCCCGGACATCCATTTCATCATCTGCAATGTAAAGTTTCATAAAATATTCCCCCTATGTAAATTTAAGCCGGAATGGTAAGTTCCAGGATGGTTCCGGCATGCTTTTTGCTTTTGATGGAAACGCCGTACTGGCTTCCATAGCAAAGGCAGATGCGCTGATAAATATTATAAAGTCCGATGCTTTTGGTGGATTCTGTCTCGTGCTGCTTCATATGGCAGAGCAGCCGCTGCTGTTCTTCTGGATCCATACCGCAGCCATTGTCAAAGATTTTGATGTGCAGCACCTGTCCGGTCTGCTTAATATGTATGACGATCTTCCCGTCCTTTTCCACCTCTTCCAGTCCGTGAAGGATGGCGTTTTCTACCACAGGCTGCAGAAGCAGCGGAAGAATGTGATGGGTGGACAGATCCATATCCGCGGGATATTTCAAAGTATAATTGATCCGGTCGTGAAAGCGCAGCTTCTGAATCGCCAGATAGGTTTCGATATAATCCAGCTCCTTATCCAGGGTAGTAGAAGCTGTAGTGGTATTGTCCAGCACATAACGCATGGATTTTCCCAGCAATTTTACCGCGTTTGCCACATCCCGGTTTCCGGCTTTCAGAGAGCGCATGCGGATGGTCTCCAGGGTGTTGTAAAGGAAATGGGGATTGATCTGGCTGGAGAGCATTTTAAATTCCATCTGCTGCTGCCGATTGATCAGTTCCTGCGCCCGAAGCTTGGAATTATAGACCTCGGCTTCCTTTTTTAGGATGTCCTGCACCATCAGATTCAGGTCAAAGAAGGCATCCGAAAGCTCATCGCTGCCGTTAAAGGTGTCTATGATATGGTAATTGCCGTTGCTTGCCTGGTGCATGGCGTGGCGCAGGGTAGCCACCCGTTTTGCGAAATATCTGGAAAAGAGGTAAATAAACCCGCTGGTCACTGCCAGGATCAAGGCTAAAATGCCAAGGTACGTCCAGGTAACTTTCTGGATATAAGGAAAGCCGTCTGTGTTTACCACACAGATGTGGAAGGTGTCGTCAGAATAGTAAGAATCCAGCAGGGATACGCCGGCAAATACCTCCTTTTCTTCCAGGCGGACAGGACCGGAATAGAGAGGGGTGCCCAGGGAGGAAAGTTCCTGGGAAATTTCCGGCAGGCTTCCGGTACTGCTATATACGGGAGCGTTTTCATTGAGCCATATGAAAATCTGATGAGTGCCTGTTTCCAGCCGGTTTTTTATATGGTTGTTGCTGAGCGTCATCTTTAATATGGCGAAGCTGTCGGACTTTGGCAGAAAGACCTTTGTATACAGGGAAAGTTCCACATGAGGATTGCCGAATTTGTCCTGAACGCTGTCTGAAACCCAGAAGGGAGCCGCGGAATCCTCCATTTTCCGATACCAGGAGGTCTTCTGTATCTGATCGTCTGCCTGATATACGGATTGATAATCCGGTATGGAAGGATTGGTGGTATAGACGGAAATGTCTTCAATCGCGGCGTCTTTTACCTGCAGGTTTGTAAAGTCCGAGAAATCATCAATGGCGCGCCGGGCGTCTCCTTCTGACGGATAAGATTTTTCCAGCAGGTTCTCCAGTGATTTGTCCAGGAGCAGGTAGCTTGCCTTGTCATAGACAGATGTGGTCATATCCAGAAGGATGGAGCGGACCCTCAGGTTTTCAGAATATGCCTGCTGTTCATAGTGTTCTGTCAGCTGAGAGCGGTTGCTGTAAACCTGATAGCTGCCGATCAGGACCACCGGGATAAAAATAGCGGCGAAAAATATCAGATAAAGCTGGTTCTGTACTTTTCTTTTGGAAATAAAGGAAGAAAATCGTTTTGCAGAATCTTTCATAATGACCTCACAAATAGCATCTTTTCATTTATTTTAGCATAAGTCCCGGAAAAAAAGAGCCTCTAATTTTAGAAGTGTTTTACCTTGAATTTTGCAGGTATGCACAGGAGAAAGAGTCCGATATAATCAACCTAAAATACAGAGCAAAGGAGAAGAAAGAGAATGAAATTTGGAAACGGATGCTGGCTTCAGAAGGAAGGCTGTGAATGTTTTACGCCTCAGCAGATTTATTTTGTTAAGAAGGATGAGCGAAAGGTCGTTCTCTGTGCACCGACAGGAAGGATCACCCACAGAGGAGACACCCTTGGCGGGATTAATCTGACGGTTGAGATCACATCTCCTGCGCCGGAAATTCTGCGGGTCAGGACCAGCCATCACCTGGGAAGGATAAAAAAGACTCCGGAATTTCAGCTGGAGCTTACAGAAAACCAGCCTTTAAAAATACAGGAAGATGAAGAACAGATCACCATTGCAAGCGGCAGCTTAAGCGTGACCTTTACCAAGAAAAACTGGAGCATGATTTACAAGAGGGACGGGGAAGTACTGACAAAGAGCGGATGGAGAGATCTGGCGTATATGAAGACCGACTGGAAGGGATTTGCCTATGATAAGGGCGGGGACGACGCCTATATGCGCCAGCAGCTGGGATTGTCGGTAGGAGAGCTGGTCTATGGTTTAGGCGAAAGATTTACAGCTTTTGTAAAAAACGGACAGAGCGTGGACATCTGGAACGAAGACGGAGGAACCAGCACAGAGCAGTCTTATAAGAATATACCTTTCTATCTTACCAACAAAGGATATGGAGTCTTTGTCAATCATCCGGAAAGAGTATCCTTTGAGATCGGTACGGAACAGGTGTCTAAAGCAGAGTTTTCCGTACCGGGAGAGACGCTGGACTATTTCCTGATCAATGGTCCTTCCATGAAAGAGGTACTGATGCGCTATACGGATCTGACCGGGAAGCCGTCTCTTCCGGCGCCATGGACCTTTGGGCTGTGGCTGTCTACTTCCTTTACGACCAATTATGATGAGGCGACGGTCATGAGCTTTGTGGACGGGATGCAGGAGAGGGGAATTCCATTAAGTGTCTTTCACTTTGACTGCTTCTGGATGAAGGATTTCCACTGGTCAGACTTTACCTGGGACAGCAGAGTTTTCCCGGATCCCCAGGGGATGCTGGCAAGGCTGAAAGAAAAAGGGCTGAAGATCTGCGTCTGGATCAATCCCTATATTGCCCAGGAATCTGCGCTTTTTGAGGAAGGGGTTGAAAAAGGGTATTTCATCAAGCGTCCGGATGGAGGTGTATGGCAGTGGGATATGTGGCAGCCGGGCATGGCAGTGGTGGACTTTACCAACCCGGAAGCGTGCGCCTGGTACCAGGAAAAACTGGAGGCGCTTCTTGACATGGGTGTGGACTGCTTTAAAACCGATTTTGGAGAGAGAATTCCTGTGGATGTAGTCTATTACGATGGTTCAGATGCCATGAAAATGCACAATTACTACACCTATTTGTATAATAAGACCGTGTTTGAACTGCTGGAGAGAAAGAAGGGAAAAGGGCAGGCGGTGCTGTTCGCCCGCTCGGCAACAGTAGGGGGACAGAAATTTCCAGTGCACTGGGGCGGGGACTGCTGGTCAGATTACGAATCCATGGCAGAAAGCCTGAGAGGCGGATTGTCCCTTGCCATGTCCGGATTTGGCTACTGGAGCCATGACATCGGAGGATTTGAGAGCACTTCCACAGCAGATGTCTATAAGCGATGGGCAGCCTTCGGGCTTTTATCCACCCACAGCCGCCTTCACGGCAGCACTTCCTACCGTGTGCCCTGGGCATATGATGAGGAAGCGGTGGAAACTGTGCGTTTTTTTGTAAAGCTAAAGGCAAGGCTGATGCCTTATCTGTATACCCAGGCAGTTTCCACTTCCACCACAGGGGTTCCCATGATGCGCAGTATGGTGCTGGAATTTCCGGAAGATCAGAACTGCCATTATCTGGACCGCCAGTATATGCTGGGGGATCGTCTTCTGACAGCGCCGCTGTTTCGGGAGGATTCTCAGGCAGACTATTACCTTCCCCGAGGAAGCTGGACGGATTTCTTTACCGGAGAGGTAAAAGAGGGAGGAAGCTGGCAGCAGGAGACCTGCAGTTATTGTTCCATTCCGCTTCTGGTTCGGGAGAATACCATTCTTGCCCTGGGAAAGGAAGATGGAAGACCGGATTATGATTATGAAGACCAGGTACAATTTTCCATATACCAGTTAAAAGACCAGGCAGAGGCTTCTGTCTGCGGGCAGGATGGAAAGGAAAAAGCACATATCACAGCAAAAAGAACTGCAGACAAAGAGATTTCCTTGGCAATTCGGGCAGAAAAGGACTTTACTGTCCGGCTGACAGGAGAAACGGCAGTAACAGCAGAGGGAATGGAGATACAGACCCCGGGAAGAGATACTGTTTTCACAGGCAGAGCGGGAGAAACCCGGTGTGTGGTAACATTGGAATAGTAGGAGGAGAGAAACTATGACTTACAGTAAAAAGATCCAGGGGCTGGTACAGGCTCTTACTTTAGAAGAAAAGGTAGGAATGATTCACGGAAATAGTCTTTTTGCCACAAAAGGAGTCCCAAGGCTGGGAATCCCTCCGCTGGTGATGTCAGACGGTCCCATGGGAGTACGTATGGATTTCCAGCCGGATCAGTGGGTGCCTGCGGGAAATGACGCAGATTATGTAAGTTATCTGCCCAGCGGCAGCGCCCTGGCGTCTACCTGGAACCGCAGCCTGGCATGGGAGGCAGGAAGAGTGCTGGGAGAAGAAACCAGAGGCAGAGGGAAGGATGTGATCCTGGGCCCCAGTGTGAATATAAAAAGAAGCCCGCTGTGCGGAAGGAACTTCGAGTATATGAGCGAGGATCCGTATCTGGCAGGCGAGCAGACAGCGCCTATGATCCGGGGCATCCAGGAGGCCGATGTGGCAGCCTGCGTCAAGCATTTTGCCGTGAACAATCAGGAGACAGAGAGACTTTATGTGGAGGCAGAGCTTTCGGACCGGGCGCTTCGGGAATTGTACCTTCCTGCTTTTGAAAAGGCAGTGAAGGAGGGAAAATCCTATACCCTCATGGGCGCTTACAATAAGATCAAAGGAGAACACTGCTGTGAGAGCCAGTTCCTTCTGGATGAGATCTTACGGGGCGAATGGGGCTATGACGGTGTGGTAATCTCCGATTGGGGAGCGGTCCACAATACGGAGAAAGCAGCTGCGTGCAGCCTGGATGTGGAAATGTCTGTGACCAACGATTTTGATCAGTACAAGATGGCAGACCCTTTGCTTGCCGCTGTGAAGGAAGGCAGGATCCGGGAAGAACAGATCGATGAAAAAGTAAAGAGGGTCCTTCTTCTCATGGAGCGCCTTCACATGCTGGAAGGGGACAGGAAAAAGGGCTGTTATAATACCCCAGAGCATCGAGAGACAGCAAAGGCGGCTGCGGAGGAAGCGGTGGTGCTTTTAAAGAATGAAGGGAACCGGCTTCCTCTGAAAGAAAAGAAGATAAAAAAGATGCTGGTCATTGGAGAAAATGCGGTTCATGTGCATTCCTGCGGAGGAGGAAGCGCTGAGATCAAGGCTTTGTATGAGATCACGCCTTTGATGGGGCTGAAGATGTATCTGGGCGGAAATGTCCAGGTGGATTATACGCCCGGCTATTATGTTCCGTCTGCCCAGGAGACGCAGAGTGCCAGCTGGCAGGAGACAAGCCTGGAGAACGGAGGCGGACAGACCAGGGACACGGAAATGCTTGGCACCGAGGAAAGCCAGAAACGCAGGGAGGCTTTGGAAGAGGCGCTGCGGCTTGCGGCAGATGAAAGGTATGAGGAAGTCCTGTTTGTAGGTGGGCTGAACCATGACTTTGACTCAGAAGGTCAGGACAGGAAGGATATGAAGCTTCCTTACGGTCAGGACGAAGTCATCAGGAAGCTTTTGGAAATCCGCCCGGATATGACTGTGGTGATGCATGCAGGCTCTCCTGTGGAGATGGAAGAATGGGCAGATCAGGTGAGCGCTCTGGTATGGCTGTGGTATTCCGGCATGGAAGGCGGCACGGCTCTGGCTGAGGTGCTATTCGGAGTGGTGAATCCTTCCGGACATCTGCCGGAAACCTTTCCCAAATACTGTGAGGACTGTCCTTCTCACAGCATAGGGGAGTTTCCAGGGGATGATACGGTAAGGCATAAGGAAGAGATTTATGTAGGATACCGTTATTACCAGACCCAGGGAAAGAAGCCCCGCTTCTGTTTCGGGCATGGTCTGTCGTATACCACCTTTTCTTATGAAGAGGTACAGGTGAGCAGGGAAAAGGAGATAGAAGTTTCTCTGAAGGTGAAAAATACCGGAAGCAGAAAAGGGAAAGAACTGATCCAGCTTTATATCCATCCGGTGGATAACGGCGCAGACCGTCCGGTGCAGGAGCTGAAGGGATATGAGAAGATAGAACTGGACTGCGGGGAAGAAAAGAACGTGACGTTCACCCTTTCGGAAGAAAGCTTTGCCAGGTATGACGAAAAGAGAAAGGCATTTGTGACAGAACCGGGAAGGTATGAAATCTGGCTGGGGGAATCCTGCGAGAAGATACTGGCGAAGGCAGAAGTTAGAATTGGTTAAAAATCTCTTGGAAGAATAGAAGGAAAGAGAGATGGAGTATTTGCCACAAATTTCTTTAAGATTTATTTTAAACAGCAAAGAAGAGCGCTGATAGGATAGGAAAACGAGAAAGGGAACAGCTGCGGCTGTTCCTTTTTTGTGCCCAAATTATGAGGAAGAATCCCTTGTATAACGATTCTTTTACCGCTATACTAAGGGATAGGATAGAGTAGAAAAACGGGTGAGTCAGGTGGGAGTATTTCATCCATATACATCGGGACGGGATTTTGGAGTTCATAAAATCCTGTTTTTGAAGATAAAAAAAGGAGTATGTATGGAGAAAACAGTAAAAAAATACCGGGAGCGTTACGAGCAGCTTCCGGAAAGATTTGTCAGAAAGATTGAATATGACCTGAATTACATACAGCAGAAAAAACTTCCAGGATTGTGCAGGATTTATCTCTTTGGGAGCGCTGCACGGGGAGAGGTAAGAAGTACCAGTGATATTGATCTTCTGGTGGTCACAAAAGAGCAGGTAAAAAATCGGGAACTGGCGGCGGATATTCGCTGGACGCTGGACGAGCCCATAGATGGTGTGCGTACAGATATTGTATATCGGCACGAAGGTTCTGACGGGGAATTGGGGAAAGAAAATACGGTTTTTGACCGGGAAGTGAAAAGAGACAAGACATTGATACTGGAGGTGATCGAATGATTAAAAATTCCTATCTTGCCATTGCAGAAAATGATCTTGCTTATCTGGAAGCGGTTCTGGGTACGGGAAATCAGTTTTATAACCAGCTTGCAGTGCAGTGCCAGCAGGTGGCAGAGAAATATTTAAAAGGGTATTTGGATAAAATTTTGGTTGATGAGGATATCACAGACTTGCTTCGCAAGCACAATATGAAAAGGATTGCGGCTAAATTAAATGAGATCTGCCCGGATTTGAAGCTGGATACCATAGGGCTTGCGTATCTTACGGATTTTTATTTTGATGCCAGGTATCCGGGAGATGATTTTTATACGGTGTCGAAAGAGGAATTTGATAAATGTGCTGCTATTATGTACGATACGGTAGAGAAGCTGAAGGCACATTTTGAGTAGATGCAGCGGATAGAGAAGGCAGGGCAGTATGCGGAGAACTGAAAGAAACCAGAATTTTACAACTGCGGATTCTTCCAAGGATATTGCCTGAAAAATTTACGACAAAATTTACCAAAATTGGAGGGCAATTTACGGCAAATTTTAAAGGATTTTGTGAAAAACGAATTTCTAAAATCCCTTAAAAATCCCTTGAAATAAGGCTTTTACAGGTGTATAATGTACTACAGAATAAAAAGAAATTCTTCGGGGCAGGGTGCAACTCCCTACCGGCGGTGACAGTCCGCGACCCGTGTATACGGCTGAACCGGTGAAATTCCGGTACCGACAGTATAGTCTGGATGAGAGAAGAAAGGATGAGATGGAAGCAGTATTTCCGTATGACTTTCCTAAGGGTGCCCCGACACAGGGGCACCCTTTTTGCATTTGCGAAAATGCAGTGAAGAATTTCCTTTTATGAAAAAACATGAAAAGGAGATAGCAGCAATGAGTAATGAAGCAGTAGCAAAAAGGATGGAAAAAACACAAAACAGGTCAAAAATAAGGACCACCGTGCAGATTGGAATGCTGGGAGCTGTGGCAGTCGTGCTAATGATGCTGGATTTCCCGGTGCCTTTCCTGGTGCCGCCCTTTGTAAAGATGGACTTTTCGGAGCTTCCGGTGCTGATCGGAACCTTTGCTATGGGGCCTGTGGCAGGCGTATTGATCGAACTGCTTAAGAACCTGCTGAATCTGGTTCTTCACGGAACCACCACAGGAGGAATTGGAGAATTATCCAACTTTGTTATCGGATGCGCCTTCGTCGTTCCCGCAGGACTGATCTACAGAAAGAAGAAAACAAAGAAAAACGCCCTCATCGGTATGGCATGCGGCACCGTATTTATGGCGGCATTGGGTTGTCTGAGCAATGCTTTTGTAATCTTCCCGATGTACAGCGCGGTCATGGGAATCCCTATGGAGCAGTTTGTTGCCATGGGAACCGCCATCAATCCGGCAGTTGACAATCTGTTCACATTTATTATACTGTGTATGGCACCATTTAATCTGATGAAGGGAATTGTGATTTCCCTGATTACG
>DWVZ01000193.1 GCA_019119975.1 Candidatus Blautia merdavium | reverse complement strand
TGGACCAAATTCAGAATTCAGGAATCTTTCTGTGCTTGAATTGGATGAGAAGGACTGCTTTGACATTGTTACAGCCATACAGGTGCTTCATTATCTTTCCTATAAAGATCGCAGAACTGCAATCAGAAATTGCCTGAACGCCCTTCGCAAGGATGGTATTTTTATATACTTTGAAAACTTTCGACCAAAGAATGCTGCCTGTCTGCCCCTCTTTTTGCAGAGATGGAAAACCTATCAGTTTTCCCGGGGAAAGTCTCAGGAAGAAGCAGAAAAACAGATAGAACGGTATGGAAAAGATTATTTTCCCCTTGCTGTTGATGAACATATAAATCTCCTTGCGGACTGCGGGTTCCGATATAGTGAAATCATCTGGTTATCAAATATGCAGATTGGTGTAATGGGAATAAAATGAAGCAGCTCTTCCATATACTTTCGCACCTGTTTCGGAGGAAGATAGTTGCATGAAAACAAGGGACTGATTACTCAGCCCCTCTGTTTTCATGCACGTTTCAATTCTCCCGTGTTTTCTGTCATTTTATTTCTTCTTCTCCCCAACTCCTCCGTCATTTTGCCTCGAAGACTGTCCAGTTTGTAGAAATAAGTAAGAACTCCGATCAGTACGCACAAAACGATTGGAATCCAGATAAAGCAGATCTCTATATAGGAAAGTGCCTTTTCTGTCTGTACTCCATTGGCTACATAGCCTCCGTTTTTCAGAAACGCTCCGATGATAAAGCTGGTAAGCCCCATGCCGCCTTTTACGAAAAATCCCTGAAAAGCGGCAATGAGCCCGGCTACACTTGCGTTCTTTTTGTACTCGGAATAATCGATCACATCCGGCTGCATAGCAAAAGTAAGACCAAAGATCCCGTAAATCCCCAGACCGGTAATGACCAGACCGCCTAACAGGCATACAGCAGAACCTTTCCCGAAAAAGATGAGCAGGTCTCCTGCCAGGTAAAGCGCTATGCTGAAGAACATCAGGTTTCTCTTACTGAATTTTTTCTCAAGGGCAGGCAGCAGTAAAAGCATGGGAAGACCGGATAAGATGCCGAGAATCCCCACCAGGGACAGCCATTGCGTCCTGCCCAGATTGTATTTGAAATAATAAATTACCGTGGTGCTCCGTACTACATATAAAGAAAAATAAAACAGGTTCAGAAAGAACAGGATCCATGCCTGCCCGGTAAGCCCCTGAAAGTCTTCCTTCAGAGAAGTATGTTTGTGATCGACCGCAGGCGGAACAACCTCCTTTGTACTGGCAAAGGTGATACAGAAAATACACATGGCGGCAATGCCGTAAAGGGTCATTGTCACAAGATAGCCCTGCGCCTCGCTTCCGTTTCCGAAAACTTTCACCAGCGGCGCCGTAATGGACATGACAATGGCAGTTCCGATCATGGCGCAGACCATTCTTGTTGATACCAGAATATCTCTTTCATGAATATCCGAAGTAAGCCTCGGCACGATGGTGTTTAAGGGGATGTTTACCACTGTATAAGCGGTGCAGAGCAGACAATAGGTAACATACGCCCACACCAGTTTTCCGCTGCTTGACAGATCCGGAATATAGAAAGTCAGAAAAGTAAAAACCGCAAACGGCAAAGCCCCCACTAAGAAGTAAGGTCTGCCCTGTCCCCATCTTGTATGGGTCCTGTCTACAAGCAATCCCATGCCTGTATCTGTTACAGCGTCGATAAATTTTGTTACCAGCATCAAAGTTCCTGCAGCAGCTGCAGTAATCCCAAATACATCTGTATAAAATACCATCAGATAGGACGCCATGGTACTGAAAACCAGATTGCAGCCCAGGTCTCCGATTCCATATCCGATCCGTTTGCCCCATTTTTTCATAATATCCTCCTTCTCACGGTTCCTTGTTTACCCTGTAAACGCACAAACTGCACGATCAGAAACAGGTAAAAGCGCCGTCTATAATAAAGTCAGAACCAGTGGTAAAGGAACTGGTGTCGCCTGCCAGATAGACACAAATAGCTTCTAATTCCTCCGGTCTGCCCATTCTTCCCATGGGAGCCATTGCATTCCACTTTTCTATTAACGGAGCCAGGGCAGGGGAATTTAAAGTAAGCTCCGTGCCGATGTATCCCGGACTGATGCTGTTTACACGCACACCCCGCTTCGCCCATTCAATGGCAAGGGATTTCGTAAGCTGGATCACAGCTGCCTTAGATGCATTGTAGGCACACTGAGGCTGAGGCACATTTACAATATGGGCAGACATGGAAGCGGTATTAATGATGGATCCGCCGCCATGTGCAAGCATATATTTTCCGGCTGCGATGTCCGTCAGGAAAATTCCGTTCAGGTTAATATTAATGACTTTATACCACTGCTCGAAGGTCATCTCTTCCGCTGGCGCATTGATACAGATCCCTGCGTTATTATGGCAGAAATCAAGTCCGCCCAGTTCTTTTACAACCTGTTCTACCATAGCGTTTACCTGTTCCTGGTCTGTACAGTCGGCTTTCATTGCAATCACCCTTCTGCCGGTACTCTCTGCCAGCTCTCTGGCGGTCCTGACTGCCTCTTCATAATCCAGATCCACGATAGCCACATCTGCCCCAGCCTCTGCAAATGCTTTCGCTGTACATTTGCCGATGCCTCTGGCAGCCCCTGTTACAAATCCTTTTTTTCCGTCCAGTCTCATGCTTTCAATAATTCCCATAACGTTTTCTCTCCTTTTTTGATTTTATTTTGAAAAATGATTTTACAAAATCTAATTACATAATATAGCCTAATTCTGATTTCGTCAATCTGTAATAATATCCAACATTATCCTGAGATTTTTATACATATCATACAATGGATTCCCCATAAGAGTATGCTATAATAAATTTTGTAAAATCAATTTGTAAATTAAGGATGAATCTTATGAAACAAAGTATTACCCCCAGTCAGATCAAGCAAAACAACCGCAGTCTGATTTATCAATTTATTTATAAAAACAAAGTCGTGTCTCAGCAGGATCTGTCTTACAGCCTGCGTCTGAGCAGACCGACGGTTACCACAAATCTTACTTCTCTGGAAAATGACGGACTCATCCAGAAAAGCGGGCAGATGGATACAGAATTTGTGGGCAGAAAAGCTGCCGCGTATTCCATTGTCCCTGATTTTCGTGTAAGCATTGGTGTGGAAATTTTAAAAAATGAAGTGAAAATGATTGCTGTAGATTTGTATGGAGAAAAAATCGACCGGCTTGTCATTGCGCTGGATTATGAAGAAAAAGACACCTACTTTCAGGCTGTATGCGAAAAACTTCTGGAATTTATCCGAAACGCAGGTATCCGCCAGGAGCAGATCCTGGGAGCAGGCTTTGCCATGCAGGGACTGATCTCCCCGGACGGACAGACGGTCTCTTACGGTAAAATCCTGTCCCGCACCGGTCTTTCGGTCCATGTATTCGGCAAATATCTTCCATTTCCCTGCTCTTTCCTGCACGATGCCCGCAGTGCCGCTATCTCAGAACTGTGGATCTCTCCGGAGCTGGAAAACGCCTTTTATCTGTCCATCAGCAAACATCTGGGCGCGGCAGTCATCTCCGGCAGGGAAATTCTTACGGGAAAGCATGGACACAGTTCCACCATTGAACATATTTCCATGGAACCCCAAGGACGGATGTGCTATTGCGGGAAACAAGGCTGTATGGAGACGCTGTGCTCTCTTACTGCCCTTCTGGAAGAAAAGGAGTCTCCGGATCAATTCTTTCACTGTCTGCGGCAGGGAGATCCTTCCTGCACAAAGCGCTGGAACAAGTATCTGGGAGATCTGGCAAACGCCATTAATCTGCTCCACCTGGTTTTCGATACCGATTTTATCCTGGGCGGTTACCTTGCTGCTTATTTACAGGAAGAAGATCTGGCTCTGCTTCATCAGAAAATCCGTGAGCAGACGCCCTTTGACGAACCGGAGGATTTTCTTCTCATAAGCAAAATGCCTAAACACAATATTTCCATTGGAGCCGCCCTGCCTTATATCCAAGCGTTTCTCAACAAGATTACAAATGCCTAAGAATAGGGCTCACCTGGCAAGTCCTATTTGTATACCTTTTTGTCTGCAGCCCTGTGCCTTAAAAGCTTTACTGCGTATTTCAGCACATGGTCTCTCTTCTTTTCAAACAAGTCATAAGCTTCCAGAATCTCTTCCAGCTGGCAGCGGTGTGTAATGAGAAAACTGGCATCCAGTTTCCCGCAGGCGACTAGATCCATGATCTCCTGACAGTAATTCCCGTCCACACCGCCAGTCTTAAACACCAGATTCTTCCCGTACATATCCGGCAGGGGAAGGATCTGAGGCTCCTCGTACATGGCAACTACCACTACAATGGCATTGGGTCTTGCAATCTTCCAGGCTGTCTGAAAGGTATCCACGCCGCCTGCGGCTTCAAAGACCACATCCGCCCCTCTTCCATCAGTCAGATCCCTGATAACGGTCTCCGCATCCTCTTTTCCTGCCTGCAGGACAAGATCTGCCAGTCCGTGTTCTGCAGCAGCCTTCAGCCGGCTCTCATCTGTATCAATGGCAAGGATCCTTGCCGGGGTATAAAGACGCGCGCAAAGCATGGTGCAAAGCCCGGTAGGACCTGCTCCAATGACTGCCACAGTATCAGCCGGTTTTATCTCTCCGATCTTAGCCGCCCAGTAGCCGGTGGAAAGGATGTCTCCGTTAAACAGCGCCTGTTCTTCCGTCACATGCTCCGGTATGACTGTAAGACCATGATCCGCAAAAGGGATTCGGACATATTCCGCCTGTCCGCCGTCGATACGGCACCCCAGCGCCCATCCTCCCTGCGCATCGGTACAGTTGTTCACAAAACCTCTTTTGCAGAAAAAACACTCCCCGCAGAAGGTTTCCACATTCACAGACACCCGGTCTTTGGGTTTTATTTTCTTTACAGCATTTCCTACCTCAACTACTTCTCCTACAAATTCGTGTCCCAGGATGGTTCCCGGAACTGCCCGGGGTACTGCGCCGTGTTTGATGTGGAGATCGCTGGAACAGATACTTGTCAGCGTCACTTTCACGATGGCGTCCCGCTCATCCAGGATCCGGGGCATGGGACGTTCCTGAAGGGAAATTTTTCCCTTTCCTTCATAGACAACTGCTTTCATTTTAATCACCTCATTGTTTGTTTGAAATAGATTCACTTTTGTACGGACATTTATATCACAAGATATATATTATCCCTGTCAAAGTAAATAGAATCGATATGATTATATATATGATTAATTTCATCCAATTTTGCTACAAAAATTTTTGTGCCGCTCTCACTGATCTTTTCCAATTTCTGCGGCGCACTATTTTTCATATTTTGCCCGGTCTGCTTTAAATAGGAACCTCCTTCCATAAGCCACTCGTCTACGGGTCCTTCCTTGATTAGCGGAATACTGCCTATAAAATTGCCAAGCACTTTTCCCACAGAGCCAATTCCTTTCATCGCATTGGCTTCTATTGAAACTTCTGCTATTTTTGTAATGTAATCTGCCGAATGTAGGTAAAAACGATGATACTCTTCCGAATATTTTTCAATTTCCCCTTTGACCTGTAAAATATATTCCTCCTGGAAATTTCCCAGCAACATCACTTCCATAAATGATGCGAAAGAATAAATGTATAATGAAAGTCTGTAATACTTATATTTCTTTTCTAGTCCTTTCACCGCAGAATCAATTGTTTTATTCACTACTAGAAACTGTTTTGAATCGAGTATTTCCGCAATCTGTTTCTGGTAAAATGCTATATTTTTCGCTGCTGTTCTTTTAATGTCCAATGCCAGCTTATGATTGCTTGCCACATATTGTTCTTTATCCCAGTTATATTTGTATTCACAGGTTATGGAAGTCAACATTTTAAGATCCGCTTCAATCTGCGCAGCCTTCTCTTGTTCAAGAAATGCAAGTATGTGCTTTTCCATTTCCAGGATGTTATCCATCTGCCGTTCAATAGAATACAAAGCGAATGCCATCATCATAGTTGCAGGATTGAGCGGCATTACTGTTTGCGAAGAGATAGAAACAGGTTCTGCTTCCACTAGCTGTGCAAATTTTGATGTGCCGTCTGCTCTTTTAAATGCACCCCAAAAACTTCCATTCTTTGCAATTTTTAGTTTATCTCCCGCAGCAGCATTGGCAAGCCGATACAACCCACTTGTATTAACCGACACTGTTTGGGTCAAAGTTCGGAAAGCGGGTAACATCGATGAAACTGCACCGCCCAGAGAGGCAAGCTCTCCAATAGGCATATGAATCG
>DWVZ01000192.1 GCA_019119975.1 Candidatus Blautia merdavium | reverse complement strand
CGGATGGTGGACCAGATGATCCTTCCCAATCTGAAAATGGCTGGAGAGGAGGAAGCCTGTCCGTTTCTAAATGAAGAGGGCAGATGCAGGATCCACGCCTTCCGCCCCGGCTTCTGCCGGATGTTCCCTCTGGGCAGGGTGTATCAGGAGGATGGCTTCCGCTATTTTCTTCAAGTACATGAATGCAAAAAAGAGCTGCGGACCAAGGTAAAGATCAGCAAATGGCTGGATATCCCCAACGAAAAAAAGTACGAAGCCTTTGTCTGGCAGTGGCATGAATTTTTGAAAAAAGCAGGGAAGATCCTCGCCTCTTTTTCGGAGCAGGAGACTCAGAAGAAGATTGCCATGTATGTTTTAAAGACGTTTTATCTTGCGCCTTATGATGGGGAACGTGATTTTTATGAACAGTTTGAGGAACGGATGGCAGAAGCTGAGAGGTATTTCTTTTGAGCATGGAGGAAAAAATGCCATGCAGTATTCTGAAAGCAATCGGGAATTTCAGAATACCGCATGGCATTTTGTATTTTAAAGGGAGGGATCTGAATCCTTTTTCACCGGGAAAATCCTGCGGCGCAAAAACAGCAGAATTCCCACCAGTACAATCCCAATAGAAATAAACTGGGAGGTGGAAAGCGCGCCCACCGCTCCTCTGTCGTCTGCCCGCAGAAATTCTACCAGGAACCGTCCAATGCCGTACAGAAGAAGATACAAAGCGCCGGTATTACCTGTCTGTCTGGACTTGCGGCTGTAAAGAAGCAGCACTGCCAGGATCAGAAAATCTCCCGCAGAAGAAATCAGCTGGGTAGGCAGCAGCTTCACACCTGCCGGGGCAAGGCTTCCTTCCGGGAAGGTCACCCCGAGAAAACACTGGGTTTCTCTTCCGTAACAGCAGCCTGCCAGGAAACAGCCGATCCTGCCGAACCCCTGCGCCAGGGCAATGGACGGCGCCAGAAGATCAAAATATTCCAGAAATACCAGATTCTTTTTCTTACAGTAAAAGACCGCGGACAGAACTCCTGTGATAATACCGCCATAGACCACAAAGCCTTCCGAACCCAGGACCTGCATGGGCGCTTCCAAAAAGCGGTCAAATTCTACGATCACATACAAAAGCTTGGCACCCAGAAATCCGCAGATCACGCCCAGAATAGCAATGTCGATCACTGCCTCATCATTCATCGCCTTTCTCCTTGCCCGCCAGACGCCCAGAGCGATGCAGGAGAGCACACCCACGGCGATCATCAGCCCATAGCCATGCACGGTAAGGGGACCTATGGAAAATAATTCGTTTTTCATATTTTCTCCTTTCATGGCGCACTGGCTGCGCCAATAATGGTAGATTTGGAAATTTACTTCCAAACTTTTCAGCTCACTTTCTGTCAATCTCATTTTTGCTTGTATTCGCCTCTGCCATTATACCATTGTTTTTTTCAGAGCGCCACCGGAAAATTCTTAACAAAACTGCACCCGAAACTTGTGCAGAAGAAAAACCAATGCTACAATGTGTCTTAGAAATTGGAACCACCAGGGAAAGGAAGCAAAGGGAACAGAGCATATGAAAATTTTGCATACAGCAGACTGGCATATCGGCAAACTTTTAGAGGGCAGGAGCCGTCTGGAAGAACAGCGTATCCTTCTGCGCCAGCTGGCGCAGATGGCAGAAGCGGAAGAAGCGGACGCGGTGTGCGTGGCAGGGGATATCTTTGACAACGGGCACCCTTCCGCGGCTGCCGAAGCCCTTTTTTATGAGACCATCAAAGAATTAAGCAAAAACGGAGAGCGCCTTGTGGTGATCATCGGGGGAAATCATGACCAGCCTTCCCGTCTGGAGGCGGTCAACCCGCTGGTAAGGGAGCATGGGATCCTGATCTTCGGATCTCCCACAAGCCAGCTTCCTTCCGGCACTTATGGGACCTTCCAGATCCAGTCCCTGGATCCGGGCGTCTTTTCCTTTACGAAAAACCAGGAGCGGGCAGTCTTTGCCTGTGTCCCCTATTTCAGCGAACGGACCTTAAATGAGGTTCTTTACCAGGAGGAAACCGACGACGCCAAACGCGCCGGGCAGTACAGCCAAAAGGCGGAAGAGCTTTTTAAAAAGCGGGCGGCATGGTTCTCCCCGGACAGCATCAATGTGCTCATGAGCCATGTCTTTACCCTGGGAAGCGCAGGAGACGGGTCCGAACAGGGCATGATGCTGGGAAACAGCTATCTTCTTCCGGCAAATGTGTTCCCTCCTTCTGCCCAGTACATTGCCCTGGGGCATATCCACCGTCCCCAGAAGGTACCCGGAAGCGGCGGACAGATCCGCTACAGCGGCTCTCCCCTTCCCTATAGGCTGATGGAGACTGCAGTGGCAAAGCAGTGTCTGCTGGCAGAGCTGCACCCCGGAAAGAAACCCGTGGTAAAGGAGCTGTTTTTCGATAATCCCAAGCCCATTGAAAAATGGGTCTGTGACGATTACGCCCAGGCACTGGAAAAATGCCGGAAAAATCAGGAACGTAGCTGCTATGTATACCTGTATATCCGCACAGATTCCTATATCCGGGAAGAACAGTTAAAGGAACTGAAAAGCTATAAAGAGGACCTGCTGGAGATCGTTCCCCTGTTTTCTTCCAGGGAAGAAGAGGATACGTACCAGGATTTTCGGCAGATGAGCTTCGAAGAGCTCTTTATCCGCTATTACACAGAGAAAAAAGGTACGGCGCCCCAGCAGGAAGTCCTGGAAACACTTGCCGGGATTCTGGAAAAGGAGAAAGAATATGAAACCGATACGATTGAAGATAAAGGGGCTGAACAGCTTTCTAGAGCCTCAGGAGATTGATTTTCAAACGCTGGCAAAAGACGGGCTGTTCGGCATCTTCGGACCCACCGGAAGCGGCAAAAGTACCCTGCTGGACGGGATTACCCTGGCTCTTTACGGCACCACAGCCAGAAACAGCAGCAATTACATCCATGTAAGCACGGACAAGGCGTATGTGGAATACCTGTTTTCTGTAAAGGAAAAGGCAGAAACCATTTACCGGGTCACCCGAAGCTTTAAAAGAAGCAAAGAAGGCAGCATCCGCAGCGACAGCGCCAGGCTCACCCGGCTTTCCGAAGAAGGGGAGCAGGTCCTGGCAGACCGGGTAGGGACGGTCAATGAACTATGCCGCAGCATCATCGGACTGAACAAAGACGATTTCTTCCGCACCGTAGTCCTGCCCCAGGGAAAATTCTCAGAATTTTTGAAACTGGAAGGAAAGCAGCGCAATGAAATGCTGGAGCGGCTGTTCGGTCTGGAAAAATACGGGCAGCAGCTGGCAGAGCTGATTAAAAAGCAGGAAGCTTCCTGGGAAGGAAGGCGCAGGGAAAAGGAAGGCGCCCTGTCCCGCTATGCCGGCGTGACCCGGGAGCAGATCCGGGAACTAAAGCGGCAGGAAAAATCCTTGGAAAAGGTGCTGAAACAGGAAAACAGCAGTCTTGAAACCCTCCGCGCAGACCTGGAAAAGCTGCGGCAGCTTCTGGCAGATCAGGAAACCCTGAAAGAGCTGGAAGAAAAAGAACAGCGCCTGAAGGTTCAAAAAAAGGAGATCCAGATGCTGGAAGCAGCCCTGGCAGATGCAAAACGGGCAGATAAACTCTGGGAAGCAGTCCTTGCCAAACAGGAAGCAGAAAAAAGGCAAAACGAAATCCAGGAAAAGCTAAGCAGTCTTGTGAAAGAAACCGAGGAAAAAGAAACTCTGGAAGCCCAGTATACTGCCATGCAGGAGCAAAGCCAGAAAGAGCTGAAGACCCGTCTCCCCCTGCTGCAGAAACGAAAAGAAGCACTGGAAGAGGCGGAAGGGATTTTACAGGAAATCCGGCAGCTGAACGAGCAAAAGCAACAGTTTGCTATGGAAAAGGCAGCTTTGCAGCAGCAGCTGGCACAGACAAAGGAAGCCCTGGAAGAAAACCAGCAGCAAAAAGAAGCCGGTCAGACGAAGAGAGCCAGTCTTGGCAAAAGCCTGCAGCAGATATCCGTTTCCGCACAGCAGCAGGCGCAGATCCAGGAAGGATTCCGTATACAAAAGGATCTGGACGACCTGACCAAGAGAACGGAAGCAGAACAGGAACGCTTTACCCATCTGCGGCTTCAGGCAGCCCATGCCAAAGAGCAGTGGGAGACCTGCCAAAAGCAGGCAGAAGCCTTTCGCACGGAGGTCTTGCAGGCAGGCGGACAGCTTCAGAAGCTTCAGGAACAGCAAAGCCGTTTCCTGGGGCTGGATGAGAAAAAGGAGTTTCTCTTTGCCGTCCGGGCAGAGCAGGAAAAGGAACAGCAGCTTTGCAGTCAGGAAAAAACCTGCCTGCAAAATTATGAAACCATAAAAGAAGCGCTTGCAGCCGCCCGCAGGCAGGCAGAGCAGGCACAGCAGCAAAAAGATCAGGCGCAAATCCTTTACCGGGAGCATCTGGCGCTTTTTCTCCTGGACGGATTAAAGCCGGGAGAGCCCTGTCCAGTCTGCGGCAGTACCCATCATGTAAAAAGCCCGCAAAAAAGCCACCTGGAAAGCCGCAAAAAGCTGGAGGAGGCTCAGAAAACGGCAGAGCTTCATTACCAGCAGCAGACAGAAAAAGCAGCGCAGCTTCAGGCAAAAGCAGAAGCAGAAGAAGAAAACCACAAGCGGATCCTGGCAGAAAAAGCCAGGCTGGATCCTGCCTTATTAAAAGAAGATCCTCAAAAGCTGCTCCATGCTTATGAAACCCTCTGTCAGGAAAAACAGCAGCTGGAAAAGGAAACAGAGGACTGGAGAGCACGGGAAAGAGAAAAGGAAAAGCAGGCGCAGGACTTTCACACCCAGGCAGTCCGGCGGCAGACAGAAGCCGAGGGCTATGAAAAGCAGGCAGAGACGGCAAAAGAACAGCTGTCTGCCCTTATAAAAGCAGAGCAGGAAAAAAACGCTCAGAAAAAAGCGCTGACAGCAGCCTGCGGGATTTCTGATTTCTCCAAAGCTTATGAAGAACTGATCCAGAATAACCAGCTTAGTGAAAAGCTTAGAAAAGAACAGGACGCCCTGCTTTCACAGCTGGAGGATCTGGAAGCAAAAAGCCAGAAGCTTTTCCAGGAAAAAAGCTCCCAGACCCAGCTTTTCCAGGAAAAAACCTTCCGCACAGAGGAACTTTGCCGTCAGTTGGAACGCTGTCAGGAGAGATACCAGGACACTGCCGGAGACCTTTCCACAGAAGAGATCGCCCCTGCCTGCCGTCAGGTGATTTCCTCCATGGAAGCCCTGGAAAGACAGGCAGAGCAGGCAGAGAAAGCTCTGCGCCTCGCCGCAAAAGCTGCCGCTGACCTGCGGGTGGAAAAGGGAAGGCTGGAAGCGGTCGCAGAAGAGGCTGTCAAAGACTGCAGCCGAAAAAAAGAACACTTAAGAGAACAGATGCAAGAGCAGCAGATCCAGGAGGAGAGCTGGATCCTGGCACACAGAAAAAGCCAGGAAGAACAGACTGCCGCCGCTGATAAAATTCAGCAGTTCGGGCAGCAGATGCTGCAGATCCAAGCAGAAAAAAAGGCAGTGGAAAAGAACCTGGGCGAAAAAAGAACCGACCAGGAAGAAGTCACCGTTCTTACCGGACAGGAGCAAACCCTTGCAGAACAGATCCGCCTTCACAGCCTGCAGCTGGGCGCTGTGACCAAAGAACGGGAGCAGATGGCAGGAGACTGGAAAGAAAAAGAAGCCCTGACAGAAGAGCTGGAACAGATTCTTCATAAGCTGGATCTGTTAAAGGAGCTGGACGGGTTGTTTAAGGGCAAACGGTTTGTTGAATTTGTTTCCCGCTATTATCTGGATTACATTTCCCGGGAGGCAGACGCCTGCCTGAAAAATATGACCGGGAACGGCTACGGCATGGAAACAGACGGCAGCGGCATGTTCGTCATCCGGGATTACAAAAACGGCGGGGCCGTGCGCTCTGCCTCCACTCTCTCAGGAGGAGAAACCTTTATGGCGTCCCTGGCTCTTGCCCTTGCCCTTTCCTCGGGGATCCAGATGAAGGGAGCGGCGCCCATGGAGCTGTTTTTCCTGGATGAGGGCTTCGGCACTTTGGATGAAACCTGCCTGGACATTGTCATGGAAGCCCTGGAAAAGGTCCGCACCAGGAAAAGAAGCGTGGGCATTATCACCCATGTAGAGGAAATCAAGTCCCGGATCCCGGTGCGGCTCATCGTAGAGCCGGCACGCACCGGAGAAGGCGGAAGCCGGGTACACATAGATCACTTATAAAAATACAAATTAGAAAGAAACGCCGAAAGGAGAATCGCAGCATGAGAGCAATGCGACGAGAGAAAAGAGAAATAACCGACATCAGCGCCTTAAAGGAAATCCTGGATACCTGCCGTGTGGTACGGATCGGCACCCTGGACGAAGAAGGCGTCTACATCGTACCGGTCAATTACGGCTATGAATGGGAAGAAGCTCCTGGGGAAAAACCTGTGCTGAAGCTTTATATCCACAGCGCGAAAGAAGGACGAAAAGCCGACGCCTTTGCCAGGCGCCAGGAGGTCAGCTTTGAGCTGGACAAGGAAGTGGGAGTCATCCGGGGTGATTACAGCTGCTCCTATTCCTTTGCTTTCCAGAGTATCATGGGACAGGGAAACATCCGGAAGCTGTCTGATCTGGAGGAGAAGAAGAGAGGTCTGACCCTTCTCATGGAGCATATGGAGCCGAGATGCAGCATCTCCTTTACTGATGAGATGCTGGCAGCAGCTGATGTCTACTGCATCGAAGCCAGCTGGTATACAGGAAAGGAGCGAAGACCTGCCTTATGATAGATCACGAAAGCTTAGAGGAATTTATCAGCCAGTTTCCCGTCTATCAGTATGCCTTCTTTTCACCCCGGGAACTTGCTTTTTCGGAAAGGGTCCGGACGGTCTGCCGCCAGGAGTGTTCCCGTTATGGGACCACCTGGGCATGTCCTCCGGCAGTAGGAACCGTGGAAGAATGCCGCAATAGATGCCTGGGCTATAGGGAATGCTTTCTCTTCTCCACCGTCGCGGAGGTCAGTGACGTAGCCAATCTGGAAGAAACCCTTGCCACCAGAAAGGAGCATGAAGCGATCACCGCTGCCATAGAACAGTTCCTCCGTCAAAGGGGAGCCAACTGTATGGCGCTCTCCACCGAGTCCTGCGATCTGTGCGAACATTGCACTTACCCGGATGCCCCCTGCAGATTTCCGGACAAAATGCATCCCTGTGTAGAAAGCCACGGCATCGTAGTCTGCCAGCTGGCAGAAAAGTACGGCATGGATTTCACTTTAAGCACTATCCAGATCCTCTGGTTCGGCTTGATCTTCCTGGATTGAATCCCATGAGACAGGAATCTTTCTGTCATGATTTCAGGAAAAAAATCATAAGCTGAGATAAAGAACCAGAATCCGGAGCGCTGCATGTGAAAAAAAGACTTGGAGATCTCACAGGAAAGATCGGGGATTCCCTGCAGATACCAAAAGATCTGTCCTACCGGGAATCCCTGCTGACCCTGACTGGTTCCAGAGAACTGTATATTGAAAACTACAAATGCATCCGGCAGTACCAGGATACCTGCATCCTGCTGCTTTCCAGGCAGAATCAGATCCGGATCGAAGGGTCCTGCCTTACCATTGTCTATTATACGGATGTGGAAATGAAGATCACAGGAAAGATCCGCAGCATTTCATTTATTTAAAGGAGGGCGGTAATTTGCAGGACTGGAGCTATTACCGGAAGGGTTACGTGCGCATCCGGCTCTGCCAGGGCAGCCCGGAGCGGTTTTTAAATCTGTGCGCCCACCATGGGATCGCTGTATGGAACCTGGTCAGCCGCGAAGGATCCTATGAAATGAACGTGACCGTAACAGGTTTTTTTTCCCTTGCGGGAATCTGCCGAAAAACCGGATGCCGGGTAAAGATTATAGGAAAATATGGACTGCCCTTCTTTTTTTATCGGAACAAAAAAAGAAAGGCATTTTTTGTCGGCATTCTTCTGGGCTTTGGGGTTCTGTGCCTGCTTTCCAGATATATCTGGAACATCCATGTGGAAGGAAATCTCTATAACAGCACCCAGAGCATCCTCAATTATCTAGAGGAGATCGGTATACGTCACGGAAGCCTGAAAAAAGACCTGGACTGCCAGGAGATCGCCGAACAGATGCGGGAAGAGTTCCAGAATATGACCTGGGTCTCCGCAAAGATCTCCGGAAGCCGTCTGATCCTGGAAATCAAGGAAAATGGAAACATCTACCAGCCCCAAAAGCAGGCGGAAACGGCTTCTGACTTGATTTCTGATAAAAACGGTGTTATTGTATCCATGATCACCCGAAAGGGCACCCCGCTGAAAAAAGAGGGGGATACCTGCACGAAAGGCGAAGTGCTGGTCAGCGGCAGGCTGGATATAAAAAACGACAGCCAGGAAGTGGTGAAATACGAATATACCCAGGCAGACGCAGATATTTACATCCAGCATGACCTGCAATATTATCAGGAATTCTCCATGGAATACGAAAAGCCTGTCTACACAGGACAACAGAAAAAAGGGTATGTGCTGCGGGCAGGAGATTATTACCTGGATTTGAAAGGAAATCCGGACTGGGAAACCTATGATACGGTAACGGATTTTCATCAGCTGCGGCTCACCGAGAATTTCCGGCTTCCGGTATTCTTCGGCACCAGCACGGATTATGAATATGAAACAGGACGCTTTACCTACACAGAGGAAGAAGCGGCCGCGAAAGCAAAAGAGGAACTGGATTCCCTTTTAGACGGATTGGAGCAAAAGGGGGTTCAAATCTCAGCAAATCATGTTAAAATAGGAATACAGAATGGAAGCTGCACCGCAAAGGGCACCCTGACTGTCATCGAAAAGACAG
The DNA here is from genome assembly GCA_019119975.1 of Candidatus Blautia merdavium. Classification (GTDB taxonomy): domain Bacteria; phylum Bacillota; class Clostridia; order Lachnospirales; family Lachnospiraceae; genus Blautia; species Blautia merdavium. The sequence goes on along the minus strand of DWVZ01000192.1, from coordinate 4,074 downwards.
GGCAGTGTGTTCCCTCCCCGATCCTAGAGCAGCCGGCAGAAAGGACAACAGACACAGATGAGTAATATCTATGAGGCAAAACTTGATTTTCCGGCAGAGCATGAAAGAAATGTGTTCGGCCAGTTTGATGAACATGTAAAGAAAATGGAGCGCACCCTGGGAGTCACTGTGATTTCCCGGGACGGCAGCCTGAAAATACTGGGACCCCAGCATGCCTGTGAGCAGGCGGCGAAGATCTTTCGGGAGCTTTTGGAGCTTTCCAGAAGAGGCAACGCCATCACCGAGCAGAATATGAACTATGCCCTGTCCCTGGCAGCAGAGGAGAAAACCTCTGTCATGACCCAGATCGACCGGGACTGCATCTGCCATACATTAAGCGGCAGACCCATTAAGCCCAAAACCCTGGGACAGAAGACCTATGTAGATGAGATCCGCAAAAAAATGATCGTCTTCGGACTTGGACCGGCAGGAACCGGAAAGACCTATCTCGCCATGGCAATGGCGATCACAGCCTTTAAAAATGACGAGGTGGGCAGGATCATCCTGACCCGTCCTGCCATCGAAGCAGGCGAGAAGCTGGGCTTTCTGCCCGGGGATCTGCAAAGCAAGGTAGACCCTTACTTAAGACCTTTGTATGACGCCCTGTATGAGATCATGGGCGCAGAAAGCTTTGCCAAAAATATGGAAAAAGGACTGATCGAAGTGGCGCCTCTGGCGTACATGAGGGGACGTACCCTGGACAATGCCTTCATTATCCTGGATGAAGCCCAGAATACCACACCGGCGCAGATGAAAATGTTCCTGACCAGGATCGGTTTCGGCTCCAAGGTCATCGTCACCGGAGACCAGTCCCAGAAGGACCTTCCCTCCGGCACCCGTTCCGGTCTGGACGTGGCGATCCAGGTACTGAAAAAGGTAGATGATATTGCCTTTTGCCAGCTTACCAACAAAGACGTGGTACGCCACCCGCTGGTACAGAAGATCGTCCTGGCTTACGATGAATATGAGAAAAAAGAAAAACCGGAAAAAGAAAAGAAAATCACGCGCAGAGACAGGAGGCGGTAAGGCATGACGCTTCAGATTGAGATGGAATATGAAAAAGGGCTGGATTTCGATTATGAAGCCCTGGCAAAAAAGGTGGTGGAGGCAGCCCTGGATTCTGAAAACTGCCCCTATGAGGCGGAAGTAAACCTTCTGCTCACCTCCGATGAAGAGATTCAAAAGACCAACCGGGAATTTCGGAACATAGACCGGGTGACGGATGTGCTGTCCTTTCCTATGCTGGACTTTCCGGCTCCTGGTGATTTTTCCCTGGCAGAACAGGAGGAAGCCTGCTTTCATCCGGAAACCGGGGAGCTTTTACTAGGGGACATTATGATCGCCGTACCCCGGATGCAGGAACAGGCAGAAAGCTATGGGCACAGCCAGATACGGGAGTTTTCCTTTCTCATTGCCCACAGTATGCTGCACCTGATGGGCTACGACCACATGACCCCCCAAGAGGCTGCCGTCATGGAGCAGAAACAGGAAGAAATCCTGCTGAATCTGGGAATCACCAGAGCGTAACTGAATAACCGGAAAAAATCAGTCGATACTATATCTGAAAAGATTTCAGATAAGGAGGATTCTTTGCATGATAAAGAAGATAATCTATGGTATCGGCTGTTTTCTTGCCGTTCTTTTTCTGGGGACAGGCATGTTTCTCAGCTATCAGATCAACGTCCTGCGGGACCGGATGGAGGAGCTGGAGGAGAATACCGCCCTTGCCAGACAGGAGGTGTCTGCCCTTGCAGACAGCAAAAACCAGGATTTTATTTTTGAACGGTACGAAGGGGAGGAACTGGTACGGGAGCATTACCGGATGACCGCCTACGGCGCTGACCGGATCGTTCTTCGCCAGGAACCGGAGGAGAGTCTGGAAGAAGGCTATCTGGTCAAAGTCAGAGACGGTGTCCTGGTGGTCTATGAAAACAAAACCGGCACCGTCTTTGAATCCACGGACATTCCGTTGGAGGCGCTTCCCTCAGAGCTTAAGGCAGAAGTTCTTTTAGGAAAAAATTTAAAAAATCTGGACGAACTGTATAATTTTTTAGAAAATTATTCCAGTTAAGAGGGAAATCACTCTCTGGACGAACCAGAAAAAATGGTGTAATATAAAATGATATGAAAATGAACCAAAGAGGTACAGAATCCATGAGCATAAGAGACAGATTAAAAGACAAAAAAAGAGTCGTGATCAAAATTGGTTCTTCCTCCCTGACTCATCCGGAGACAGGAAGGCTGGATCTGATCAAACTGGAGATCCTGGTGCGGGAGCTTGCAGACCTGCATAATCAGGGAAAGGAAGTCATCGTGGTATCCTCCGGCTCCATTGCCGTGGGAAGGGCTGCCATCGGACTTCAGGAAAAGCCCTCCCAGCTGGCGCAGAAGCAGGCGTGCGCTGCCATCGGGCAGGCAAGGCTGATGACCATCTATCAGAAGCTGTTTGCCGAATACAGCCAGACTGCTGCCCAGATCCTGATGACCAAATATACGGTCAAAAACGAAGTCACCAGGGAAAACGTCCGCAACACCTTCCACAGCCTGCTGTCTATGGGAGCCATCCCGGTTGTCAATGAAAACGACAGCATTTCTACCGATGAGATCGAATTCGTCAATACCTTCGGCGACAACGACACCCTGTCAGCCCTGGTAGCTGCCATGGTGGACGCAGATCTTCTGATCCTGCTGTCGGATATTGACGGGCTGTTTACAGACGACCCTCATGTGAACCCCGACGCGAAATTTATCGACGTGGTGGATCATCTGGACGAAGCTTTGATGGATATGGGAAAGGGCAGTACCGGCAGCAAGGTAGGGACCGGCGGAATGGCGACCAAGCTTTCTGCCGCCAAGATCGCTACCAGCGCCGGAGCGGATATGGTCATCGCCAACGGTGCGGATTTCCATGTCATACATAAAATCGTACAGGGAAGAAATCACGGGACTTTGTTTCTTTCAGACAAAAAGGATAGGGCAGACCTGCACGCCATGTTTGAAAATCTTTGATGTCCCCGCAGCATGGAGGAATAGATAAAGGAGATCACAATGGATCAGAACAAAATCAATCGAATCAATGAACTGGCAAGAAAAGCAAAAACCACCGGACTGACCCCGGAGGAAAAGGAAGAACAGAAGAAACTGCGCACAGAGTACATTGCCGTGGTCCGCATGAACCTGCGGGCACAGCTGGACAATATCAGCATCCAGGAAGAGGACGGCAGCATTACCAATTTGGGGGAGAAATATGGACTCAAAAAAGGAAATTAGAAATTACGTATTTGCAAAAAGAAAAGAACTGACCCAGGAGGACGCGGACCGTTTCAGCCGCAGCATCTGCCAGAAGGTCCTTGCCCTTCCTCAGTTTGAACAGGCAGCCTGTGTGTTCGCCTATGCCGATTACAATAAGGAAGCACAGACCGGTGAGATCATCCGCGCAGCCTGGGCAGCAGGCAAGCGGGTGGCAGTGCCCAAGGTGACAGGACCTCACCAGATGAAATACTATTACCTGGAAAGCATGGACCAGCTGGAGCCGGGCTATTACGGCATCCCGGAGCCTGCCTGGGGAGAAGAAGCCGCAGAGGAGGACGCCCTGATCATCGTTCCCGGCGTCGCTTTTGACGAAAACCGCCACCGGGCAGGTTACGGACAGGGATTTTACGACCGGTATTTAAGCGCGCATCCAAATCATCCCACCGTTGCCATCGCCTTTGAATTTCAGATCGTGGACCGCGTGCCTGCGGAACCTACCGATATTTTTCCGGAACTGGTGGTGACGGAAGAGAGGATCATACAGTAGAAAAAATGCCCGGAAAGGACAAAATACATGGAAAAGAAACCAATTCTATTTGACGACAGCATAGAAAAAACCATAGAACAAATGGACCTGCAGCAGGAAGCCCCGGCACAGGAGCCGAACCGCCAGTACTGGTATATGAAAAAAGCCCGGCAGCTGATCCGGGAAAAAGAGCAGGAGCTGGGACGCCCTCTGACTTTTTGTGTCAATACCTTTGGCTGCCAGATGAACGCCCGGGA
>DWVZ01000191.1 GCA_019119975.1 Candidatus Blautia merdavium | reverse complement strand
ACTTGGTCTTCTCATACTCTCCATGGATATAGACGGACGCCTGCATAAAAAGTTCTGACAGGGGAAAGATCTGGTATCCGTTCTTTTCTGCGGAATGGATCGCACGTACCTTTCCTTCCGATAGACGGATCAAAGCTTTTCCTTTTGCTACCTTAAGGCACTCATTGAGGATTTCGGAAAACACAGAGGTTGACACTTTTCCAAGTGCATTCCCGCTAATCCTTGCCCTGCCCTCTAAGGTGCTGATCGCTGTCTTTCCCATCTGGTACGTTTCCTGCTGGTCTGTTTTTAACAGAAGACCCGCAGAGTTCTGCGTATCCCGGAAAATCCGGGCACAGTGCTCCTCCTCTTTGGACTTTGGCCCATCAACCAGACGGCCGGTAGCATATACCCGCATCTTTTTGGTGGGAACCGTGATCCATTGCGCTCTTTTTTCGATTTCTGCTAAATATTCGTGTAGTTCTACTTCTTTTCGAAATTCTTTCGAAAAGCTGTCTGCATAATAGTTTCCGGAAGGCGTTGGATCTAAGGATAAGCAGATCCGAAAACCGTCTGCCTGTTCCACAAAATGATATCCCGCTTCCTTCATCCGGTAAATTTCCTCCTCATCAGGCAGGCTGCCTTGCCATAGGATACTTGCCAGCATAACGTTTCCTCCTTTCCATCCCTCCCGGGACCAGTCCTTTCTCTGTTCCCAGATACAGCCGTAAATTTTCCTTGCAAACAAAGGCGTACTGTAGATAGCGCTCGTATGCCTCCCTTGGTTTCCAGAAAACCGTCTGTTTTTTCGCTCTTTTGTAAAAAGGGAACAGGAGCCTTACTTCCTCTTCTTCGCATTTCCCTGCCAATAAAAAATGTATGTCCGCTAAACAGATTTCCACAGGTACTTTTTGGCCTCTCTGCAGTTCGAGCATCTGGGTCCTGATCCAATGTTCTAAAAAAGCACCGATCTTCCATCCTGTCAGGCCGCAGAACAATTCTTCAAATTCTGCCCTCTGGCTGCTCTGACTGTACCCCCACAAAAGATCTGCCGCCATCTGACAAAGCTCAGGATCCCGCCGGGTAACATTTTTTAAAACCGATTGCAGATCACAAGGGATTTTTTCCTGTTTCAGCCGCTGTTCCAAAAACCAGGCTGTTCCGATCATTGCTGCATTGTTTTCTAAGCACATTCTTACTCCTTCCTGCATCACTGTGTTTTTCGCCCCTCTGCATACTTTTGCAGTAGAGACAGCTTCTTCTTTGTTCCATCATTCCTCCTTTTCTGGCACAAAAAAAGACACAAAAAAGAGTCTTCTTTCTTTTCTGTGTCTTTCTATTGGTTTCCATTCTAAACAATTGTAAAAGTTCTCTTCCGGCGATTCCCGGAACAAAAGTGACTTAGGAAAATATCTGTTTCATTTTCCTATAAAATAAAAGTCATTTTAAGATTAGCACAACATATGGTATGTGTCAATTATGCTTCTTGTATATTTTGTATTTATTCAAGCAGCAGGAAAGAGATTCCTGCTGGAAATCTCCGCTTGGGCGGCACCTGTTTTATGCCGCCCGCTCCACTCACTCGGCTTCCTGCCCCTCCGGTGCTTCCACCGGGACAACCTGTTTGGCTAAGCTTCTGCCCTTTTCATCTTCTGCAACAGAAAATGTCACGGCATTCCCGCCACGCAGAGTTTTAAAGCCCTGTGACTGGATCTCTGAAAAATGCACAAAGTAGTCGATTCCATCCTCATCCGTGATAAAACCATAACCTCTTCTTGCGCTGAACCATTTTACGGTTCCTTTCTTTGTGTTGTTGTCTGCCATAATTCATCTCTCCTTTTCTATATTTATTTTCGTGTATGGCAACACGATGGGAAGGGTACGGATTTGAACCGCACCTTTCTCAGCCTTCTTCCCTGCCAACTTCCTCTGCCCCATAAAAGGAATTCACATTCAGCATGGCGTCAAGTCCCCGGATCCCCGATGTCAGACAGCTATTTTTATCGAAATAAAACCGGTATCGTTTTCCTGCCCGCAAAGGATTTCCTTTCTCTAAGACAAGTTCTTTTGTCTCTCCGTCATCGGTCTTTACAAACACTCGGCAGGTTCTGCCGATTCCATGCTTTCCTTTGATCTGGGATATGCAGCCTTCGATCACTTCATACTGTTTTTGCTTTGCGATCCGATAGAGCCTGACGGCCTGATAAAGATTGATCCCGCAAAGCACCCAGGAGAATAGGATAAAGTTTCCCTCTCCCAAAAGAAGGCCCACATACGTTCCTACTCCGCCAAGAAAAAAGGACAGGGCTGATAATTTCAGCATCCTGTCCCGGAAAACAAAGGGAACGTTTTCCATGCCGGCCGCAAATCGGTCTGTCGCCTTTAGCAGACGTTCAGCCTTTATCTTCGCCAGTAACCTTTTTAATTTTTTCATCCTGATACCTCTTTTTCCTGTACTGCTATAATACCGATCATTCTTTCCCTGTGCAGCCGCCCAAGTGTAGAAAGAAAAGTTTCTGTGTCAAATGTTTCAAATTCTTCCCTGTACTTTGCAAATCTAGTGGGCATCACCTCCCAGGAGCCCCCGACAGCCTCCAGATATTTTGGAACTTCCCCAAAAATACTGAGCATCTTAAGAAGCGTGCGTTCCCGATGCTCCCATCGTTTCTGCCAGGTCTTGTCATGGGCAGATACTCTTCCCGGTTCGCCAAAGGCTTTCCGAAACAAAGAAGACGCCGGCAGGCTGCCGGCAAGATCGGTAGGTGCTACCACAGACCGTTGTAAGATCTTTCTCTGTGCATCCATAGAGTCTTCCGCCGATATTTTTATGACCAGTCTCCGGTTTGACAATCTTCTCAGACAGTAAGCAGCTTCCTCCTCTCCTATTTTTTCCATTCGGCCATTTAAACACTTGGCATACATTTCAGGGTAAATTTCATCTTTTTTAAGAAATCTCCCCTGCAGGATTGTCCAGAGCAACGGTTCGGCCCGGTATAAAGAAAACCGTTCTCCCTGTGACACAACGCTGAAACTGCCAGGTTCCCGTTTGATCCCAATCGCTGTATAAAACTCTTCCATTTCTTTCTCCTTTACAAAAGAAGCAGAAAGGCTTTCGGAATTCCATACAAGCAGACGGCTGCAAGCAATACCTTCCAGCCATTCCCCTTCTTCTTCCGGAACCAGGCGCTCTGTTTCCTTGTCCCGAAAATACGGACACGGCCAGGGACCTCCCAGCGAAGTTTCCGATAGAGCTTTTGGAACTCTTCCTTCTTATACCCAAAAGAACGGACCTGGAAGATCCGTGTCTCTTTTTCCGTATCATCAAAAAGGATAAAGCTCTTCCGGTCCTGATCCTTCATCCTCCGGATTACCACATAGAATTCTGCCTCCCCGCCTTTACTGCCTTCCACAATCTTTTCAATCTCATCAAAGAAGATCCTGCAGGCTTCGTAATGCTCCTTTTTCTGGGGCTGACGGACTACCAGGCAGTCGCTTTCCAGCTCCATGTAGCAATCCTTCGTCTGCATGATCCGGTCATTCGCTTCGATTGCTTCCCGGAACAGGAAAAGTGCTGTCCCGGAAAGCAGGATCACAAGATAAAGAGGTTCCCAGGAAAGTCCTCTGCAGGCCAGCAGCACAGTGCATATGCAGGCCCCTCCTATGCAGATCCCTGCCCGTATGAGGCATGTTTCCTTGTAATCCATCAGCTTATACATATCACGTTCTGTTGCCCTTAGTATCATGGCTTCCTTCCTTTCTGCTCTTTGTCATCCTCCTGCCCATTTTTTCAAACTCCCTGCGTTCTTCTATGTATGCTTCACAGCAGCGGATTGTTTCTTTACAGCGGTAATGGCTGAACTTTGCGATATGAGTATCCTTCTCAGGAAGCCCCAGTTTTCCGCTCAGCCAGTGGTAAGCATCTTTTTCCGACAAGTAGCCATTCTGCCAAAGGCTCCGCAGCGCCCGGTGAGCCTGGATGCGCAAGTTTCTCAGTTCTCCGTCAGCCAGGCTCCCAAGCGGTCTTAAATTCTTTTTGTTCGCTGCCACATAAGCATTACACGCCGGATACGCACTGCACACATAAACCATCTGATCCGGATCGAAGATTCTCCGGTTTTCTCCAACAACATAAGTGATTGGCCGAAGAACTGCTCTTCTTCCGCAATAGGGGCAGAAAACTTCCGTCTGTTTTTTCCTTTTCTTCATGCGGACATTCCCCCTTTCCTGTATGTATGGTGCATGATAAAAAATCTGGGCATTGTATTTCAAGGCAATTTTCTAAAATTTTTATAAACTTTACTCATGGCGCTTGATCATCCTGGTAATGATTCCCTCTGCCACCTCGGATGTTTCATTGATCCGTGTAACAACAAATCCGATCCGGTCCCATTTTCCCGGCAGAGTTGTCATGTTACACTCGTGGGCAATGGCGTTAACGCCAAGATCCAGACGGATAAAGTAAGTGCCTTTATAGACATCGGTAATGATACCGGAGTATTTCCCCTGCCGATGGCATTTCTTCAGGTTATCTTTATTGGTGTTCTCCGTCGCGCCTTTTGCATCCGCCATAACCGTTACATTCTCCACATCCGGTGCCTCTACTTTATTGACGCAGACTAAGACCAGGTCTCCCACCTGGAATTTTTCCGTTGCATCCGGCATCCACTCCCATGCCATATCCCTTGCACGGACGGAACACTCCACACCGAACACTTCCAGCCGGACCGCTTTCGGTGCAACGGCAATGACCCTTGCCTCCACAATCCTTCCAGGATAGATCATCGGCTGTTCTTCCTCATTATCGGAAAAATAGAAGATCTGGCGTTTCCTAAGCATTGCATCCTTTCGGGAAGCCACCACACTTCTGGACGCCTCATCCAGATCTTTGATGATAAAATCGATATCCGCGCCCAGCATATTATTGGCAATCCTGACCTGCCGGTTTAAGGTATCCGCATTCTCCCGTCCATCGCCTTTTAAATTGATCATCATTTCCGACATAGGGATAATGATCCGGTACCCGTTGAAATAGGTCACGGCCACTGTCCAGCCGCTTTCCAGTTTTTCGATACCGCTTAATGGGCCGGTCAAGATTTTCCGTGTCCTCTGGGCATTTAAGAGCTGATGCCACCTTGCCTCCTCTTTTTCCTGGCTGCTTTCCACACTGGAATCCACTTCAATGGTAAGAACGGATCCTGGCATGACTGCTCTGGGCATTTCTTTTTCTTCTGTTTTCATTACTTCTGCCATAAAAATCTCCTTTCAAAAAAGGCACAAAAAAACAGCCCTTCCGACTGTTTTCCTGTGCCTGCATTTCTATACTCCATATGAAATTGTAAGCTTCGATCTGACAGCTTGTACTGCTGTCAGCTAATTTTTCGTTTCCTTCTCCGCAAGAAGTCGTTTTAATCCTTCCTCCCAGCGGATTCTTGAAAAATACCAGATCCTGCCCTGAATATTTCGGCAGATATGATTTTGTTTCAAATATTCCGGACTGCTTTGTTCCGGGTTATCTTTATCCCAGCCTGTCTTTTCATAAAATGCTTCCATGCTGTTATAGATCTCAATACAGGATTCTGCTAATTCTATCTTATCGGATTCTTTCTCTCCGATCGCTATGCCAAATTCCTGCAAAAGCAGTTCCCGGAAAGTATGCCTGGTGAGTGTATTATTTTTGATGTCCATATCGCATACGCCTCCTGTTCTTTATCCAAACAGATCCTCTACCTTGAATACGGAAGCCGGCTCCCCTGATTTCTTTCCCGGTTTCTTTTTGGGAAGTTCCTCCTCCAGGGTCAGGATTTCTTCTTCCTGTTTTTCTTCTTCCGCCTGCGCTCTTCTGATACGCTCCTGTTCCGGATCCGCTTCTTCCAATGAAAGCTTCTCTTTTTCCATCTTTTGATACCACTGTGGAATAAAATCTTCCGTTTTTTCCAGCTTTAGGTATTTCGAATCCGGATGTTCTGTATAATCCATCTTTTTAAGCTTGAGTATCTTTTGTCCCCGGATGATTAAAAGCATTTCATCTAAGGGAAACCGCAGGACTTCATCCGGCAAAAGCAGCATCCGTTTTCCTACAGAGGATGTTTCTGAATACTCCGGTACATAATCCGTCATTCGTATAGTATAATAACTTTTTCTGCAGGATGCAACCGAAACAGTTGCTTCCCCGGAACGGGAGCTATAGTAGGTAGCCGTTGTCATATCGTTACAACCTAAGAACAGGGACATATCACAACCACCGATGATTTCTTCCCACTGCCCTTCCGGATAACGGTTCATCATCTGTGGGATATTCTGAAAAATAATGCTCATCCCGATACCCCTGCTTCTGGCTGTCGCAAGTTTTTTCTTAAAGTCAGGGATCACACCAATATTGGGAAATTCATCCAATATAAAGCTCATCCCTACTGGGAGTTTCCGTTCCTCGGTACGGTCTGCAAACCGTACCAGCTTAATACAAAGAAAAGAGGTGAACAACGTTGCCAGCACATCAAAGGTAGAATCCTGATCGGAAGTAATACAAAAATAAGCGCATTTCTGTTTTCCGGGAAGTGTCAGGTCGATATCTTTATTACTTGTGATCTGCTGAACCAGTTTATTCTGCATGATCTGCAGGCGTGTTCCAAGTCCTAACACTGCATTTCCCTTTACCTTTTCCGCTTTACTAAACAACTGATACGGTCCTCTGGCCGGATGGTTGGTAGGAAGCCTTTCAAAAATACTGTCCAGCATTTCAACAGATTTATTTAACAGCAGCTTATACGCTTCGGGGAATGTCTTTTTCCCCTCCGGATATTCCTCATATACATACAGGCATAGCGCTTTTAAAAGATCCATTTCCACATTATCGTAAAAATGGTCAAATTTATCTGTCGTATTTCGGATCACAACATCCACGAAAACATCGATCATACTTCCATCGTCGATTTCCGCAAGGCAGTCCCACGCATTGCTATGGGAAAGCTCGATCAGGTTAAACTGTTTTACAACATAGCCCTGCTCTTTAAAGTATGCCGCCAGATCTTCATAGAGTTCACTTTTGGGATCTGAAATGAACATGGATTCGCCACGCCTTACGCACTGGAGAGCCATATTTCGGGCAAAAGCTCTGGATTTCATGCTTCCCTGGCTGCCACATACGGCGAGGTTCCTATTGAGTCTGGAGTCTACCGGAAGGCTTACATATTCTCCTGTTTCCAGGTCCTTCCCGAAAACAATTCCTTTTACGTCATCCAGTTTTTTATCAAGATTCAGGATCTCTTTCTCCTCATCATGTTTCATATAACCTGCAGTACCATAGGTGCCTTTAACGGAATAATCAAAATTCCGGTCTTCATCGGTTTCTAAGACTTCCTTTCCGTGTCCTCTCCAGATAATTACCGCAGCAATCAAAAGGATCGCTATAAAAGCACAGGCAGAACATTGCAGTCCTTGTATAGTTGTGATTCCCTGCCGGATACAAATCAGTGGATTGATCTCCACCTTTGCATGGATCAGGCGTTCTAATACACCGCCAAAGTAGAACGTAAGCACTACAAACAGGCCGGCAAATAAGAGCTTTTTTATAAGCCCCTTGTAATCAAGAATTTTTCTCGTTCTTTTCCTCCTCTCTTCTTTCAAGCAGCCCAGTTGCCATATGGTAGTTATAAAGGCTGCTATAATAACTGGAAATGGTATTTACCGAATTATAAAGTGCTGTGATATACAATGACCGGATATTTGTTACCTTGGCTGTGTTCTTCTCCATACAGCTAAGCACAAACTGGATATGCTCCATGGTCAACTTTCCAAATTGCGCCTTTACAATTTCGGCCGGCTTCTCTTCCCGGTTCACACGGATTGTTTCTGCGGAGCTTGTCATCACATCTAACAGGATTCCTAAAATCTCATCGATCTTGTTATCAAATGGATAATCGTGTTTTAAAACATCATAGGAGATCTGGATCTTTATCTGTTCCTCTATCTTCGCATAGGAATCTGAAGAAGGAATCTTTGAGAAATCTCTCTTTGTATTCTCTGTATTTGTCTCTCCTATTTGCGAGTATCCTCCCTCCCAAAACGGAGAAGCACTCTGACTGATTTCAGTAGTACCTGCCGCTGATTTCGGGGAGGGGTGTCCCCGATTTGAGGGATACCCTCTGTTTTCTCCGTCCGGATAAGTAAGATGTTCTAATACTTTCACATTCAAATCCAGGAACAACACATTGGGAATCTGTTGCCCGCCCAGCCGCAAAGTTCGAAAAATCCGTTTCACTACACCCAGCTTTTCCAGTTCTACTACCGCATTGGTCGCATCTCTTTTCGTAATACCAAACTGATCTGCAATCTGCTGATAGCTTCGCTGCAGGATATCCGAATGAAATTTTTTTCTTAGTCCAATCAGTTCACCTGTCAATTCATCACGGATTTCTACAGGACGATACCAATACACAATATCCGCAAGGATAATAATTGCATTCAGATTCGGTTTTCCCGTTGCTTTCCTGATTGTCTTAAACCAGGTTACCGGAATGATATTACCTGAAATATGAAGCCTGCTCATCTGATCCACGGTCAGGCTTCCGGTATGAAATTGGCTCTGCATGGCTTACGCCACCTCCTGTAGTGCGTTCCCGAAGGATATGCATCTACGATCTCTGCATGTCCAGATACTGTTTTACCTTCTGGCAAACAAGAACCATCATCTCCACCTCCTCTCCAAAATATTCTTTTAAGGTCTCCGCTTGATAATCCAGACAGACCACAACCCCATTCCCTCTCCTCTCCAAATCCATTTTGACCTGAATCAAATGCTTTAGTTCCATTTCGTAACAGAAATAGACCCGCCGCTGTTTTATATACCCTGCA
>DWVZ01000190.1 GCA_019119975.1 Candidatus Blautia merdavium | reverse complement strand
AAATGCTTTGAGAAAAAACTGCTGATCACAGCCATCGGGGACAGCGTGATCCGTATGGTGCCGCCCCTCATTGTGACAGAGGAGAACTGTGATACGGCAGCCGCTGTGATCCGGGAGGCAGTAGAGGAATTAAGCAAGTGACTGGAGAAAGCGTTTGGCAGGAGGAAGGAAACGATGAATGATTTTCAGTATTATCTCCCGGTGAATCTGATCTTCGGGAGAGGGAAGACGGAACTGCTGGGCAAGGAAGCGGCAAAATACGGGAAACGCGCCATGATCGTTACTGGCAGGTCCAGTACGAAAGAAAGCGGTCTGCTTGACCGCGCCTTAACGCTCCTGAAGAAAGAGGGCATAGAGACGGTCGTCTTTGACAAGGCGGAGCCGAACCCTCTGGCTTCTACGGTGAAAGAAGGCGCGGAGACGGCAAGGAGGAACAAATGCGGTGTGATCATCGGGCTTGGCGGCGGAAGTATCATGGACTGCAGCAAGGCGGTGGCTTTTTCCGCCTGCAATGACGGGAACATCTTCGATTTCATCTACGGAAAAAAGAAAGGAACGGGGGCGCTCCCGCTGATCCTTGTCCCCACTACATGCGGTACGGGAAGCGAGGGAAACAGCTTTGCCGTGCTGACAGACGACGCCTCAAAAGATAAAAAGTCTCTGCGTGATCATGCGGTGATCGCAAAGGCGTCCATCATCGATCCGGAACTGATGGAAACGATGCCGAAGCCGGTGCTGGCTTCCGTGGGCTTTGACGCGTTGTGCCACTGCATGGAAGCGTATCTGAGCAGAATCTGCTGTCCGGTGACAGAACTTCTGGCATTGGAGGGGATCCGCCTGATCGGGGAAAACCTGGTGAATGTCTATGAAGATTACAGCGATAAAGAAGGCTGGGACAGTATTACCCTTGCCAGTACTTTCGGCGGAATGGCGATCAATCAGGCAGGCGTAGCGGCGCCCCACGGGCTGGAGCACCCGGCCAGCGGACTGCGCAATATTACCCACGGAAGAGGGCTGGCAGCCCTGACGCCGGTTGTCTATGCCCGGTCTGTGGATGCGGCGCCGGTAAAATTCGCCAGAATTTCCAGCCTGCTGGGCGGACGGAGTGAAAAGGACTGCGTGAAAGTGATCCGCAGACTTTTAAAATGGATCGGACTGGAGACAAGCCTGTCCGCGGAAGGCGTGAAGGCGGAAGATGTAGAATGGATGACGGAAAACACTTTTCGAGTATCATCCGCCAGCATAAAGAACCACCCGAAAGTATTTACAAAGGAAGAAGTAAAGGCAATTTACAAAGAGGCTCTTTGAAATCACAGCCCTTGTCCCTGCAGATACATTGTATGGGACGGGGGCTTTTTTTGACCGGATTTAGAAACCGCACTTCTTTAGACTGATGATGGCAGCGGCATATCCGTATGCTTTGAGAAAAAATTACATAAGATTTACTGAAATGCAGCAGGGGGATTTATATAATCGTGGTATAATCACTTGATGCTAGGGTCAAAAGCCCCCTATAGTACCTTGAAAAGTTCATATGTCTTGTAGTAAATACAAGCGCAAATACAGTACTTGCTGTATAATAGAGATATCTTAGGAAAGAAGGTAATCCCTATGTCATTCAAAGAAAACGCTTGCCAGCAAATATCATTTACAGATAGTTTTTCCGGTTTAACGGCCAGAGAACAGAAAGCATTGGAAAATTCCTGGGCTAAAGTCTTTGCTGATGAAATATTCCCCGCTATCGATGAAAAGCGTTTTTCTGTCTTGTACAGTGACAAAGCATCCAGACCGAATACCCCGGTCAACGTGATCGTTGGTGCTCTCATTATCAAGGAACTTTTTGATTATTCTGATGATGAGATGGTTGAAAACCTTATGTTGGATTTCCGGTTCCAGTACGCACTGCACACAACAAGCTTTGAAGAACAGCCTTTGAGTGACAAGACATTAACCCGTTTTCGTAAGCGCTGCTATGATTATGAAACGCTTTACAACAAGGATCTCTATCATGACTGCGTGAAGGACTTAAGCGCTTCTATTGCAAAACTGATGAAGATCAACGGGAAAGTCAGGCGTATGGACTCCATGATGATCGAATCCAACATCCGCAGACTCAGCCGGATGGAACTGATCTATACCTGTATTTCAAAGTTGGCGGTTCATATAAATAAAAGAGACAATTCCGCTCTGCCGGATGATTTAAAACACTATCTGGATCCGAATGATTATAACAAAGTGATCTACCACCAGAGAAGCACAGATGCCGATGAACGGATCCGGCAGCTTTTAACGGATGCCGACAGCCTTCTTACCTTGTGTGGATCTGACTATCATGATACCACAGAGTATGATCTGTTTGTCAGATGTCTGGCGGAACAGACGGTTGTTGAAAATGAAAAACGCAGACTCCGCACAAAAGAAGACGGCGGCATGAAATCCACCATGATGCAGAACCCGTCTGACCCGGAAGCAACATTCCGGAAAAAAGCAGGGAAAGAGCACCGGGGATATGTTGCCAATCTTGAAGAATCTGTTGGTACCAATGGCTCCGTTATAACAGAGTACCAGTATGAGCAGAACAACCATAGTGACAGCCAGTTTATCCGGAAGCATCTGGAGCAGATGGAAAAACAGGAAGAGCAGACTGTCATTGTGGCGGATGGGGCATACAGCGGGACAGAACACACACAGCTTGCAGCTGATAAAAATGTAGAACTGATCACAACAAGCCTGACGGGAAAGGCAGCCCCGGACATCCTTGCAGATTTTAAGTTTAACGAAGAGGGGACAAAGGTCCTGCAATGCTCGGCAGGCTATGCGCCGAAAAGCTGTTCTTATATGAAGCAAAGCGGCCAGTGCGCTGTTTCTTTCCTGCGCGACCAATGTGTCGGCTGTCCATACCAGGATCAATGTCGGCCGAAGATTTATAAACGGGTTGCTAGGATTGTTACATCCAAAGCAGCGCATGAACGTGCAAAAATCCAACGGAAGATGGACAGCGAGGAATTCAAAAATTATGCAAGGCTCCGCAATGGAGTAGAAACCATCCCGTCTAACCTTCGAAAGAATTACCATTTGGAAAAGCTGCCCCGTGGGAAACAACGTGGCAAGTTCTTCTTCGGTTCCAAAATAGCAGCATTGAATTTTCGAAAGCTCTTCAATTATGTGAAGGGGGTGGGAAACTATACCCAAAATCCGGTACTTGCATAAAGACAAGGTAGGGAATACTCAGCACATATGGTCAAAAGCCCGACAATTTACTACAAAATATGAAATTTTCAAGGTACTATAGAGAATGGGGCTAAATTATTTATGGTTTTGACCCCAATATCA
>DWVZ01000189.1 GCA_019119975.1 Candidatus Blautia merdavium | reverse complement strand
ATAGGTCTTTGTTCTGCAAGGGCATTGTTAATATTATCAAAACAGTTTGGATGCCCTTTGCCGTTATGATAGAAAAATTCATACATTTCTGGTCGGCAACATGGGTGGAGCAAATCATGTTCTCCGACATCATCTGAAAGGACTTTCATCATGGGGCGGTACAGATTCGTATAAATATTATCTCCGATTTTTAATTTCAAAGATTCGTTGCAGTCAATCGTTACTCCCGTTGATAAAAATTCATTTTGTCTGCCTGCTACTTCTGCAAAAAAATCGACTACCTGACCTCCTTCCACATCAATTACCGTAATATTTTGACCTTGCTTAACATCAATTTTTATTCCTGAACACGCTGGTATCACATATTCTTTACTCACAATTTTACCTCCACAACTTCCAATTTTCTCAGTTCCGTAAGCTGGGAGGTGTTTCAAGCATTGAAGTACATATCATAAACAATATATCCCGCTATATTTTTCAATGCTCCCTCATAAGTTTCTTGACACATCATACAGCGCGGCTCTTTCATCGGTATCCCACTTGTCGGATAAAGATTAAACTCTGAGGATGTTTTAAACCCAATACGATTATAAAAATGATAATCGCCCTCAACCGTAATCCCTTTATATCCTGCAATTCTAACTTTTTCAATGCCTTGGCTAAGCATTGCAGAGCCGATTCCCTGATGAAAGTAGTCTGCATGAACAGACACAGGCGCAAGCATAACGATATTTTTTTCTCCCCTGTCGTCAATGTGTCCCCCATCTGGCGTTGAAGATAATGGGAATCTCGAAAACAGGAAATGACCTACCAATTTACCGCCTAATTCAGCAACAAATGATAATTCAGGAATATAATATTCCGAATCACGTATTTCTTCCACCAAAGCAATAATATCTGTTCCATCCGAGTAGTCCGTTCCTTCTCTAAATGAACGTAAAATCAATGAAATTATCTCTTTGTAATCTTTATGTGTTTCTTGTCGTATTAGTATATCATTTCTCAACGCTTTGACCTCTTTCTATATTTTAGCAATTTTCTTCCCACATTTTAAGCTGGCAAACCAGTCATATATCATGTACCTCACACTTCTTTGTTCCATTCCAATTCGCCGTTACCTGCATTATATCATGCTGTTATAAGCATTGTCATTTCTTTCTGCTTTTTTAATTATCCTATATTTTGTAAAGGCGCTGTTCAGCATTGCTTACGCGGCAGGCCCTTGACATACCGCAGAGTAATAAGTTTTAAGATCATCAGCCGGAAAAAAAATAGTCAACCTATTAATATAATTAAATTGACTATTTTCTGACGCTGTGGTATGATAGAGTCCACGAAAAAGAGAAAAGAGGTTAAATATGGAAGCAGTTACGAAGCAAATGAACAAGACGCATGATATGGTATACATCGGGATTTTCGCAGTTCTGATCGCTATATGTTCCTGGATATCCATTCCTGCAGCGGTACCTTTCACACTTCAGACTATGGGAGTTTTCCTGTCTGTAGGAATTCTGGGAGGGAAAAGAGGCACTTTGGCTGTGCTGGTCTATCTTCTCCTGGGAGCTGTGGGGATTCCGGTGTTTGCAGGATTTTCCGGCGGTATCGGTGTATTCCTGCAGAGCTCCGGCGGATATCTGGCAGGTTTTCTCCTTTCCGCGCTTCTTATGTGGGGAATGGAAAAGCTGTTGGGCAGAAGCACTGTGATCCTGGGGATTTCCATGGTTCTGGGGCTGCTGGTCTGTTATGCGGCAGGGACGATCTGGTTCATGGCTGTATACACAGCCAACACAGGTGCGGTAGGAGTAGGAACGGTTCTTGCCTGGTGTGTTATACCCTTTATCCTTCCTGATCTGGTAAAGATTGCCGTGGCACTGGTACTGACCAAGAGACTGGCAGGGGTGGTAAGAAGATGAGCAGAAAACTGCGGGCACATCATGGCATGTGCCTTTCTTTTTTTGAAGGGAAAGGGTACAGTGATGAATTTACTGCCCATATGCAGACAATCTGGGAGGAAATGAAAGGAAATCCCCTTCTGCTCCTTGCGGCAGATGCGGACATCATCTGTGCCAGGTGCCCCAACTGCAGAGAAGGCGTCTGCGTTTCCCAGGGCAAAGCAGGAAACTATGACAGACAGGTGCTGGATCTGTGCGGTCTGGAGGAAGGGAAAGAAGTGAGCTGGGAGGAATTCTCCGGGCTGGTAAAAGAGAGGATCCTGCAGACAGGAAGGAGAAAAGAGATCTGCGGAGACTGTCAGTGGGACCAGATCTGTACAGGAAAGGAACAGAAGATATGAAAAGCGCTGTATGCGGTGCACTTTGCCGCCGCATACAGCGCTTTTATGCAGATTTTTATCTGGTTCCGTAATCCGGATCAATGCTGATGATGGGATAGTATTTTCCCGGAAGCTTCTGGATCTTTTTGCTGAGAGCCTCCTCCACCTGGCGGAAACTGAGGGTGCAGCTGTAGGGAACTACTACATCGAAAAGAACATTGGTATGAGTGGGACCTGCCACTGTGCGGAAATCATGCATTTTCAGGTCTGGAGACAGTTCCTTAAGAAACATTTCTACGGTATCCTTTAACTGATTGGCAACAGGGTCGTCCGTCACCACAGGATCCATATGGATAGTAGCGGTACAATTCAGCGTATTCTGCAGTTCCCGCTCAATGTTGTCAATCTCATCGTGCACAGCGATAAAATCAGCATTGGCAGGAACCTCCGCGTGCAGGGAAATGATCAGCTTTCCGGGACCGTAATCATGAACCAGAAGATCGTGGACACCGATGACAGACGCATGAGCCTTAACGATCTCCTGAACCTGGGATACCAGCTCTTTGGTGGGAGGCTGCCCCAAAAGCGGATCAACCGTTTCCTTCATGGCAGAGATGCCTGCATAGAAGATAAACAGACCCACAGCAACACCGCACCAGCCGTCCAGATTAAAATCCGTATAGGGACTTGCCAGTGTGACGGCAAAGACCACAAAGGTAGAGAGCATATCGCTGAAGCTGTCGGTAGCTGTGGCTGACATGGCTGCGCTGTTGAGCTTTTTTCCAAGAATTTTATTGTAATATGCCATATACAGCTTTACCAGGATAGAAGCAGCCAGAATTGCCAGGATCAGGGGACTGCTTTCCACAGATTCCGGATGGAGGATCTTTTCCACAGAGGTCTTCACCAGTTCAAATGCCATGATCAGCACAGCGGCAGAGACAAACAGCCCGGACAGATATTCGATGCGTCCATGTCCGAAAGGATGCTCCGGATCAGGCTTCTGACCTGCCATTTGAAATCCGATCAGCGTGATGAAAGAAGAACCTGCGTCCGACAGGTTGTTAAAAGCGTCCGCTGTAATCGCAATGGAACCGCTCAGAAGCCCGGCAAACAGCTTCCCCAGAAAAAGGAGCACATTCAACGCGATGCCTACACTTCCGCACAGGATGCCGTAAGCCTGGCGGACGGCAGGTGATTCTGTATTTTGATAATCTTTAATAAAATGGCGTGCAAAAAAAGAAACCATTCAAATCCCTCCAGTCGTTTTAGGTACTATTCTATATGAAAGTATTTGCCTGCGCAAGAGAAAATGTCACTTCCTGTATTGGAAAAAGAAAAAAAGTGTGCTACACTGGAAAAAAACATAGTGGAGGAATAGAAACATGAGAGCAGAATTTGATGAAACACTGGTAACAGGAAATGATATGATCGATTCTCAGCATAAAGAACTGATCAGCAGGATCAACCAGCTTCTGGACAGCTGTGAAGAAGGACAGGGAAAGATCAAGGCAGTGAAAATGCTGGATTATCTGCTGGATTATACCGAATTCCACTTTGAAGCAGAGGAAAAACTCCAGGAGGAGATCCAGTACCCGGGCATCCAGGAACATAAGGCGAAACACGCAGAGTTCAAACAGGCAGTAAAAGAACTGCAGGAGATGCTGGAGGAGGAAGAAGGTCCTACCGAAGCCTTCACCGCACAGGTTCAGAAAAATGTGGTAGACTGGCTCTTTGAGCATATCAAAGGCTTTGACCGCTCAGTGGCAGAATACAAATTTATGAATGCCAACGCAGACCGTTTATAAAAAGATGGAATCAGGGAGAGTAGAACATGCTGTTTGTAGAATATCCTAAATGCAGCACCTGCCAGAAGGCAAAGAAATGGCTGCAGGAAAGAAATGTGGAGTTTGAGGACCGCCACATTGTGGAGCAGAATCCTTCCTATGAAGAATTAAAGCTTTGGTATGAAAAACTTACTAAATTTCTGATTATCTTTTCATAAGCTGGTAAATGTCGGTATAGCCTGTATTTTAGGGCTTTATCGGCATTTTCCGTTTGGAAGATACATTGCAAAAGCTGGCATTTACCAGC
>DWVZ01000188.1 GCA_019119975.1 Candidatus Blautia merdavium | reverse complement strand
AGCAGGGTTCAGCGTCAATAGCATCTCGTAGGTCTCATAGGCGTTTTGAACCTCCCGGATCTCGTTCGGATCACCTAGAATCCGCTGCCCATTCAAAATCGCCGTAACCTGCTCCAATGAAAGCGAGTTATGCTCAATAGCAAGCGAAGAATGAATCGTGCGGATTCGGTTTTCTTTCCGGAGGCGAGGGTTCAGATTACCATGAGAGAGTACAGTAATTCGACCAATCTGCTCACTGATTTCTGCGACTAGATTGGTGATTCTATCAGTCATATGAAAAGGTGGTTTGTATTCACTCAAAGTAACATCCTCCTATCTAATTCTTAAACATTCCCAACATATATTTCCGATATGTGATGCTGTTCCTATCTATTTTCCCTTAATTACAGCGTGCGTTTTAACGATAAATGGGGATTTATCTTTCTTTTTTCTTATCCTGCCCTAATGCAAGAAATTTTCCATTACATAAAATCCCCTTTATAACTTCCAATTCGTTCTTCCATACAAACTGAATTTTTGCTTATGCATGTATCTTGTTCTTTATACGCAGACAGGCTTCTGTATGCATGATCCAATGTCTTGAAAACGGCATTTGAATCAGTCCGCGAATGTCTTTCTTACACCAATAATCCATCAGCCAGATTGCATTTTCATTGTCGCTTACTACATGCAGCGATTCTAAATATCTTATTCTTTCTTCCAGAATTTTTCTTTTCAATTCGTCATAAGATAAACATTCAAGTATTTTCTCAGTGCTTTCACGTACGTCAAACATATAGGAATATAACTCTTCCAGATTCAGCTGTTTTGAAAAGTCTGCAATCTGCTGTTTCACAAGTTCATTTCCAGTTGTAATGATAGGTGAATGAATTCGCTCTTGATAATTGCCTGCAAAAAAAACTTGTTCCTCTTCCTTGATCACTGTATGTGCAACGATATCTTCAATGCGGAAAATATGCCAAATCGAATAAGCAATCGTCTTGCTATGATAACCATCCGCATTTATGAAGGGAATTGCGTTAAAATCTTCCCTGCCTAATTCCTCTTTGAAAGATACGAAAGTCTGCATTAACTGACTTCGCAAACGAAGTAAAGTATCCATACCCTTCTTATAAGTATCTTTCTTTTTTATTTGTGTCTGCATTGTTTTGTTAAGTTCAGACCATTCCTTGTTCATATTCAATTCCTTCAAAGTTCCATTTTCTTCGTTCTACAGATTGATTAGAAACCAATCTATTTGCCTCACTACTATTCAGTATAATCTACCTATGTGAAACGCACAAGAAAAAAAGTATGTAAGACTTTTATAGATTTCATAGAAGGCTGATGAAGAGACCACAGCCCTTATGACAGGGATTTTAGACGATAAATAAAAGTGTAATCAAGTGTAATCAAACTTTTGATACATAAAAAAACAGGAGAAACGCTGTAAAATCAACGTTTCTCCCACTTTTAAACAACTGCCGCAGACCGGAATCGAACCGGTACGGGAGTATAAGTCCCGCAGGATTTTAAGTCCTGTGCGTCTGCCAGTTCCGCCACTGCGGCATATATGCTTTCATTTTACTGCAAAGGGCATACGCGCATGCACTGTCCCTTTTAAACTACTCACATATAATGGGCGATGGTGGATTCGAACCACCGAAGGCATCGCCAGCAGATTTACAGTCTGTCCCCTTTGGCCACTCGGGAAATCGCCCATATATTTACTATTTCTCACAAGATAAGATTATAGCACACTCCCTGGAAAATGCAAGCATTTTTTCAAAGTACTTCTGCATATCTTCCGCATATGTTCCTCTGTATCTTCGCTCAGCCCGTCCCGGCACATTATTTTCAGAAAGAGTCTGCTGTCCCGGCACTTTTCTCATGCCTTCGCAGACTCTTTCTCCTCTTAGACTGCAGGAAATTGGCTGCCGCCTGCAGTCCTTCCCTTCGCCGTTCTCACGGCTGGTCCAGGGATGCCTTCACCAGGATTGCCCCATGAGAAGGTACTTCCAGTTTCAGCACTCCGCCCCGGCACTCGTGGATCTTCTTGACCAGGCTGTATCCGAAGTCCCCGGTCACCAGAAGCTGTCTGAATTTCACGGTCTTAGACCGGTGGATGCCCAGCTCCCACACAGAGAGCTCCATATTCTTTGTCTCATCGCTGTTGTTGATAATGACTGCCGTCTTTTCCGTATCTGTAAATCTTCCGTAACTGAGGATCTGATAATCATTGGTCAGAAACTTTACCGATCCCCGAAGCAATTCTTCGTTGTTCTTATGGATCTTAATGATGTCCTTATGGAATTGGATCAGTTCCTGGTCTTCTCTGCCCCAGGGGTAGGTCCTTCTGTTGTCTGGATCCGTGAAACCGCACAGCCCTGCTTCGTCGCCATAATAAATAGTAGGCGCGCCGGGCCAGGTCATCTGTATCACTACCGCCTCCCGGAAGACCGCTTTGTTTACTTCCCACTCTGCCGCTTCGCTTCCCAGGGTTCCTACACGTCCCACCTTATGGTTGGTCCTGGTCAGAAAACGGGAATGGTCGTGATTGGACAGCTCGTTCATGGCAGTCATCAGTGACGGCGCGTAAAAACTCGCCATGTGATATTCCATGGCGCCGATAAAGCAGTCGCTGTTTCCCAGCATGCCCTCATTGTATTCGTCGCTGTGCTTTTCCATTCCGGTCAGGAACCAGGTCACAGGCTCCATGAAGGCATCGTAATTCATCACCGTATCCCACTGGTCACCCTCCAGCCAGGTCTGCGCTTCCCCATAATGCTCCGCCAGAATGATGGCGTTGGGATTGGCTTCCTTGACATTCCTTCTGAAATCCCGCCAGAACTGATGGTTGTACTCATTGCTGTGTCCCAGATCCGCTGCCACATCCAGCCGCCAGCCATCCACATTATAAGGCGGAGAAACCCACTTTCTCGCTATGCGCATAATATATTCATACAGCATGGGAGAATCTTCGTAATTTAACTTTGGAAGGGTATCATGTCCCCACCAGCCGTCATAAAATTCATTATAGGGCCAGTCGTTGTCATTGTGGAATCGGAAAAAGGTACGGTACGGGCTGTCCGCTGACACATAAGCCCCTTTCTCATAGCCTTCCTGGTTCTCATAGATCCGTTCTCTGTCCAGCCATTTATTAAAAGATCCGCAGTGATTAAAGACACCGTCCAGGATGACCTTCATTCCTCTCTTATGTATCTCTTCCACAAGACGGGCAAAAAACTGGTTGCTCGCCTCCAGGTTCTCAAGATCCGTTACTCTCTGGATATACTTGGAAGCATGGGCATTTTCCTTATCGCCCTCTGCCAGCGGTTCTCCGCCGTCATGGACGATCTTCCCATAATGAGGATCCACATAGTCGTAGTCCTGACTGTCGTATTTATGGTTAGAGGGAGATACGAAAATCGGGTTAAAATACACCACATCCACGCCCAGATCCTGGAGATAATCCAGTTTATCCATAACGCCCTGCAGGTCTCCGCCGTAAAAATCCCGCACATCCATTGCCTGGGGCGGGCGGTTCCAATCTTCTACCTTATTTACTTTCTCATTGATGTAGCAGTATTCACCTGTCACCACATCGTTGGAGGGGTCTCCGTTGCAGAACCTGTCTACAAAGATCTGATACATCACAGCGCCTTTTGCCCAGTCCGGTGTCTTAAATCCCGGTACCACACCAAAGGAATAGTGCTCCTCCGTCTCTCTGACTACACCATATTTATTATAAAAGCAATGGATCTTCCCTGAATAAATCTCAAAATAATAGCGTATGGTTTCTGTTCCAAGCTCTATGTCAGCAGCATAGTAGTCGAACCCATCCTTGGACTCTACTTTCTCCATTTGCTTTCGCTCTTCCTCATAGACCAGATAGACAAAATCCACATTGTTTTTCTTGGTCCGGATCCGAATATTTACTTTATCTCCAGGCTCCGGTTCTGCCGGTGTCCTGTAGTTCTCTGTTTCATCACTAAATACAGCCCTCTTATTGAAAGTGGGTCTCATATTTGTCACATATTCCTGGACTTTTCTTGCATCCACCAAATTTTCGTAATTCATGTGCAATCCTCTCATTCTTTTAGCAAAACCTGTAACTGCCTTCTGCTTTGCTGAATTACTTCTTATTTTTATATTTTATCCCAGACAAGATATATATACAACTGTTTTTTACAAAAACTTAAAGTAAAAGAGCCAGTCTCACGACTGGCTCTTTTGGAGAAGGTATTTCTTCTTATGGGGTGTAGCAAAAACTATATAATGTATTGGGGGGTTTTTACAATAATTATAATAGCATGTTCCATAGAAAAAGTGTGCACAATCTTGCTTTTTTTTTCGATGTTTTTTTGACTATTTTTAACATTGCGCCTCTTCCGCCCCTGTGGTACTATCGGAATTCTGCATAAACCTCCTGAAATCTCTGCCTAAAACAGGGCTTCAAACTCTTCCCGCCCGATTTTTTCCTTCTCGATCAGCAGGTCTGCGCACTTGTGCAGCACTTCTTCGTGCTGGGAGATCAGCTCTTTTGCTTTCTGGTATGCCTCATCAATGATCCGTTTTACTTCACTGTCAATGAGCGCTGCTGTCTCCTCCGCGTAATTTCTGGTGTGGCCAAAGTCTCTGCCGATGAAGACTTCGTCCTCATCGCCGCCGTACTGTACCATGCCTACCTTCTCAGACATACCGTACTGGGTCACCATTGCCCTGGCAAGCTGGGTCGCCTGCTTGATATCCTGGGAAGCTCCTGTGGTCACGTCCTGGAAGATCAGCTCCTCTGCCACTCTTCCGCCCAGATCTACCACAATGTGCTCCAGCATCTGGTTTCTGCTGTTGAACATTTCGTCCTTTTCCGGCAGCGGCATGGTATAGCCGGCTGCCCCCATTCCCGTAGGAATGATGGATATGGTATGCACAGGTCCCATCAGCGGCAGCAGGTGGAAAAGAATGGCGTGACCGGCTTCGTGATAAGCCGTGATCTTCTTTTCCTTCTCGGAGATCACCTTGCTCTTCTTCTCCGCGCCGATTCCCGTCTTGATAAATGCCTGGCGGATGTCTGCCTGGTTAATGAAATATCTGCCGTCCTTAGCAGTGAGGATCGCCGCCTCATTCATCAGGTTTTCCAGGTCAGCGCCTGTATAGCCTGCCGTGGTTCTTGCCACTTCCTTCAGGTCCACATCCTCGCCCAGCGGCTTCTTGGCAGCATGGACCTTGAGGATCTCTTCTCTGCCTTTGATATCCGGGCGTCCCACGCCTACCTTCCGGTCAAAGCGTCCCGGTCTTAAGATCGCCGGATCCAGGATATCCACCCGGTTGGTGGCAGACATGACGATGATTCCTTCGTTGACACCGAAGCCGTCCATCTCTACCAGCAGCTGGTTCAGCGTCTGCTCTCTCTCATCGTGACCGCCGCCCATGCCGGTGCCTCTGCGTCTGGCTACCGCATCGATCTCATCAATAAAAATGATGCAGGGGGCGTTTTTCTTGGCGTCTTCAAACAGATCCCGGACGCGGGAAGCGCCCACGCCTACAAACATCTCTACAAAGTCAGAACCGGAAATGGAGAAAAAGGGAACCCCCGCTTCTCCTGCCACTGCCTTTGCCAGCAGGGTCTTACCTGTTCCCGGAGGCCCTACCAAAAGGACGCCTTTGGGGATCCTAGCTCCTACTTTGACGTATTTCTGGGGATCCTTCAGGAAATCTACGATCTCCTCCAGCTCTTCTTTTTCCTCTTCCAGTCCTGCCACATCCTTGAAAGTCACTTTCTTATCTGCGTCCGTTGACATTCTCGCGCGGCTTTTTCCGAAATTCATCATTTTCGCATTGCTGCCTCCTGACATCTGGCGGTTCATCACATTCATGATCACCAGCACCATTACCACCATCAGGATCAGGGGAAGAACCGAGGACATAAATACATTGTCGCCGGGTACATCTGCCACGCTGATGGCAGCGTCGCTCTCCTCCTCCAGCATATCCTGGATTTCTTTTACATCAAGGGAATAAAAGCTTTTTTCCTCCCCTGTCTTCAGCCTTGCCACCACCTGTCCTGTGGGGATCTCTTTATTAGGACGTATGATTACCTCGGATACGATCCCATCCTCCACGTCTTCCTGGAACTGCTTTTCCGTATAGCTGTAATTCCTTGTCATCTGTCCGGAAACAAACCAGAAACCGCCTGCTATGAGCAGCAGGAGAAGGACCGCCGGCAACCAGCTTTTTGCCTGTCTGTTCACGTCTTGTTTCTCCTTTCCATTAAAGCTCTACCACACCTATATAGGGAAGATTCCTGTACTTCTGGGCATAGTCCAGCCCGTATCCTACCACAAACTCATCCGGGATGTTAAAGCACACATAGTCCACATGGACATCCTTTACCCTGCGCTCCGGTTTGTCCAGAAGGGTACACAGGCGGATGCTGTTGGGATGTCTCTGCTTCAGGATCTCTATGAGATGGCTCAGTGTCCTTCCCGAATCAATGATATCTTCTACGATGAGTACGTCTTTTCCCTCAATGGTCTCATCCAGATCTTTGACGATCTTTACAACGCCGCTGGAATTGGTGTCGTTTCCATAGCTGGATACCGACATGAAATCCAGGCTTACCGGGACAGAAATCCTCTTTGCCAGCTCACACGTAAAAAATACGCCGCCCTTTAACACACAGATTAAATGAACGCTTTTCCCCTCATAGTCACGGCTGATCTGCTCTCCGATCTGGCGGATCTTACAATCCACTTCTTCCTCACTCAGCAACTGGCGAATTTTCTCACTCATGGTTATTTTCTCCTTTTACCTGTACTTTTATTACTTTTTTTGTCTGACTGGTAACTTTATAATACTCACTGATCCGGTAGCCCACTGCCCAAAGCACGTGGGAACCGTCTGCCAGAAGGGTCACATTGTCCCTTTCCCGGCGCGGAACTTTACAGTCAATAAAATAATCTTTCAGCTTCTTGGTGCCTCCGTCACGGCTGATCATCAGATAATCTCCCGGCAGGCGTCTTCTCACTGCAAGACCATTTTTTATTTTATCATAATCGAACCATTTCGTATATGTTTTTTCGGGAATTTGCTGGTTTTCATAGGGAAAAACCCGAAACTCCAGCTCCAGCAGGTCTTTCTTTTCCTGCTCTCCCCTGGTAATATGGATATCCCCGTAAACCTGCTGGGCGCGCAGCCCATAGATCAGGGACGCCGAAGCTCCTGTTCTGCCTTTGGCAAGCTCCAGGACCGCTTCCATATGTGCGGACGAAAGGTCTTTCTTCTTTCCTGCCGCTGCTTCCAGCACATTTTTGACCACTCGTTTCTGCAGCAGCATCGGTTCTTCAAACAGATCCCGGGAAAGGATCCACACGCTTCCCTCTTTTGCCGTATACTTTTCCACAGCTTTTTGGGTCAGCTCACTGAGATAGTCCTCTGCTTCCAGCACCCGTCCTGCAGCCGCGGCAATGTTTTTCACCGCGCCGCTGTTGATCTGCATAAGCGCAGGCAGGATCTCACGGCGGATTTTATTCCTGGTGTATACCTCCTCTTCATTGGTGCTGTCAGTCACCCATGGGATCCCTCTCTGGATCAGGTAATTCTCTGTCTCCTCTCTGGATATGCACAAAAGGGGACGGATATACATGCCGCTTCCGGTCCTGTGTACCGGGCGGATCCCGGCAAGTCCGGCAAGCCCTGCTCCTCTCACCAGATTGTGCAGTACCGTCTCTGCCTGGTCGTTCTCATGATGGGCAAGGGCAATGCGCACCTGGTCGGGGCGCTCCCACCGGCAGGCAGTCCGGTAAAAGGCTCTGCGCCTGGCTTCTCTTCCTGCCTCCTCGCAGGATAAATGATCTGTTTCTGCCATCCGGGGCACATCATAGTCATACAGATCCAGGGGAACTCCCAGGCTTTCACACAGCCTTCTGGTAAATTCCTGATCTCTGACAGCCTCCTCTCCTCTCACGTGATGGTTTACATGGACCGCACGCAGAGAAAAGGGTACTTTCTTCTGATATTCCATTAACAAAAACAACAGGCACACCGAATCTGCGCCGCCGGATACTCCGGCAACTGCCTGGCTGCCCGCTTCTATCATATGGTATTTCTCTATATAAGCAAACACTTTTTCCTCTGTCATCATCTGCTGCTTTTATTTCCTCCATAATCCTGCCGCAAGGACGGTCATGTCGTCTGCCGCATGGTAGCCGCTGTAAGCCAGCGCCCGCTCCAGGATCCCTCTGGCAAGCTCTTGGGCAGCCGCGGCATTGACCTGCAGGATGATTTCTTTCATAAGCTCCTCCGGATCCTCCTGGGGCAGCGCGTCCAGCACCCCGTCTGTGACCATAATGAGAAAATCTCCCTCATACAGCTTCTTGGTGGAAGATTCAAACTCCGCCTGCTGCACCAGTCCCAGCGCCGGGCTGGTAGAGGAGATGGCTTCCACCCAGTGGTCCCGCTTGATAAACGTGGTGGCTGCCCCTGCTTTTAAGAAATGGCAGACCCCGGAGTACAGATCCACTGCCGCAATGTCCACAGTAGAGAATCTCCCTTCCTGATTCCGGATATTCATGACCGAATTTACCATCCGCGCCGCAGTCTCTCCGGTAAAGCCCGCGTCCACCAGCTGCTCCAGGGTATCTACAATGCTCTCACTGATCCTGCATGCCTCCAGCCCGGATCCCATGCCGTCCGAAAGGCACATAAAAAACTGTCCGTTCTCCTCTGTGGTGCAGACATAATTATCCCCGGAGATATTCTCCTTTTCCTTGGTGATCTTCGCCGCTCCGAAAAGGATCTTAAAGTTGACCTCCTCCACGAACCGCTGCACCGCATATTCCCTGGTGATCAGCGATTTGCCGGAAGTCCTTGCGGTCATAGGGCATTTGCACATGGAAGAGAGCACTCCCGCTGCCTCTGAAGCAGGCAGGCAATGCTTTCCCTTGACCCGCAGCTCAGCCAGATACTGTACCTTGCCGTCCGGCTGCTCCTGGAACCAGACATTGCGCACCTGGATCTTCCTGCGGTTCAGCTTTCTGGAAAACTCCTCCCGAAAAGGCAGGTCTGCCTCTGTCAGATCAAAGAGATCCCGGGACAAGATCTTCATCAGATGCGCCATCTCACCCAGCTGTTCTGCAACCGCCATGCGGTTTTCCAGAAGTTTATTGTTCCATATCAGGTTCTGGCGTTCTCTGTCCATGAGCCTTTGTAATTCCTGCACAAGCTTTCCCTGGTTGGCACAGATATCTGTCAGGTCTGCTTTTGCCCTCCTAAGTTTCTCCTCGTCATTTTCTTCCATCACTCGCAGGAGACTGTAGATTTTCTCGTAGGTCCGGACAGACTGCTGCTTCCAGCAAAGCTGGTTTAAATGGCAGCGGCAGCACAGGTTCTCCTGTACCTCCAGTGCCATTTCCTCAATCTGTGAACTGGAAAGATAATCCCTCCTGCCGGGCATGCCGCAGAAACTGTTGGCAAGTTTCTGGAAGGATTCTGCATAGCGCTGCATTTTTTCTTTCTGTGGATTCTGATCGTAGGCAAAAGCTGCCGCACTTTTTTTCATTTCTGAAAAAACAGTTTTTGCCATGTCCCGTAATATCAGCAGTGCGAAAATCACGAGCATGGCAATTATCCATTCCTGCATCTCGTTCCCTCCCTGAATAAGCAACCGCTATCAAAAGAGTATTATAGATGCTTTCTTCTTTAAACTTTGTCAAAAACAGGACCCTGCAGTATAAAACTTTCAGACAAAATCTGCGAATCATTCCGCCTTGCGGAACACGATCTCATTGTCCTTTACCAGTCCCAGTTTATCTCTGGCAATCTCTTCCACGTATTCATCAGTATTCATATATTCTTTTAACTCATCGATCTCTGAGGTTCTTTCATTCTCTTCCGCAATCTGGCTGTCCAGTTTCTCTGACTGTGCGGCATAGCTGTCCAGCTTCTTCTCTAAGGATGCGCTGTTTGCCATCATGGCAATGAATAAAACGCTTACCACAAAGGTGATGCTAAGCATGGCGGTCCTGCTCTGCGGATTCTTTCTTTTTCTTCTTTTTTTCTTCATTTTTCTGCTTCCTGACTCTCTGTGTGGGCTTTCGTTTATATAGAGCAATTTTAACTCCTGTAAGATAAAATTTCAACCTTTTTCTCCATAATTTCAGAGGTTTTCCCAAAATTCCAAGGCATCTTACGGTTTGTTTTAAAAAAGCTGAAAGGTATTTTACCAAAATCACGCTGGGTCCTGCGTGATAGACAAAAGCTCCCAGAAAAGTTCCCAGGAGAACATAGATACGGATCACTCCGTCGTTTTCCCGATAGATCACGGAAAAGAGGAAAAGACCGGCTGCGCACCAGTAAAGGATATCCTGCAGCCCGATGAGAAATGTGCTGTGTGCCGCAGTATTTCTCAGGATACGGAGCAGATCATAGCATACCGCCAGGCATACGCCCGCAAGGAAAGTCCGGCAAAAGAGCAGCAGTTCCTGCTGCATGGTGCTGCTCATAGCTACTGGAACAGCCTTTTGAGCATTCCTTCGCCGCCTTTGGCTTTGGAAATACCCTGGCTGTATGTAAGACTGTCCACCCTGCCTGCCAGATCCACCTCCTGTTTCTCCAGATCCAGCCTTGTCACATGCAGCCCTTCCCCTTTTACCACCAGGGTCCCTGCCTCTGTCACCAGGCTGATCTCTTTTTCATCAAAGGAAAGTACGTCCTTTACTCCTGTTACGGCGCCTTTTT
The DNA here is from genome assembly GCA_019119975.1 of Candidatus Blautia merdavium. GTDB lineage: Bacteria > Bacillota > Clostridia > Lachnospirales > Lachnospiraceae > Blautia > Blautia merdavium. The sequence continues at coordinate 8,479 of DWVZ01000188.1, read as the reverse complement.
TCCTGTCTGTCAGAGAAAGCCTGTGCACACTTTTTCCTGTTTTCTCTTCCACACGAAAATCCCCCATATCTCTTTCCTTATGAAAGATTATATGGGGGATGGAATGACTTTATGTCATATACAATAGAAAGCCTTCCGGAAGCGCTGTGCCGCCGGAAGGCTTTCCCAGGCTGTCCGCCTGAAGATCTTACATTATCATAAATACCGGAAGAGCTCATTGGCCGCTTCTTTTTTCACAGTTTCCTGTACATCCAGGACTTCCACACGGACGTTTCTGCTGCCGAACTGGATTTCCAGGATATCTCCTGCTTTCACCTGGGCAGATGCTTTGGCAGGCTTATCGTTGATCAGCACACGCCCTGCATCACATGCCTCGTTGGCAACTGTCCTGCGCTTGATCAGCCTGGACACTTTCAGATATTTGTCTAATCTCATAAACTCTTACGCGTTTACTAAATCCTTTAAAGCTTTTCCTGCTTTGAATTTCGGAGATTTGGAAGCGCTGATGGTCATAGTCTCGCCTGTCTGCGGATTTCTTCCTTCTCTAGCAGCTCTTTCGGAAACTTCAAATGTTCCGAAGCCTACTAACTGGATTTTTTCACCTTTCTTTAATTCTTCAGATACAACATCGATGAAAGCTTTTAAAGCTGCGTCTGCGTCTTTTTTCGATAACTGTGTTTTTTCAGCCATGGCTGCGACTAATTCTGTTCTGTTCATGAGTATTCCTCCTAAATAAATTCGTCCTTTATAGTCCTATTTTACCGCTCCTTGCGCGGTCTACAGATATTTATACCCTGTTTCCCCGCGTTTGTCAAGCATATCTGCCCCTTTTACAGTCTTTGCCGCATCTTTACATCATAGCGTCGATCAATTTCTTTACTTCTGCTCCCAGAGCCGCAGATTTCTCATCTGCATCCTCCAGGGAAGTGCCCTTGATTCCGTAATAAATCTTGATCTTAGGCTCTGTTCCGGAAGGACGTACGCATACCCATGCGTCGTCATTGAGATCATAGTACAGCACATTGGAATTCGGAAGACCGGTAGGCGTTACTTCCTTTGTCCCCATATCCATAACCGTGTCTGCTTTGTAATCTCTTGCAGAAAGCACCCGGTATCCGCCGATTTCTGCCGGAGGATTCTGGCGCAGATTGTTCAGGATAGTCTGGATCTTTTCCAGACCTTCAATGCCTTTTAAGGTGATGGACTGGATATCGTCCTTGTAATATCCGTATCTCTCATACATAGCGATCATAGCATCCCACAGCGTCATGCCTTTTGTCTTATAGTAAGCCGCTGCTTCGCACAAAGCCATCGTAGCAACAATGGCATCCTTGTCCCTTGCGTGGGTACCGATCAGGCAGCCGTAGCTTTCTTCAAATCCAAAGAGATAAGTTCCCTCTCCTTTGGTCTCAAAGCCCAGGATCTGCTGTCCGATGTATTTGAATCCGGTCAGCACTTCGATGAACTTCACGCCGTAATATTTGGCAATGGCAGCTGCCATATTGGTGGTAACAATGGTGGAGATCATAGCGCCGTCTGCGGGAAGGCCTCCGTTTACTTCTTTTCTCTGTCCGATCTCATAATCTGCAAGCAGACAGCCGGACATATTTCCTGTCAGTGTGTGGTACTCTCCTGTCTTGCTGTCTTTGACGCGGACACCCAGACGGTCTGCATCCGGGTCGGTTGCCAGTACCAGATCTGCATCCACTTCTTTTGCCAGCTTCAGACCAAGCTCAAATGCCTCGTCTGCTTCCGGATTCGGGTAGCTGACTGTGGGGAACTCTCCGTCCGGCAGTTCCTGCTCTTTGACTACATAGACATTTTCAAATCCCAGCTCCTGCAAAACTCGTCTGGCAGGGATATTGCCTGTTCCGTGGAGCGGGCTGTATACGATCTTCAGATCCTTTGCCATGGCTTTGATGGCATCCATGTGGATGACCTGGCTCTTTAACTCTTCCATGTAGGAATCATCGATCTCTTTTCCGATCACTACAAACAGACCTGCTGCTTTGGCAGCTTCTTCGTCCATGGTCTTAACTTCTGCGTAATCGGTCACTTTCTGCACTTCGCCCATAATGCCGCTGTCATGAGGCGGTGTGATCTGAGCGCCGTCTTCCCAGTATACTTTATAGCCGTTGTATTCCGGCGGATTGTGGCTTGCGGTAATATTGATGCCGGCGATGCATCCCAGTTTTCTTACTGCATAGGAAAGTTCCGGTGTGGGTCTTAAGGAATCAAAAATATAAGCTTTTACACCGTTTGCCGCCAGGCACAGAGCCGCTTCCCTGGCAAATTCCGGTGACATGCGGCGGGAATCGTGAGCAATGGCTACACCCTTGTCCTGTCCGTTTACGGCTGCTATGTAGTTGGCAAGACCCTGTGTTGTCTTTCTTACTGTATAAATATTCATACGGTTGGTACCTGCGCCGATGACGCCTCTAAGTCCAGCGGTACCAAATTCCAGATCTTTGTAAAAACGTTCTTTGATCTCATTTTCATCATTTTCAATGGCTTTCAGTTCAGCCTTTGTGTTTTCGTCAAAATATGGGTTGGAAAGCCAATCTTCGTAAAGTTTTTTGTAATCCATTTTTATTACCTCCCTGTGCAGTTTCATACTCTGCGTGATATGTGCCTATTATACACTATCACGAGGCAAAATTCAAACACTGCACAGGTGCTTTGGTGCTTTTTTATAAATTTTTTTCTGTAAAGTTTCTCCATTTGTCGTGCTGTTGTATGAGCTTTTCCATTTTTTCCACATTTTTCTGGGAAATCCATGCTTTCCTGTGGGTATAGTAATGATTGGCGAGCTTCCAGTATTTTTCCGGGTAAGAAAAGCGGATCTGAAGGTTTTCCTTCTCCCTGTCGGTAAGGACCCGTACTTGTTCATAGGCGCCGAGCATCCGCCCCGCCAGCTCCCGGCTCCAGTCATGCTTTTCCAGAATCTTTCTCATAAATTGATAAAGATCCGCGGTCTGGACGTCGAAATTCCACTTGTCAAAATTAGTAACTGCTGTGGTGCCGTCTCCGCGAAAGAGCACGTTGTGCTGGTTGTACTCCCCGTGGCAGACAGTTCCTTGCTGCATGGCTTCTGCCCGCAGCTTTTCATAACCGGATCCTGAAAGGCGCGCCTGCGCCTCCTCCCCATGACGCAGGAAAAGAGAAACGCTGTCTAAAAAGCACTGTTCAAAGTCGTTTTTCCTTCTTTGGGCACTGATAAATTTCCGGATCTTTCTCAGTTCTCTGTTGTGTCTGGCGTATTCGCCCTGCAGGTCCTCCCGCACGTAATGCTCCTGCACAGGCATTTTCATTGCTTTATGTAACTGAGCCAGAGCGGTCATGGCGCCGCAGATATCCTTCTCATTCCTGGTGTCGCATTCCTTTCCCTCATGCCAGCGTTTTACCACATAAGAAACGTTTTCGCTGTCTGAGGATACATAGCTTCCCTCCTGGTTTTTCAGGATCTCATCCGTCAGGATCCGGGTCTTTCCTGCGATCTGTTCCAGAAGGGCTGCCTGGCTCTCCAGCTTCTTTTGTGTACCGCAAAACTCCCGGATCTGCACTGCGCCTTTTGCGGTCTCACAGATCAGGACCCCTCTTCCCCGGCGTACTGACACAGCTTCCAAGCCGTACTGTTCCAAAACACTGAGCCCACGGTCATACACGTTTTTATCCCCCTTTTCCATGAGGAAACAGGCTGTCTGTCCCCTCCGGCTTCAATCCTTTTCATTCTATGCGGCAAAATCCGGGGATAGAATAACCGCGGGAAAATCCCCATACAAAAAGACGCGCCTGAAATTCCTCTTTGAAATCTCAGGCGCGCCCTGTATCTTCTTATCTGATCTGCGAAAGCAGATATTCCTTTGTATTGCGCTCCGGCTTTTCCAGCACCAGTTCCAAAAACCGTTCCAGGGTATCTCCGATCTCCTTTCCCGGCTTCATGCCTGCTCCGATCAGATCCTTTCCGGTCACTGCCAGCATCTTAATAGAAACGCATTCCTGCTTTCTCAGGATTTCCTCATAGATCCTGCCGGTTTCATCCAACCGGGAAAGCTTCTCTTCTCTTCTGTACTCACTCTGTGCCAGCACGTCTGCCCGGCGGATCTTCAGAAGAAGGGGGAACAGATCCCCCACTTTGCTGACGGCTCTGCGGATGGATTTCGGTGTCACTTCCCAGGGGCATTCGTGGAACCGTACCAGAAGGGTCACTTTCCGGATCGTATCATTGTCAAAGCGCAGCCTTTTCAGCACCTGCCTTGCCAGCTCTTCACTCTTCTGAGGATGACCGAAGAAATGGTCCCTGCCCTGCTCATCGGTGGTCCTGGCCTGTACTTTCCCCAGGTCATGGAACAAAAGGGACAGGCGCAGCACCTTATCCGCCTCCACCTGCTCCATTGCCTTTAAGGTATGCTCTCCCACACTATAGCAGTGATGGGGAGTATTCTGCGGGGTCTCCATGGCTGCATCCAATTCCGGAAGAACGATCCTGGTAATCCCCAGCTCATAAGCCGTACGCAGATATTCCGGGTGGGGAGAGGTCAACAGCTTGACAAGCTCCGTCTGGATCCGCTCCGCGCTGATCTTTTGAAGGGTGGGCGCCAGTCTGCAGGCTGCTTTCCTGGTCTCCTCCTCTATGGCAAATCCCAGCTGGGCAGAAAAGCGGACGGCACGCAGGATCCGCAGCGCGTCTTCGGTGAACCGCTCCTGCGCGTCTCCCACGCAGCGCACCACCTTTCTCTTCAGATCTTCAATCCCGCCGAACGCATCCACCAGTCCGGTCCGGTCATTGTACGCCATGGCATTGATGGTAAAATCCCGGCGCCTTAAATCTTCTCTTAACTCTCCGGTAAAGGTCACCTCTTTGGGATGGCGGCTGTCTTCGTATTCCCCATCGATCCGGTAGGTGGTCACTTCAAAGCCTTCCTTGCCCAACAGGACTGTCACAGTCCCATGCTGGAGCCCGGTATCCACAGTTCTGCCAAACAGCGCCTTTACTTCCAGAGGCTTTGCAGATGTAGTGATATCCCAGTCCGCGGGAACGCGCCCCAGCAGGCTGTCCCGGACGCAGCCGCCCACTGCGTAGGCGTCATAACCGTGTTCCTGCAAAATTTTTATAATGTTCTGTACCTTTTTTGGAACCTGAATTTCCATCATCCAAACGCACGCTCCCTGTCTCCTGTTTCTTTGCCGCTCTTTTGCGGTCTCCCGGCTGTCTGGGGAAATCCGCTCTTTTCTACACTTCTACTTCCAGCTTTCTTCCTGTCCTGTTGTACTGATAATACCGGACTCCCGCTGCGTCCAGCATCCGTTTGGACGCCCGTACCGCCGGCGTATCCGCATATTTATCGCACTCATAGACAATGGTCTTGATCCCTGCCTGGATGATCGCCTTGGCGCATTCGTTGCAGGGAAACAGGGACACATACAGCTTTGCCCCTTCCAGGGAACCTCCCCGGTAGTTTAAGATGGCGTTTAACTCGCTGTGGGTCACATAGAGATACTTCTTGTCCAGCTCGTCCTCCCCTTCTCTTGCCCAGGGGAACTCATCATCGGAGCATCCCATGGGAAAGCCGTTGTAGCCCATAGACAAAATCTTATTATCGCTGCTGACAATACAGGCGCCCACCTGAGAATTGGGGTCTTTGGACCGCATGCCGGACAGCTTTGCCACTCCCATAAAATATTCGTCCCAGGAAATATATCCGTCTCTCTTTCCTGTCATATCCCTTCACCTCTTACTTCCAGGATCTTTCCGTTCTCCGAAAGGCGTCCCGGTTTTATTTGGTACCAAAGATACGGTCTCCCGCGTCTCCAAGCCCCGGCACGATATAGCCGTGATCGTTTAAATGGTCATCCAGGGCGCCGATATACACATCCACATCCGGATGGGCTTCAGTCAGGGCTTTCACACCCTCCGGCGCCGCGATGATACACAGGAAATGGATGTTCTTCACGCCCTTTTCCTTCAGCATAGTGATGGCTGCCGCCGCAGAACCTCCGGTAGCCAGCATGGGATCTGTGACGAATACCTCCCGCTCCCCGCAGTCTGCCGGAAGCTTGCAGTAATACTCCACAGGCTTTAAGGTCTCCGGATCCCGGTACAGTCCGATATGTCCTACCTTCGCTGCCGGGACCATGTTCAGCATTCCTTCTACCATGCCCAGTCCTGCCCGCAGGATAGGCACCACTGCCATTTTCTTTCCCGCCAGCTCCTTTACCGTGGTCCTGGCAATGGGAGTTTCAATCTCCACGTCCGTAAGCTTTAAATTCCTGGTAGCCTCATATGCCATAAACATCGCCACCTCGCTGACCAGCTCCCGGAATTCTTTGGAGCTTGTCTCCTTCCTGCGGATAATGCCGATCTTATGCTGGATCAGCGGATGTTCCATGACTAATACTTTTCCCATGTTCTTCCTCCTGTGTGCTGTACTTTATTCTTCGATCATGTCAATTCTTCTCTGATGCCTCTCTGCGTGGGAAAACTCCGTATTTAAAAAGGTATCCACGATCTTCACTGCCAGACCGGGTCCCACCACTCTTCCGCCCATGGCGAGAATGTTGGCATCGTTGTGCTGTCTGGTAGCTTCCGCGCAGAAGCAGTCCGTGCAAAGGGCTGCGCGGATCCCTTTCATCTTGTTGGCGGCGATGGAAATGCCGATTCCGGTACCGCAGATCAGGATTCCCTTTTCACACTCTCCGTCCTGGATCGCCTTTCCCACCTTTCTGGCATAAATGGGGTAATCCACCGGATCGGTGCTGTAGCATCCATAATCCTTATAGGGGATCTTCTTATCCTCCAGATACTTGATTACCTCCTGCTTCAAATCGTAACCTGCCTGGTCGCATCCTAATGCTATCATATTAGGAACCTCCTTTTATCATAATCTGTTTGATTTTAGAATACTTTGTTAAAAATCAAATGCTTTGTTTAAATTTAGAATGAACTGTCTAAATCTATGATATGATGTCCTGCCGCCTTCAGCAGACGGTTCATGATCGCCTGTCCCATCCGGGGAGTGTCAAAGGCTTCTGAGAACAGGATATCCGTGTCCTCCTCATCAAATTCCCGGAGCACGGCGAACAGATTCCTGGCGATCTCCTCCTCATCGTTCCTGGCGCCGATGCCTTTTACCACAGCGCCCCGGTACGCCGATACGGTCTCGTCTGCCGCGATCACGCCTGGCTTCTTCCCTTCCCGCACAGCCTTTTCACACTGGGCATTGATGTATGCTGTCACCTGGCTGCTGCTGCCCTGCACAATGGTAAGCTGTGCCTTTGGCGCATAGTGGCGGTATTTCATCCCCGGCGCCTTGGGTCTTACCTTCTCCTCTGTGATCAAAAGCCCCCGGTCCATGCGCACAGGTCCGATGACTTCCTGGATCATCTCCTGATTAATATATCCCGGGCGCAGGATCACCGGCACCTCCTCTGTAAAATCCACGATGGTGGATTCTAGTCCGATGCCCACAGCGCCGCCGTCTACGATCATATCGATCTTCCCGGTCAGGTCCTCGCAGACATGCTCTGCTCTGGTAGGACTTGGACGTCCGGAGGTATTGGCGCTGGGAGCAGCGATGTAGCCGCCGCCTTCCCGGATAATGGCTAACGCCACCGGGTGGCTGGGCATACGCACTGCGACGCTCTCCAGTCCGCCTGTGGTCTCATAGGGCACCCGGCTGCTCTTGGAAAAGATCATGGTCAGCGGTCCCGGCCAGAATTTCTCTGCCAGAAGCTTTGCTTTTGGGGGCACGGACTTTACGATCTTCTCCAGGCTTTCCAGATCTGCTATGTGAATGATCAGCGGATTATCCGAAGGTCTGCCCTTTGCGGCGTATATCTTCTTAGAGGAACCGGCATTTAAGCCGTCTCCTCCAAGCCCGTACACGGTCTCTGTGGGAAACGCCACCAGTCCTCCTTTTCTCAGGATCTCCCCTGCCATTCTCATAACCTGCAGGTCCGGTTTTTCTTGATCTACTGTGACTACTTTTGTATCCACGATATAATCTCTTCTTTCTTTTCTTCTCTTCCTATGCATTCGACTTTATCATACCATACCGGGGCTGTCTTTTTCCACCGTTTTTAGAAATTTTAAGATTCCGTCGCAAATAGCGCGGGCACACTTCTTCTGATATTCTTCTCCGGCAAGAAGCTCTGCCTCCCGGGGATTGGTGAGAAATCCCGTCTCTACAATATTCAGGATCCCTTCGCTGCGCTTCAGCAAATAATAGGTTTTGTTGGCTTTGGCAGTCCTGGGGCGCTCTGGCTTTAGCTGCTCATTCAGCGCTTCCTGAATCGCCCCGGCAAGTGCCTCTCCCTGAGCAGAGCTGGTGTAGTAAAAGACCTGGGGTCCGCACACCGATGCGTCCTGGTAGCTGTTCTGATGGATGCTCACAGTCAGCAGAGGTTTGGTCTCCTTGATCAGGGCACAGCGGTTCTGCATATCCTGGACCTTTTTGTTCCGGCTGTCCTCCTCATAGAG
>DWVZ01000026.1 GCA_019119975.1 Candidatus Blautia merdavium | reverse complement strand
AAAATCCTGGCGAAGCACTTTGCCTTTCAGGATCATCACCGCTTGGAAGAGGAATTCTCCAGCAGCTATCTGAACCTTTCTGCTAACATGGATGGAGATATTATCGTGGAAGGCGATATCAGAAAGCTATGGGAGATCCCCATGAAAAACTGTGCCGTAATGGCAGTGCCAGAGATGTTTCATGATGCCCATAGGGTATCTTCTCCGCTGGCGCTCAATACCTATGCGGATTTAGGGATACCGGGAGAAAGGAAATACTTTAATGCGGGAGTTTTGAAGATCAATCTGAAAAAGTGGAGGGAGGAAAAGATTCCCCAGAAGATCCTTGCGTATTTGGAAGAATATAGAGATAAGGTCCTGTGGCACGATCAGGACGGTCTGAATGCAGTCTTATGGAAGGACTGGTCAGAATTGCCGTATGAATGGAATGTTATGACAGCTTTGTTTCATGAGAAGGATTACCGGAAAATAGATATGGACGAAAAAACGGCGAAGGATCTTATGGCATCTCCCAAAATCATCCATTACACAAACAGCAGGGAAAAACCATGGAAAGATTCCTGTACGCATCCGCTGAAAAGTAGATTTCAATACTATAAAGAACTTCTCACAGAAAAAGAGAAAGTCTGAGGGATGCGGCATATGAAATTAAAAAATGATTATAATACCTTTTCCATGAGTGTCCCCATTATTTTTCAATCTTTTTTTCAGATTTTATTCGGACTTGCGGATACCTGGTTTTTAAGTCTATATTCAGACCTGGCAGTGGCTTGCGTGGGCTATGCCAATCAGATCCTTGCAGTCCTATTGCTGGTGTACGTGATACTGAGCTCCTCCATCTCCATTGTAGGCGCACAATATTTGGGGGACGGCAGGAAAAAAGAGGCAGGGCAGTTATGTTCGGATGCCGTTACAGGTACAGTTCTGGTCAGCATACTGATGAGCGCGGTTTTAATGGCAGGAAGTCCATTTCTTTTGGAGCTGCTGCAGGTGCCGGATCCTATGAGGGAAGGTACATGGACTTATTTTATGGTGATATCTGCAGGTCTGGTATTTCAGGGAGGAAATACCGTATTTGTGTCTGTTTACAGGATTTTTGCCAAAGCGAAAGCTGCAATGCTGATCGGAATCCTGACAAATGTATGCAATATCATACTGGATGCAGCAGTCATCTTAAATCCATTCCAGTTTGCTTATGATCCTGTTTTCGGCATTGCCGCCGCAACGGTGAGCAGTAATTTGGTGGGTTTTCTGATCCTGTATTTTCTGAGCAGGCACCAGTTGGGAATTGCATATCATCTGTCTCTGTCTGTGAAAAATATAAAGCTGCTCCTGCAATACGGGGTTCCGGCTGCAGGTGAAAATATTTCTTATAAGATTTCCCAGTTGGTTGTTACCGTTTTGCTGACTGCACTGGGAAGCAGCGTGCTGACGGCTAAGATCTATGCTATGAATCTGATGCTGTTTGTATCGATGATTCCGAATTCCATCGGCATTGCCACAGGAATTATAATTGCATACCTGTTTGGAGAAAAGAAATACGATGATTTGTATCGGAAATGCTGGCAAAACATCGGAGCCGGGATTCTTTTTGTCCTTTTTTTAAATGCTGCGGTAATCCTCATGAGCGACTGGCTTCTGCATTTCTTTACAGGGGATGGAGAAATTATCCGCAATGCGAAATGGATCATTTATTTGGAAGCCTTTACCCTGCTGTTTAAAGTCGGCAATTTTATGTTCGGCAATTCTTTAAAGGGAGTGGGGGATGTCTATTACTGCGTGGCTGTCAGTATTCTTTCTATGTGGATCTGGGGCGTGGGGCTGGCGTATGTTCTGGGAATCCTTCTGGATCTGGGGATCGTCGGAATTTATTCAGCCTTCTGTGCGGATGAAATGTTCAGAAGTATTCTGTTGGGAAGGCGCTGGACGCAAAAAAGATTTCTTCCGCCTATAGGCAAAGCCAGTCCAGAAGCATGGGCGGAGAAAAGCTGCTGAGAAAAATCGTCACAGATTTTCGTGTCAGTTTATCCCGGTTATGATATACTTGCCTTAGAAAAGCTGTGCAGAGACTCTGCAATTTTCCAAGGTTCACAGAAGAAACCGCGGGAATGCGCAAAGTGCACGGAGCTTAGGAGGCATGGAAATGGAACAATTAACGCTATTTGACGACCGGGAGCGGACTGCCCCGCTGGCAGAGCGGGTAAGACCTGCCAGTCTGGAAGAGTTTTTCGGGCAGGAGCATTTGCTGGGAAAAGGGAAGATCCTCAGGCAGCTGATTGAAAAGGATCAGATCTCCTCCATGATTTTCTGGGGACCGCCGGGCGTGGGAAAGACCACCCTTGCCAACATCATTGCAGGGAGGACGAAGGCGGAATTCATTCCTTTCAGCGCAGTCACCAGCGGGATCAAGGAAATGAAGGAAGTCATGAATGCAGCAGAGACCCGCAGGCGGATGGGACAAAAGACGGTGCTCTTTCTGGATGAGATCCACCGGTTTAACAAAGCCCAGCAGGATGCCTTCCTTCCCTTTGTGGAAAAAGGAAGCATCATCCTGATCGGCGCCACCACGGAGAATCCTTCTTTTGAGGTCAACGCCGCGCTGCTGTCCAGATGCAAGGTGTTCGTCCTAAAGGAGCTGGAGGAGAAAGACCTGATCAAGCTTTTAAGACACGCCCTGGAAAGTCCCGCGGGGCTGGGAGAGCAAAGGATACAGATCACAGAACAGCAGCTGGCTGCCATCGCCGCCTTTTCCAACGGAGATGCCAGGACTGCTCTCAATACTCTGGAGATGGCAGTGCTCAACGGTGAGATCACTATGGATGGTATCACGATCACAGACCAGGGAATGGAACAGTGCATCAGCCGGAAATCTCTTCTGTATGATAAAAACGGGGAGGAGCATTATAACCTGATCTCTGCCCTCCATAAATCCATGCGAAACAGCGACCCGGACGCTGCGGTCTACTGGATGAGCAGAATGCTGGAGGGAGGAGAAAATCCTCTGTATATCGCCAGACGTCTGATCCGCTTTGCCAGTGAGGATGTGGGACTGGCAGACAGCCAGGCGCTGCAGGTTGCCGTGGCTGCCTATCAGGCATGTCACTTTCTGGGAATGCCGGAGTGCGACCTGAACCTGACCCAGGCGGTGATCTATCTGTCTGCGGCGCCCAAATCCAATGCCGTCCTGAGGGCAAGGGAAAGCTGTAAGGAAGACATCAAAAGCAAAAAGGCAGAGCCTGTCCCGCTTATCCTGCGCAATGCGCCTACCAGACTGATGAAGGAGCTGCAGTATGGAAAAGGATACGAATACGCCCACAACACAGAGGAGAAACTGACCCATATGCAGTGCATGCCGGACAGCCTGAAGGACCGGATCTATTATCATCCCACAGACCAGGGGAAGGAAAAAGCCGTCAGGGAAAGGCTGGAAGCCATCAGGGAATGGAAAAGAAACGGAAAATAAAGGAAAATTCACAAAGAAAAAGAAGAACTCTTTGTCCGCTGTAAAGGATGGAGAGTTCTTCTTTTTTTGTGATTAACGCCGCTTTGTCCTGTCTTCACTTTTCTGAGAAAGGCAGCGCAAGACTGTCCGATACCGGGAGGCAGGAAATAGACGTTTTTCTGCCGCTTACCTGGGGATTATGACCACTTACCGGAATCGTGTTTACAGAAAGGAAAAAATATGGTTAGATAGTCGTACGGAAAGGGGGACACCATGAAGATACGAATTGAGATTGACGAAAAAATCCAGGAAGAAGAAGTCATTATCCGAAGCCCTGTACTGGATGAGAGGATCCGGAGGATCCAGACTGCGGTGGCAGAAGCGGCAGCCAGGGAAAAGACCATGAGATTCTTAAAGGGAGATACGGAGTATTATCTTCCGCTGAGAAAAATTTTGTTTTTTGAAACAGACGGAGACGAGATTTATGCCCATACAGCCGATGATGCCTACAAGAGCAAATACAGGCTTTATGAGTTAGAAGAACTCCTTCCCGGATATTTTATGCGGGTGTCCAAATCCACCATATTGAATATCAAAAGCATTTATGCCATTAACCGGTCTGTGAGCACCTCCTGTACGGTACAGTTTCAGAAATCCTATAAGCAGGTGTATGTGTCCAGACATTATTATAAACCGCTGAGAAACCGGCTGGAAGAAAAGAGGTAAAGAAGTATGAAAAAAGGAAACTGGTTTTGGGGAACAATTTTTATCGCGGCAGCTGTCCTGCTGGTAGTGGGACAGCTGGGGATCCTGAAGGAAATTTCTGTATGGAGCCTGGTGTTTGCAGTGTTTTTCGGGGCAATGTTCATCAGCGGCATCGTGTACCGGCAGCCTGCGGGAGTCCTTTTCTCACTGGCATTTTTATATATCATCTTTGATGAGCCGCTGGGCATCACCGGAGTTTCCCCGTGGACAGCCCTGGGAGCCGCGCTTCTGGGAACCATTGGCATCTCCATCATAAGAAATCCCGGAAAAAAGAACGGGGACTGGAGAACAGAAAAATACGGTGAGCAGGAAACGTACCGGGAGATAACAGAGAACCTGTATCCAGGACAGGAAGAGACGGACAGCGTGCCTGACGATCAGGAGGAGCATACGGAAAACCAGGAGGGAACAGGGGACTCCGGCGGCGACTGCCTGGAGTTTGTCACCCGGTTTGGAGAGAGCATCAAATACGTCAATTCGGAAGATTTTTGCCGGGCGAGGGTAGAATGCAAATTCGGAGGCTGTACCATCTACCTGGACAATGCAATGATCAAAAGTGGGAGAGCTGTTCTGGAGCTGGATCTATTTTGTGCAGGAATACAGCTGTATGTGCCTTCTGACTGGAAAATTCTGAACAGTGCCAATGTGCTGATGGCAGGGATTGACGAAAAGAATAACCGGCGAAGCCCGGGAGAGACCACGCTGATCCTCACAGGGGATGTGAAGCTGTCCGGGGTGGAGATTATTTATATTTAAACGGATGAAACGGAGAAAAGGAGGCTGCTGTTTATGGAAAAAAAGACGAAAAAAGCTATGGGAAGAGATTTTATCCTTGTTGTGATCGGGCAGATCATATCTTTGCTGGGAAATGCGGTGCTGCGGTTTGCGCTCCCCCTGCATCTGCTGCATATAACCAATTCTCCCGCTGTTTTCGGCGGCATTGTGGCGCTGTCCTTCCTGCCGATGTTTCTTATGTCTCCCCTGGGCGGGGCGGCTGCGGACAGACTGAATAAGAAAAATATCATGGCATGTCTGGATTTCTTTACAGCGGCAATGCTCCTGGTATTTCTGCTGGTATACGACAGTGTCAGCCTTGTGGCGGCGATTCTTGTGGTCATGATATTCCTGTACGGAATTTCCGGCTTTTACCAGCCTTCTGTCCAGGCAAGCATACCGGTGCTGGTGGAGAAGGAAAAGATGGTTTCAGCCAATGCGGTGATCAATCTGGTGTCCTCCCTTTCCGGGCTTTTGGGACCGGTTCTGGGCGGCATCTGCTACAGCGTGGGAGGGCTGTTTCCCATTCTGGTCTTTAGCGTGCTATGCTTTTTCTGCTCCGCTGTGATGGAGCTGTTTATCCATATGCCGGTATCTTCGCAGAAAACGGAGAAGGGGATCCTGGGCACGGTCCTGGGGGATCTGAAGGAAAGCATCTGTTTTATCGGAAAGGAACAGAAATTTATCGGAAAGCTTACTGTGGTGCTGGCATTTTTCAATCTGGTGCTCAGCGCGCTTCAGATCATCGGTACACCGGTGCTGGTGACCCAGGTCCTGGTGTTCCACAGTGCGGATCCGGACCGGCTTTTGGGCTATACGGAAGGAGCCCTTGCCCTGGGTGGGATTGCAGGAGGAATTTTAAGTGCGGTGTTCGGAGAAAAGTTTTCGATTGCAAAAAGCTGGAAGTTTCTTATGGGAGCCTGCCTTTTGCTTCTGCCTACGGCTGTGGCGCTGAAATCCGGGATTTCGGGGGAACTGCAGTATCTGGTGCTGACTGCCAGCTGTTTCCTGATTATGGTGCTTTCGTCCATGTTTACCGTGGGGCTGATGGCGTATATCCAGCAGATCACGCCGGAGACCTTAGTGGGAAAGGTGATTGCCTGGATCTATGCCATCTGTACCTGCTCCCAGCCTGTCGGTCAGGCTATGTACGGAGTTCTCTTTGAAACTCTGAAAGGGCAGGAATGGGTGATCTTCCTTTTGGCGGCAGCAGGAGCGGGTGCAGTGGCGCTGGTCTTTCGGCAGTCAGTGAAAGCCTATGAGAAAACGCTTCGCAGGCAGGAGCTCTACAGCTTTTGAAAACCGGAAGGATCAAAATATTTCCGGTAAGCGGCAGGAGTGAATTCCATTTCTTTTTTAAAAGCGCGGATGAAATGTGAAGCTGTGGAAAAGCCGCATCTGGAAGCAATATCTTCCACTGAGAGAGAGGTCTCCAGGATCAGTTTCCTGGCATGCTGCAGCCGCAGGGAGGAAAGGTACTCATGAGGTGAGACACCGGTCTTTTCACGGAAGAGCCGGGAAAAATGGTATTTGCTCAGGGCAGCGCTGGCAGCAATGTCATCTACAGACACAGGCTCCCGGTAGTGTTCCTGCATAAAGGCGATGGATTGAGCGATGCAGAGAGGATAGGAAGGCTCTTCTTCCGCCGCCAGAATGCCGAAAAGGGTATGGAGCAGATAGGAGAGACGGTGTTCCTTCGGCTGTGAGAGGGACAGTTCCTCCAGAATTTGGGAAAAAACTCCGCAGGCGTTTGAATCAGCAGGAAAGAGGGCTCCTGATGCAGGAGAAGACAGAGATGCTCTTTTCTGCTGTTTTTCATAAAGCAGATCCACGTATGCCTGGGAACAGTTTCCGGCGAAGTGGAAAAACTGGAAGCAGACCTTATCTTTGGCATAGTAGTAGTGAGGTTTCTGGCAGTCCAGGAATACGATATCGCCCTGTCTGGCGCAAAAGCATAAGTTTTCATATTCAAAATGCAGTTCGCCGGACAGAATGCGGAAAGCCAGGAACAGCTCCAGCCCCTGTCTGCGGATCTGATAGGGAAAGGTGCAGGTAAACTCCGCTCCCAGGAGGACAAAAAACAGATGCTCTCTGGCAAAGGCAGAGGGGGAAGAAAAATAAATTCCTTTCTTATCCAATACACCCCGTTCGTTGGGGATCACAACTTTCTTTTTCAATTCTTCCGGGTTCATCAGGATTTCCTTTCTTGGAGCACAAAATGTATATTTAAGGGCAAATGCGGGCAGTGAAAAAACTGCTCTTTTCTTATATTATACATAGTAACAGGATTCATGCAAGAGAAAGAGACACAGCACAAAAATATTAGATTGGGGGATGCGATATGACATCAAAAGAAAGGGTGCAGGCTGCGTTTGCCCACAAACAGCCTGATAAGGTTCCGGTGGATTTCGGCGGTATGAACTGCTCCATGATCAATGCAGCAGTGCTGGATGAGCTGAGAAAATACTATGGACTGGAATACCGTCCGCCGAAGATCAATGATATGTCTACTATGACTGCCTATGTGGAGCCGGATCTGGCAGACTGCCTGGGCTGTGACGTACAGCAGCTGTACAATTACGGAGATACCTACGGGCATACCAATACAGACTGGAAGGAATGGGAATACCACGGGGTTAAGATCCTGATCCCATCCGACGCGGCAGTGACGGAGGACGGCAGAGGCGGCTATTATGTCTATCCTCAGGGAGATACCTCCTGCAAACCTTCCGGACATATGCCAGCCAATGGATTTTACTTTGACAATCTGACAAGGTCCCCGGAGTTTGATGAGGATGAAGCAGATCCGGATGAGAATGTGGAAGATTATATGCTGGTGTCTGATGAACAGATCGCCTACCATAAAAAGGTCCTGGAGGAGGTAAAGGCAGGCGGCCGCGCCATCCAGGTAGCTCCCGGATATTTCGGTCTTGGAGATGCCAATAATATTCCCGGACCCAACCTGAAAAATCCCAGGGGAATCCGAAGCATTGAAGAGTGGTACACAGCGCCTCTCCTATATCCGGAGTATGTGGAGGAGGTCTTTGAAAAGGGCACAGATATCGTAATTCAGAATCTGCAGAAATACTGGGATGCTTTTGGAAGCGACATTGATGTGATGTTTCTGTGCGGGACAGATTTCGGGACGCAGAGAGGTCCGCTGATCAATCCGGAAACCTTTAAGGAAATCTACATGCCTTATTATAAAAAGGTGAATGACTGGATCCATGAACATACCACCTGGAAAACACTGAAACACTGCTGCGGCGGTATTTTCCCCATTCTTCCTTATCTCATTGAGGGAGGCTTTGACGCAGTCAATCCGGTGCAGTGCTCTGCGGAAGGAATGGAACCCAGGAAATTAAAAGAGACTTATGGAAAGGATATCTTATTCTGGGGCGGCGGTGTGGACACACAGAACATCCTGCCCTTTGGCACACCGGAACAGGTCCGGGAGCAGGTACTGGAAAGGCTGGATATCTTTTCAAAAGACGGAGGGTATATTTTCAATACCATTCATAACATCCAGGCAAATGTGCCGGTGAAAAACATTGTCGCTATGGTGGAGGCAGTGAAAGAGTTTAACGGAGACCGCTGACATAAGAGAAGTTTCCTGCGTGGAGAAGTAAAAGCCGGAAAAGAGAGGAAAGGTACGTTGGTACCTGGAAACTCTTTTCCGGCTTTTGGGATTGTTATAAAAGAATGCAGTTCTTGTTGCTGTGAGAAATCCGCTGCTTCGGCAGCTTATTTCGGCAGTTTATTTCAACAGATCTGCCAGCTGCTGCTTGGGCACAACGCCCACGGATTTCTTTACGACCTGCCCGCCCTGAAACACCAGGACAGTGGGGATGTTCATCACACCAAACCGGGCTGCCAGATCAGGAGCGGCGTCCACATCGATCTTTCCTACTTTGTATGCGCCGTTTGCTTCCTGGGAAAGTTCTTCGATCGCCGGCGCCAGCATTTTGCAGGGCATACACCAGGACGCCCAGAAGTCTACCAGTACCGGTACGGGGGAGTTTAATACTTCCTGTTCAAAATTTGCAGATGTAATTTCCATTGCCATAATTCTTCTCTCCTTTACTACTACAACTAGTTATGGTTCATCTCCCTTACAGCCAGTAAGGAATTATCCATCTTGTTGCTTGTTTTTCTGTTTTTATTTTTCCTGTCAGAGAACTGATCTTGCTTTCAGTATAAACGGAAACCGGACATTTGTCTGTAACAAAATCACATTTCTTCAGCTCTTTTTACTTCAGCCTCTTTTCAAAAGAGCGGTCCTGCTGTTTACAGCGTTTTTAAATAGTTTACCGCTTTTGTCCCGGCAAGGGCGCCTTCGTAGACCGCTTTTGATACCTGCAAAAGTCCGCCTGTGCAGTCTCCGGCGGCAAAGAGCCCCGGAAGGGCGGTACTGGTATCCGGCTCTATGACGATATGATTGTTTTCCATGACAAGTCCCAGCTTCCTTGCGATATCTGTGCTGTCCGCAGTGCCCAGCGCTACAAACAGACCAGACAGAGGAAAGCGGGTATGGTCTTCCAATTCTACATAGGAAAGAGATGCCTCTCCTCCGGCGCTGATGATCTTCCTGGTTTCTACCTGGATGCTGCCCAGGGAATCCCGGGAAAAAGACGCCTCTTTTCCATTAGTGAGAATGGTGACTTTCGAGGCGAGAGGTTCTAACACCTGGGCTTCATGGAGGGCATAGACACCATTTCCCAGCACAGCCACTTCCTTGCCCCGGTAAAAGAACCCGTCGCAGATGGCGCAGTAGCTGATGCCGCTGCCTTCGTATTTCTTCAGTTCCTTCAGGGACAGGGTGTTGCGTTTGGTTCCGGTGGCAAGGATCAGGGAGCGGGTGTGATAAGTATTTGCTGTAGTATGCACGGTGTAATCGCCGTCATATTCCACTGCCAGAAGTTCTTCCTGAAGGACCGGAACCTCCAGGGAGGAAAGCTGCGCGATTCCGTTTTCATAAAGCTCTCTGCCGGAGATCGGCTTGGGAAGACCGTAATAATTTTCTATCTTCGCTGCTTTTTCTAAAGCGCCGGCTCCTTTATGGAGTACAAGGGGCGTGATGCCGGAACGTACGGCATACAGGGCGGCAGATACGCCTGCCGGTCCGGCGCCGGCGATGATCAGTTTTTCCATATTCATGGGATCCAACCTTTCCTTTCGTTTTTATTATTTTATCATAGTCTGACGGAAAAGGGCACAGGGGAATGGTTGTGAAAAATATATAAAAAATCGGAGGAAAAACAGAAAGTATCTTTCAGTATTCACAAAAAGATGATAAAATAATTCTATATCATAACAGGAAGGAAGTGGTCCTATGGAAAATCAGGAAAAGAAGATCGAGGTACTGAAGAAAATCCTGGAGGAAAGCCACTACACCGTAATCTTAGGCGGCTCAGGCATGATGGAGGAAAGCGGATATCAGGGCATCAAGATGCCGGAAAGGGCATATGAGATCGAACGCAGGTATGGAGTATCTCCGGAGGATATTTTTACATCCGTGTTCTACAATAACAGGACCGCCCAGTTTTTTGAGTTTTATAGGAATGAGATGCTGATGGATCCTCCCCAGCCCACAGAGTCAGCCTACGCGGCAGCCAGAATGGAGCAGGCGGGAAAGCTTCAGTGCATCATAGATGCAAATATCTTTGAACAACCTCAAAGAGGCGGATGCCGAAATGTGATCTCTCTTCATGGGTCTATTTACCAAAATTCCTGCCCTCACTGCAAAAGAACCTATTCTATGGAGTATGTGAGGGATTCCGGAAAGATTCCCCGGTGTGAGAGCTGCGGCAGGGTCATACGGCCAGGCGTAATGCTCTTTGGGGAAATGATGGACAGCACTTTGATGTCAGAAGCCACCAGGCAGATCGAGAGTGCGGAGGTCCTGCTTTTACTGGGAACCAGCATTAGCTCGGAGGTATTTTCTAAATATGTGCGTTACTTTGAGGGCAGCAAACTGGTCATCGTTCATCGGGAGCCTCATGACCTGGATGAACGGGCAGATCTGGTCATATTAGACGAGCCAAAGAATGTACTTTCAAAACTTGGATTTTAACAGATTCAGGATTCTACAGAAATGACGGAGAAAAGGTGTTTCGATTATACAATTGAAACACCTTTTCTCTTTTTGCTTTTTGGATATATGGTAAAAAGAGATGAAAATAAATTTAAAAATCATAAAAAAATAATAAAAATGTCGGTGGTAGAACCAGTACATACCAATCGGTATAGAAAAACGGTGCAAATTATGCCAAAAACAGGGGGAAAGTTGAAAAAACTCCATGAAATTTTGACGAAAATAAGGGCTTGCCGCGCAAAAAAGCCAATGATTGACAAATCAGGTTTTTAGCAGTAATGTGTTTAATGTTTAAAGAAAAAAACAAAAAGAAAGGAGTAAATGGAAATCACTGACGCAGAAAGGAAGGATGTCTTACGAACAGTTTATCTGAACGAATTACGGAAGAGCTTAACTGTGAAACCGTATTCAACATTCCGATTTTCGGAGGCATTCCGGTTAGTGAGGCTGTAGTGGTTACGTGGATTATCATGGCAGTGCTGGTACTTTTATCCATTGTCCTGGTGAGAAACCTGAAGGTGGAAAACCCGGGGAAGAAGCAGCTGGCGCTGGAAGCGTTCATCGGATTTCTCAATGACTTTTTTGAGGGGATCCTGGGAGAAGAAGGAAAACGCTACATTCCGTACCTGATTACAGTAGCACTCTACATTGGCTGTGCAAACTTAATCGGACTGTTTGGCTTTAAGCCTCCGACAAAAGATTTGAATGTGACAGCAGGTCTGGCGGTCATGAGCCTTGTGCTGATCTATTACGCCGGATTCCGCCGGAAAGGGGCAAAGAAGTTCCTTATGGGTTTTGCGGAACCAATGCCCATTGTGACACCGATCAATATTATGGAAATCGCCATACGTCCCGTATCTCTTTGTATGCGGTTGTTTGGAAATGTCATCGGTGCTTTTGTAATCATGGAATTGATCAAAATGATCGTACCAGTCATTATACCGATTCCATTCAGTTTTTATTTTGATATTTTTGACGGTCTGATCCAGACCTATGTATTTGTATTTTTAACCTCTCTGTTTATGAAAGAACAGATGGAATAAAAGGACAGGAAAAGAGAGCAGAAAAAAGAATTTTTAATGAAAAGGAGAAATGAATTATGACAGCAGCAATTGGTGCAGGTATGGCAGTTTTAACAGGTATTGGAGCAGGTTTTGGTATCGGTCTTGCAACTTCTAAAGCAGTGGAAGCCGTAGCAAGACAGCCGGAAGCAGAAGGCAAGATCAGCAAACTCCTTCTTCTGGGATGTGCGCTGGCAGAGGCAACCGCGATCTATGGTTTCGTTATCGCATTACTGCTTTTAATCTTATAAGAAACCACAGGAAAGAAAGGCAGGTGCAAAAAAGATGATCAATCTTGGATGGGGACTTGTCTGGACCATTGTAAACCTGGTCGTTCTCTATCTGCTGCTGAAAAAATTCCTGGTAAGCCCAGTGCTGGGGATCATGGAAAAAAGAAAGAACCTGATCGCTTCCCAGCTGGAGGAAGCCAGGATGACTCAGCAGAAGGCAGAAGAACTGAAAGGACATTATGAAGGCGCCCTGGCATCCGCGAAAGAGGAATCTGCCCAGATCCTGGAAGAAGCAAAGGCAGACGCCAGACAGGTGAGCCAGCGTATAGTAAAAGATGCTAATGAACAGGCGTCACGGATCCTGGAAACAGCCAAGGAAACGGCAGAATTGGAAAAGAGAAATGCTATGCAGGGCGCAAAGGCAGAAATCGCAGGGCTTGCCATGGAGGCTGCCAGAAAGCTGCTGGCAAACGGAAGCAGCCAGGAAGGCAACCAGATGCTTTATGATGAATTTTTAGCAGGAGCAGGTGATGCAAATGACACAGACATCCATTAATTACGGAAGGATCCTCTATGAGCTTTCTGTTTCTCCTGAGGCGGTTTCTAAGACGCAGGAAATCCTGGAAAAATCTCCCCGGCTGTGTACCGCGCTGGAGAGTCCGCTGGTTTCCCTTCAGGAAAAAGAAAGCCTGATCGCAAGAATTTTTCCCAAAGAGATGAAAAGCTTCTTAATCGTTGTCTGCAAATACGGACATGCTCCGCTGTGGCAGGAAATTTTCCAGGCATACCAGGAATATAAAAACCAGCAGCAGAAGATCCTGAACGCAGTGCTCTATTATGTGGCAAAGCCCACCGAGCAGCAGCAGCAGGGAATCCGGAAATTTCTCTGCGGCAGATACCGCACGCAGGACGCGGCGATTGAGATGATAGAAGATAAAAGCCTGGTGGGCGGATTCATCCTCCGTGTCAATGACCAGGAATATGATTACAGCTTAAAAGGCAGAATCAACGCATTACAACAAAAACTAATCTGGAGGTGAACAGTTTGAGTTCAATCAATTCAGAAGAAATTATCTCCATTCTGAAAGAAGAAATACAGAATTTCGACATGACAACCGGTGTCCGCGAAGTCGGAAATGTAATCTGGGTTGGTGACGGAATCGCGACTGTTTACGGGATCGACCATGCCATGTACGGCGAAATCGTTACCTTTGAAAACGGTGTCAAAGGAATGGTGCAGGATATCAAAAGAAATGAGATCGGCGTCATCATTTTCGGCAAGGACACAGGGATCAGAGAAGGGACAAAGGTTGCCCGCACAAAGAAACGCGCAGGTATTCCCGTAGGCGAAGGCTATATTGGAAGGATCGTGGATGCCCTGGGGGCTCCCATAGACGGAAAAGGAGAGATCAAGGCAGAGGATTACCGTCCTATTGAGCAGGAGGCTCCCGGTATTATTGACCGTAAATCCGTGACGGTTCCCATGGAAACAGGGATCCTGGCGATTGACTCCATGTTTCCTATCGGAAGAGGTCAGCGTGAGCTGATCATCGGCGACCGCCAGACCGGTAAGACATCCATTGCCATTGATACGATCCTGAACCAGAAAGGCAAAGATGTGATCTGTATCTATGTTGCCATCGGACAGAAAGCTTCTACCGTTGCGAAACTGGTGGGGACTCTGGAAAAATACGGCGCCATGGAATATACCACAGTATTTTCCGCTACAGCCAGCGACTGCGCGCCTCTTCAGTACATTGTTCCTTATTCCGGAACCGCGCTGGCAGAGTACTTTATGTACCAGGGAAAGGACGTACTGATCGTGTACGATGACCTTTCCAAGCACGCAGTGGCATACCGTGCCCTGTCTCTGCTTCTGGAACGTTCCCCGGGACGTGAGGCATATCCCGGAGACGTATTTTATCTGCATTCCAGACTTCTGGAGCGGTCCAGCCGGTTAAGCGAGGAAGCAGGCGGCGGTTCCATTACCGCGCTGCCCATCATCGAGACCCAGGCAGGCGATGTGTCTGCCTACATTCCTACCAATGTGATCTCCATCACAGACGGTCAGATCTTCCTGGAGAGCGACCTGTTCAACGCAGGTATGCGCCCGGCAGTCAATGTGGGTCTTTCCGTATCCCGTGTAGGCGGCGCTGCCCAGACAAAAGCCATGAAAAAAGCGTCGGGAAGTATGCGTATCGATCTGGCGCAGTACCGGGAGATGGAAGTATTTACCCAGTTTTCCTCTGATCTGGACGATGCCACAAAGGCGCAGCTGGATTACGGAAAGTCTCTGATGGAGCTGTTAAAACAGCCTCTGTGCAGACCTCTTGCCTCTTACGAGCAGGTCATCACACTGTGGGCAGCCACCCATAAGCTGATGGCAGACATCCCGGTAAGAGAGATCAAAGCTTTCCAGATGGAGATGCTGGAATATATTGACAAGAAATATCCGGAGATCCGGGACGAGATTCAGGAAAAGAAAGTTCTTTCTGACCAGCTGGGAGAAAAGATCTTAAAGGCAGCAGAGGAATTCAAGAACAGGAACAGGTGATACTATGGCAAGTGCAAAAGAGATCCAGAGCCGAATGAAAAGCATCCAGGATACCATGAAGATTACCAGCGCCATGTACATGATCTCTTCTTCCAAGATGAAGAAGGCGAAAAAGGTCCTCTCTGATACGGAGCCCTATTTCTATGCGCTCCAGTCCGCCATCGGACGTGTCCTGCGCCATATGCCGGACATGGAACAGAAATATTTTGACGAACGGGCAGACATTCAGCCTGAGGACCGGAAGATCGGATACATCGTCGTATCTGCGGATAAGGGTCTTGCAGGCGGCTACAATCACAATATCTTTAAGCTGGCGGAAGAATGCATGAGAAAAGAGGGACACGCGGAGCTGTTCGTGCTGGGACAGGTGGGGAGACAGTATTTTTCCAAGAAAAATATGGATGTGGATACCACCTTCCGCTATACCGTACAGAAGCCCACCATGCACAGGGCAAGGATGATCTCTGAGAAAATGATCGCCATGTATCTGGAAGGGGAGTTAGACGAGGTACACATTATCTATACCCGTATGGCGAATGCCGCTACCATGGTGGCAGAGAGACAGCAGCTTCTGCCGCTGAAGAAAGCTTCCTTTCACACGCCGGCACAGCTTCTCATAGACATCCACCAGGAGGAGATTGAGATGGTGCCCTCAGCCGATGAGGTGCTCAACAGTATTGTACCCAATTATCTGAGGGGCATGATCTACGGCTGTCTGGTAGAATCCTATGCCAGCGAGCATAATTCCCGTATGATGGCAATGGACGCGGCGACCAGCAGCGCCAGGGATATGCTCAAAGATTTATCGATCAAATACAACCGTGTACGCCAGGCTGCCATTACCCAGGAGATCACTGAGGTCATCAGCGGGGCGAAGGCACAGAAAAAGAAATAGAAATAGAAGAAAGGAAGGAGGTTTCCTTTTTCATGAAAAAAGGTAAAATCGTACAGGTCATGGGACCTGTCGTAGACGTAGAATTTGAAGACCGTGACCTTCCGTTTATCAAGGACGCTCTGACCGTAGAGTTAAACGGCAGAAAGCTCGTGATGGAGGTTGCCCAGCATATTGGGAACAATACCGTGCGCTGTATCATGCTGGCATCCAGCGACGGGCTTTGCAAGGATATGGAAGTCACAGCCACCGGAGCGGGCATTTCGGTTCCGGTAGGCAGGGAAACCCTGGGACGTCTTTTTAATGTACTGGGGGAGACCATTGATAACGGAGAACAGCTGGAAAACGCCAAACACTGGGTGATCCACAGAGATCCGCCCAGCTTTGAGGAGCAGAGCCCGGTAGTAGAGATCCTGGAAACCGGCATCAAAGTCATTGACCTGCTGGCGCCCTATGCGAAAGGCGGTAAGATCGGTCTGTTCGGCGGCGCCGGTGTAGGAAAGACCGTTCTGATCCAGGAGCTGATCAGCAACATTGCTACCGAGCACGGCGGATATTCCATCTTCACCGGCGTAGGAGAGCGCTCCCGTGAAGGAAACGATCTGTGGACAGAAATGAAAGAATCCGGAGTTTTAGAGAAGACTGCCCTGGTGTTCGGACAGATGAACGAGCCGCCGGGAGCCCGTATGCGCGTGGCAGAGACCGGGCTTACCATGGCAGAATACTTCCGTGATGAAGAGCATCAGAACGTGCTGCTGTTTATTGACAATATTTTCCGTTTTACACAGGCTGGTTCGGAGGTTTCCGCTCTGCTGGGACGTATGCCCTCTGCAGTGGGATATCAGCCCACCCTTGCTACTGAGATGGGTGAGCTTCAGGAGCGTATCGCCTCCACAAAGAACGGATCCGTTACTTCTGTACAGGCTGTTTACGTGCCTGCGGACGACCTGACTGACCCGGCGCCTGCCACTACCTTTGCCCATCTGGACGCGACGACGGTACTTTCCAGAAAGATCGTAGAGCAGGGAATTTATCCGGCAGTGGATCCGCTGGAATCCACTTCCCGTATCCTGGAAGCAGACGTAGTGGGCGAGGAACACTATCAGGTAGCAAGAAAAGTCCAGGAATACCTGCAGAAATACAAAGAGCTGCAGGATATCATTGCTATCCTGGGTATGGAAGAGCTTTCCGAAGAGGATAAGAAGGTGGTAGAACGCGCCAGAAAGGTACAGAAATTCCTGTCCCAGCCCTTCCATGTGGCAGAAGTCTTCACCGGCATCCCGGGCAAGTACGTTCCTTTAAAGGAAACCATCCGGGGCTTTAAGATGATCGTGGAAGGCGAGATGGACCAGTATCCGGAAAACGCTTTCTTTAATGTGGGAACCATTGACGAGGTCATCGAGAAGGCGAAAGCAGAATAACCGCCGGGAGGAGGGCTGGATATGAATACATTTGGTCTGAATATTACTGCCAGCGATAAGGATTTCTTTCATGGCAGGGGAAAAAGCATTGTGCTTCCGGCAAAGGACGGCGCCATTACCATTCTGGCTCACCATGCGGATATGATGGTTGCCATCGTCCCCGGAGAGCTGCGGTTTCAGACAGAGGATGATGTCTGGCATACCGCAGTGGCAGGCGGCGGATTTGCCCAGATCATCAATAATCGTGTGACGGTCCTTGCTGACAGTATCGAGAGGCCGGAGGACATCGATGTGAAGCGCGCCCAGGAAGCCAAGGAGCGCGCGGAGGAACAGCTTCGGCAGAAGCAGAGCCTTCAGGAATATTATATATCAAAACAATCCCTGGCAAGGGCGATGGCGCGTATGAAAGCCACCAGAGACCGGGGGATCTGAGAAAGGAGCTTCGGAAACCGGGAGGCACTGCTGCCTTCTGAGATTTCCGGGGCTTTTTTGCTGCAGAGGGAAGTCCTTTTCTTCCCTATTACCTGTAATTATATATTACATACTAATTAGTTATAACTCTTTGAATTCATTGACAAAACAGCAGATAGTTGGTAGAATGTCAACAAAAGTTAGCCGTTAAGGCAGGAGAGAAGGTGCTGTATGAACAAAAGGATCTTATCCATTCTGGTGGAGAATACAGCCGGTGTCTTGAGCCGGGTATCCGGTCTGTTCAGCCGCAGGGGATATAACATTGACAGCCTGTCCGCAGGCATCACCACCAATCCCAATTACACCCGCATGACAGTCGTCTGCAAGGGAGATGAAATGATTCTGGAGCAGATCACCAGACAGGTAGAGAAACTGGAAGACGTTCTGGCTGTCAAAGTACTGGAGGACGGGAAAAGTGTGAACAGGGAACTGATCCTGGTGAAAGTAAAAGTAATGCCGGAACAGCGTCCGGGTATTACCGCGATCGTGGACATTTTCAGAGCCAATATCATCGATGTGGGAAAAGAATCCATGATCATTGAAGTGACAGGAAACAAGTCCAAGCTGGAAGCGTTTATCGATCTTCTGGATGGCTATGAGATCCTGGAGCTTGCCAGAACAGGCATTACCGGATTATCCAGAGGTTCCGACGATGTCTTCTATCTTTCCGAAGAGGAAGAGGAGCTTTAAATATTTTATCAGAGTTGGTTATTAGAGAGTAATCCCTAACAATAAAAAGATACATATCTAGGAGGAAGAAAAAATGGCAGTAAAAATTTATTATCAGGAAGATTGCAACATGGCTTTATTAGAAGGCAAGACCATTGCCATCATCGGCTACGGAAGCCAGGGTCATGCACATGCGTTAAATTTAAAGGAATCCGGATGCAATGTAATCGTTGGTCTGTATGAAGGATCCAGATCCTGGGACAAGGCTGTAAAACAGGGCTTTGAAGTTTACACAGCAGCAGAAGCAGCAAAGAAAGCTGATATCATCATGATCCTGATTAACGATGAGAAGCAGGCGAAATTATACAAAGAATCCATTGAACCAAACCTGGAAGAAGGCAACATGTTAATGTTTGCGCATGGTTTCGCTATCCACTTCGGACAGATCAAACCTCCTGCAAACGTAGACGTAACCATGATCGCTCCAAAGGCTCCGGGTCATACCGTA
Organism: Candidatus Blautia merdavium; assembly: GCA_019119975.1. GTDB lineage: Bacteria > Bacillota > Clostridia > Lachnospirales > Lachnospiraceae > Blautia > Blautia merdavium. The sequence goes on along the minus strand of DWVZ01000026.1, from coordinate 28,682 downwards.
AGAAGCGAATACCAGATCGGACGCGGTACTCCATGTCTGGTAGCTGTTGAGCAGGACTACACAGGAAAAGCAAAAGACAAAGCTCTGGCATACGCAGCAGCACTGGGCGGAGCAAGAGCAGGCGTTCTGGAGACAACCTTCAAAGTTGAGACAGAGACAGACTTATTCGGTGAGCAGGCAGTTCTCTGCGGCGGTGTGACAGCCCTGATGAAAGCTGGTTTTGAGACACTGGTAGAAGCAGGCTATGCTCCGGAAAACGCATACTTTGAATGTATCCATGAAATGAAACTGATCGTTGACCTGATCTATGAAAGCGGATTCAAAGGAATGAGATACTCCATTTCCAATACCGCAGAGTTCGGTGATTACATCACAGGACCGAAGATCGTAACAGACGAGACCAAGAAAGCAATGAAACAGATCCTGGCAGATATCCAGGACGGAACTTTCGCAAAGAACTGGATCCTGGAGAACCAGTCCGGATGCATGCACTTCGGCGCTATGAGAAAGAGAGAAGCAGCTCATCAGTTAGAAGAAGTGGGCGCAGAACTGCGTAAACTGTACAGCTGGAATGGAAAAGAAAAACTGATTGACAACTAATTTGCAGCTGAAAAATAGAAATCAAAAAAGAGCGTTTCATCTAGGCGGAATACCTGGATGGAACGCTTCTTTTTTGCTAAACTTCTTCAGATACAGCGCTTTCCATTGAGCGCTGACGGTAAAACTGCAGGAATTCCCTTACCGCAGAGGTCTGCTGGATGTTTTCCAGATAAGCAAAGCCGATCTCCCGTTTATGGATGGACGCCTCCAGAGGCACTTCCACCAGCGTGCCGTCCCGCAGCTCTTTTTCCACAAACTGGCGGATGACACATGCCACACCCAGACCAATCTTGGCAAATTCAATGAGCAGGTCCATGGTAGAGACCTCCAGCAGATTGTTGGCTTCGATATGATAGAGGGAGAGATAGTCGTCAATGTACTGCCGGGTCATATTCTCCTTGTCCAGAAGCATCAGGGTAGCGCTCTTAAAGACGTCGTCCCTGGAGCTGGTGCGCAGAGACAGATTGTCCAGGTAGGACTGAGTGCTGACAAAGATATCCTCGATCTCGCCCAAAGAGTCAAAATGCACGTGATGGAGCCGCTCCGGCTTCCCGATCAGCCCCAGGTCTATCTTATTCTCCTTCAGAAGCTGCAGGGTGTGATTGGTGGACTGGCACTCAATGGTGATGCGCACATGGGGGTGGGAAGCAATGAATTCTTTCAGATACGGCAGGAGCATATATTTGCACAGGGTCGTGGAGACGCCGATGTGCAGATGCCCGATGCCCAGGTCATTGATCTTCTTTAACTGGGATTCTCCCATCTGCAGGGCATAGAAGGCGCGCTGCACATAATCGTAAAGCAGTTCGCCTTCTTCGGTCAGCTGGACGCCTCTGGAATTTCTGGAGAACAGGGTCACATCCAGACTCTGCTCCAGCTTGCGGATGGATTTGCTGATGGCAGGCTGGCTGATGTAGAGCTCCGCTGCCGCCTTGGAGATGTTTCCCGTATTTGCCACAGTGTAAAAAACTTTATATAAAGATAAATTCTGGTCCATAAAGACTCCTTTCACTATTTTATGAGTTAAAGTTATGTCTATCATGTTTTATATGTATTTCTATTATATCAAAACCTGTGATAAAATGGCAATAGCAGAACCGGAAAAGCAGAAAAATCTACTGTTTCCGGAATAAAAAAGAAAATGGAGGCAGTATCTATGGGTATGACAATGACACAGAAGATTCTGGCAGCGCATGCGGGATTGGACAAAGTAGAAGCAGGACAGTTGATCGAGGCGAATCTGGACCTGGTACTGGGAAATGATATCACATCCCCTGTAGCGATCCATGAGATGGACAAAATGACAGTGGATTCTGTATTTGATAAAGACAAGGTGGCTCTGGTCATGGACCACTTCATTCCCAATAAGGACATTAAATCAGCAGAACACTGCAAATGCGTCAGGGAATTTGCCTGTCGCCATGATATCACCAATTACTTTGATGTAGGAGAGATGGGGATTGAACACGCCCTTCTTCCGGAGAAAGGACTGACCGTGGCAGGAGACGTGATCATCGGAGCAGACTCCCACACCTGCACTTACGGAGCGTTGGGAGCATTCTCCACAGGCGTGGGCAGCACCGATATGGCAGCCGGCATGGCAACCGGAAAAGCCTGGTTTAAAGTGCCCTCCGCCATCAAATTCAACATTGTAGGAAAGCCGTCCAAATGGGTCAGCGGAAAAGACGTGATCCTGCACATCATCGGCATGATCGGCGTAGACGGCGCTCTGTATAAATCCATGGAGTTTGTGGGAGAAGGGATTAAAAACCTGACCATGGACGACCGCTTCACCATTGCTAATATGGCGATCGAGGCAGGCGGAAAGAACGGCATCTTCCCGGTGGATGATCTGGCAGTGGCTTATATGAAAGAGCACTCCCAGCGTCCGTTTACGGTTTACGAGGCAGACGAGGATGCGGTTTACGATGAAGAATATACCATTGACTTAAGCACCTTAAAGCCAACCATCTCCTTCCCGCATCTTCCTTCCAATACCAGGACTATGGATCAGATCCAGGAGGATGTGGTTATTGACCAGTCTGTGATCGGTTCCTGCACCAACGGAAGAATTGATGATTTAAGATGCGCGGCAGAGATTTTAAAAGGAAGGAAAGTAAAGAAAGGCGTACGCTGCATCGTGATCCCTGCCACACAGAGCATTTATCTGCAGGCAATGGAGGAAGGGCTTCTGAAAATCTTTATTGAGGCGGGGGCTGTTGTCAGCACACCTACCTGCGGACCGTGCCTGGGAGGCTATATGGGAATCCTGGCAGCAGGAGAGCGCTGTATCTCCACCACCAACCGCAACTTTGTAGGACGTATGGGACATGTGGATTCTGAAGTTTACCTGGCAAGCCCTGCAGTGGCAGCGGCAAGCGCAGTGACCGGAAAGATCTCTGTGCCGGAAGAACTGGGATTATAGGAGGATGCGAGATGAAAGCAAATGGAAGAGTTTTTAAATATGGTGACAATGTAGACACAGATGTAATTATTCCGGCAAGATACTTAAACTCCTCAGATCCTGCGGAGCTTGCCACACACTGTATGGAAGACATTGACAAAGACTTTGTAAAGAAAGTGGAAAAAGGCGATATCATCGTGGCAGACAAGAATTTCGGCTGCGGTTCTTCCAGAGAACATGCGCCCCTTGCCATTAAGGCAGCCGGAGTCAGCTGTGTGATCGCAGAGACTTTCGCCCGTATCTTCTACCGTAATGCCATCAATATCGGGCTTCCCATTATCGAATGCCCGGAGGCTTCCAGAGGCATCGAAGACGGCGATGAAGTAGAAGTGGATTTCGATACCGGAGTGATCACCAATAAGACCAAAGGAACGTCTTTCCAGGGTCAGGCATTCCCGGAATTCATGCAGAAGATCATCAAAGCAGAGGGACTGGTCAATTACATTAACAGCCAGCAGAAAAAATAGAGCAGCAGCATAAGAAAATAAGAAAGACAGAATGTCAGATACAGCGGACGGTGTTTCAGCCGGTCCGCTGTATTTATGCAGAAAAGATTTAGACAGTAAATAAAGAGAAAATAAAGTTTCGCATTCCGTCCGGTTGCGGACAGAAAGTGGATATGATAAGATAAAAACGTTCCGGCGGGGCGCCGAATCTGCCCCGGGGACAAGATCCGAATTACAAAACAGAAAAGAGGGAAAATATGTTTCGTCTGCTTCCTTATTTGAAAAACTACAAAAAGGAAAGTATCATCGGACCGCTGTTTAAGCTGCTGGAGGTCTGCTTTGAGCTGATCGTGCCGCTGATCACAGCCAATATTATTGACGTGGGTATCCGCAGGGGGGATCTGGGCTATATCCTGGCGAGGGGAGGAATCCTGGTGTTTATGGGCGTCCTGGGACTGACCTGTTCCCTGACCGCTCAGTATTTTGCGGCAAAGGCGTCGGTGGGCTTTGGAACAGAGGTGCGCCACGATTTGTTTGCCCATATTCAGAGACTGTCTTACGCAGAGGTCGATAAGATCGGAAGCGCTACCCTGGTGACCAGGATGACCAGCGATATCAACCAGGCGCAGTCTGGGGTGAATCTGGTGCTGCGGCTTTTCTTACGTTCTCCGTTTGTGGTGGTGGGGGCAGTAGTCATGTCCTTTACCATCAGTGTCCGGCTGTCTGTGATCTTTCTCGTTGCAGTGCCTGTGCTGGCGCTGATCATCTACGGGATCATGGTTATCACCATTCCGCTTTACCGGAAGGTACAGAAATGGGTGGACCAGGTGCTCTTATCCACCAGAGAAAATCTGGCTGGCATCCGTGTGGTGCGGGCTTTCTGCACCCAGAAAAAAGAGCAGGAAGAATTTGAGGAAAAATGTTCGGGGCTGTTTGGCGAACAGATCCACGTAGGAAAGATTTCTGCCTGTATGAACCCCATGACTTATGTGGTGGTCAACGCGGCTACCATTGCCATTGTCTGGTACGGCGGTTTTCAGGTGGATGCCGGGGCAGTGACCCAGGGCGAGATCATTGCCCTGGTGAATTATATGTCCCAGATTCTGCTGGCTTTGGTGGCACTGGCAAACTTGATTGTATCCTTTACCAAAGCCATGGCATCCGGTGACCGTATCATGGAGGTCTTTGACTTAAAACCGGGTATTATTTCCGGGGAGGGAAGGAAAAGAGAGGACCAGACCTATGCAGTAGAAATGGAGAATGTACAGTTTTCCTATACCAAAGATGCGGTGCCTGCCCTTTCCGATATCCATCTGAAGATCCGGCAGGGAGAAACGGTGGGGATCATCGGAGGTACCGGCAGCGGCAAGTCCACGCTGGTGCAGCTGATCGGAAGATTTTATGATGCTGACCGGGGAAGGGTCAAAGTCTTCGGAACCGATGTGAAAGACTATGACCTTCAGGAGCTGAGAAGCAAGATCGGAATGGTGCCCCAGCGGGCAGTTCTCTTTCACGGAACCATCCGGGAAAATTTGAAAGTAGGAAAAGAAAATGCTTCAGAAAAAGAAATGTATGAAGCGCTGAAAACAGCCCAGGCGCTGGAAGTAGCAGAGAGCAAAGAGGACGGTCTGGACGCTATGATCAGCGAGGGCGGAAAGAACCTGTCCGGCGGTCAGCGCCAGAGGCTGACCATTGCCAGGGCGCTGGTGCGAAAGCCCCAGATCCTGATCCTGGACGACAGTGCCTCTGCCCTTGACTTTGCCACAGACGCAAGGCTGCGCAGGGCGCTTAAGGAAGATACAGAGAATATGACCGTCTTTCTGGTTTCCCAGAGAGTTTCATCGCTTATGCATGCAGACAGGATCCTGGTACTGGAGGACGGGGAGCCGGCAGGTATGGGAACTCACGAAGAACTGTTGAAAACCTGTCAGGTCTACCGGGAAATCTGCCGTTCCCAGCTGTCAGAGAAGGAGGTGCAGGCAAATGGTTAGGAGAAAAGAAACGGTAAGCAAGATCCTGGGGCTGATCCGCCCTTATTCCCATTACCTGGTCCTGTCCCTGGTATTTGCCGTGATCTCTGTGGCGCTGACCCTGTACGCGCCCATTCTCATCGGGCAGGCTGTGGATCAGATTGTAGGTCCGGGACAGGTGGATTTTCAGAAGGTAGGTAAAATCCTTGTGCTGCTGGGAGTGCTCATTGTGATCACCGCGCTTGCCCAGTGGCTGATGAACCTGTGCAACAACCAGATCACCTATCGGGCAGTCAAAGACGTGCGGACAAGAGCCTTTGCTCATCTGCAGAAGCTGCCGCTGCGCTATATAGACAGCCATTCCTACGGGGATACTATCAGCAGGATCATTACGGATGTGGAGCAGTTTTCGGACGGTCTGCTCATGGGCTTTACCCAGCTGTTTACGGGGATCATCACCATTCTGGGGACGCTGGTCTTCATGCTGTCCATCAATGCGGGGATCGCTCTGGTGGTGGTTCTGATCACGCCCCTTTCCCTGTTCGTGGCAAGCTATATCGCGAGGCATACCTATGATATGTTTAAGAAGCAGTCAGAGGCCAGGGCAGAGATGACTTCTCTGGTCAATGAAATGGTAGGAAATCAGAAAGTGGTGCAGGCATTCGGCTATGGAGAGAAGGCGCTTAAGAACTTTGATGAGATCAACGGCAGGATGAGAGGATACAGCCAGAGAGCCATCTTCTTTTCCTCCATCACCAATCCTGCCACCCGGTTTGTCAACGGTGTGGTTTATGCCGGTGTCTGTGTGACGGGCGCCTGCTTTGCCTTAAACGGTATGCTGACGGTGGGGCAGCTGTCCAGCTTTTTAAGCTATGCCAATCAGTATACAAAGCCTTTTAATGAGATTTCCAGTGTCATCACAGAACTGCAGAATGCCTTTGCCTGCGCCCAGAGAGTCTTTGACTATCTGGAAGAGCCTGCGGAAGCAGAGGATCTGCCCCAGGCGCAGGAGCTGTCTCAGGCAGACGGAAGCCTGACTCTGTCCCATGTCTCTTTTTCCTATGATAAAGAAAAGGAACTGTTAAAAGACCTGAACCTGAAGGTGGCGCCGGGACAGAAGATTGCCATTGTAGGTCCTACCGGCTGCGGAAAGACCACGCTGATCAATCTGCTGATGCGCTTTTATGATGTGGACGAGGGAAGCATTTACATGAGCGGCAAAAATGTCATGGAGCTGAAAAAAGATTCCATGCGGAAAAATTACGGCATGGTGCTTCAGGAGACCTGGCTTAAAAGCGGGACCATTGCAGAAAATATTGCCTATGGAAAGGAAACCGCATCTCGGGAGGAGATCATCCGGGCTGCAAAATCTGCCCATGCCCACAGCTTTATCCGCAGGATGGAGAAGGGCTATGACACCGTGATCTCGGAAGACGGGGGAAATCTTTCCCAGGGACAGAAGCAGCTTCTGTGTATTGCCAGAGTGATGCTGAATCTGCCGCCGATGCTGATCCTGGATGAAGCCACCTCCTCCATTGATACCAGAACGGAGATCAAGATCCAGGAGGCGTTTCTGGAGATGATGAAAGGCAGGACCAGCTTCATTGTCGCCCACCGGCTGTCTACCATCCGGGAGGCTGACCGGATCCTGGTCATGAAGGACGGAAACATCCTGGAGCAGGGAACCCATGAGGAGCTTCTTGCCAGAAAAGGATTTTATGAGAAATTGTATAACAGTCAGTTTGCGGTATAAAAAAGCGCCGGGGTAACATGGCACAAGCGGCGGATCCCGGCAGAAAGCAGAGAGAATTCGGAAAAGGATTCTCTCTTTTTACGAGAAAATTAATGGAAGGAAGAAGAGAAAACGTGAAGGATACACTGCAGATTTATATCAGCCATCTCCTGTCGGACGAAGAAATGAAGGCGGTTGTGGAAGAGACAGGCGCCGGAGTGGAATGCATTGATTTTTCCATTTCAGAGAATCTGGATCACCTGGAGCACAGCCTGAAGGATTACGAAAAAAGATTAAAAAGGATCGGAACGGAAAAACTGACGCTGCATGGACCTTTTCTGGATCTGAATCCCATGACCTTTGACAGAGAAATACAGAAAGTAACAGAAAAAAGATATGCCCAGGCATATGAAGCAGCAGAATACCTGTGGGCATCGAAGATCGTGTACCACACCTGCCTGTATCCCGACGCCTATCTGCTGATGGGCTGGGCAGAACGTACGGCAGAGTTTTTCGGCAGTTTCCTGGAAAGCAGAAGCACTATAGAAGTGGTAATCGAAAATGTTTTTGACAGAGCTTGGGAACCTATGGCAGAGATGGCAGAAAGAGTCAGCAGGGCGAATTTCCGTCTGTGCCTGGATATGGGACATGCCCACTGCTTTTCGCCTGTTTCGGTAACCCAGTGGGCGCAGGGGCTGGAGAAATACATTACCCATGTGCATGTACACGATAACCTGAAAGACCGGGACAGCCATCTGGGACTGGGAGAGGGAAACCTGCCCTATGAAGAAGTGCTCGGTCTCTTATCCCATAAAAAAGCGGTCACCTATACCATAGAATGCAGCAAAAAGGAGAAGGTCCTGCGCTCCTATCAGGAGCTGCGCAGACTGCTGGGCAGTTCCTGACAGGAGGGAGAGAAGCCTGGCAGGAGGCTCCTGAAAAAGCAAAGCTCCTGTACTATGCTGTCACAAAAGGATCCTAAGAGGTATAAAGGAGCCTTTTTCCATTGCAGATAGCTGTGAGTTTCACATCATCCAGGCGGATGTTTTCCTTCTTCGCATCGGTGGTGAATACGGTATCCTCTACCCAGATCAGATCGTACATCCGCCCGTTCATTTCCAGGTAAGCGTGCTCTGCTTCCGGCGGCAGACCGTATGCCGTGACAGCAGAAACACGGTTTCCGGGCTTGACCTCAAGGGTAAGCTCCGAAAGGCTGTGGGTTTCCTCCGGCAGATCATCAAAGGAGGAAATCTCCGGGTTGAAATACATATGGAACATACTTTCATAGGAAAAATAATCATCCAGCATGGTGTATTCCGCTGTCTCAAAGATCACGCAGTCCGGCTGAAAGATATTGGCATAATAATCTGCGTGAAACACATTCTGATAATCATGGATACCTATATATTCGCCAAAGCTGTTCTCAAAGAATTTTGCCCCATACTCATTGATATAGCTTCCCTGGAACACAAGGACCGAGGGAGAACCCTCTTTTTGCCGCAGGGGATTCTGCGTATAATGAAAATAGGGATAGGCGTCTTCCCGTATGACTTCTTTGTCGTACTCTTCGGTCAGATCCAGCACCTCTTCTTTTCTTTGAAATACCGGCACTTCTTCGTGGATCTTGAAATCAGAGACCAGCAGAGAGGTCTTTACTTCTTCGCCAATCTGAAATTCATCCAGGGAATTGATATGGATGCCTTCCTGCATTTCAGAAAGCTTCTCTAAGACCTGATTAACGCCATAAAAGGCGCCCAGGTCATTCCAGTGCCCGGCATCGTACTGTTTATTGAAAACCGCCTCGCCGGAAGCCTCCTTGTCACACAGAAGCTGTGTATTGTCCACATAGTGAACGCCCCGCTTGTCCAATTCCTGAAAGAACTGTGGGACCCAGTCGTTGTTGTAGTTGATGCCTTCCTGGAGCTCTTCCTGCAGGACGGTGGCTTTGGCAGGATCAAAGACGAAGAGGAAGGGGATGCCCCGGTCCTCAAAGTAGGTCTGGAGCGTCAGGATCATGTCTGCAAATTTCACATGGTAATCCTGAAATTCCATATTGTCGCTGGGACGGAAAAAGACATAGTCATCCTTTCCGTAGATGTAGGTAGGATGGACCATCTCATGAAAGACCTGGTCATTGAGGGAGGTATAGAGGGAGATCATCTGGTCCCGAAAGCCGATGCGGTCCTCGGCATAAGCTTCCAGACTGGCAAAGAGATCATAATCTTCTTCCTCCTGCCCTTCAAAGGGACTTTCCATCAGAGTCCGGTTATCAATTTTGGATACCACATGTTTTTTCCGGTTAAAGGCTGCGGCGGGACACAGCAAAAGAAGGAAAAACAGCAGGATAAAACCAACACGTAATTTTTTCATCATGCAAACACCTCGGATCAGTATTGAAAATAAAGGAAGGGGCTGTAAGTGGAATTTACCATGGTGATCACAGACCATGCCATCAGGGCAAAAAGCACCAGCTCTTTCAGGATCAGACCGGTCTTTTTGCGGTTGGTCCATTGTATGATCTTTTCTGTAAAGGGCAGGGCGAGTACAACAGCTCCCACGCCTGCTGCCAGCAGATAGATCCGTATCTTCCAGGTGAAGAAATAAGACCAGCTGTAAGTAATATTTTCACAGGTCACTGCCCCGGTCATAAGATCCAGGAAGTCTGTGAATTCCTTTATGGTGCCGAAGCGGAACAGCTGCCAGCTGAATAAGACTGCCAGCATGGTAAGCAGCCATTTTACCACAGCGGGAATCTTCTGGTAAAAGGTTTTCCCGCGGATGCAGCGCTCCAGGATCACACAGGCGCCGTTAAAAACTCCCCACCAGAAAAAGTTCAGACCCGCGCCGTGCCAGATCCCTGTTATGACAAAGACAATCCCCAGGTTGACCAGCGTGCGGGCAAACCCTCTGCGGTTTCCGCCCAGAGGAATGTAAATATATTTCCGGAAGAAGGCGCCCAGGGAAATGTGCCACCTTCGCCAGAATTCTGTAATGGACTGGGAGATGTAGGGAAAATGAAAATTCTCCTGAAACCGGAAGCCAAATAAAGCAGAAAGTCCGATGGCTATGTCGGAATATCCTGCAAAGTCATAATAGATCTGCATCATATATAAAAAAGCGCATCCCCAGCTGGTAAGGCAGTCGATGCCGTTTCCACTGATCTGGAGGGAGATATCGCTGATCACCTGACCGAAGGTATCTGCCAGAAGTACTTTTTTGGAAAAACCGATCATGATCCGGTTGATGCCGTACAGAAAGGTTTCATCCGAGACTTTTCTGCCTTCCAGCTGCCCGGCAAAGTCCTTCCAGGGGACAATGGGACCGGACAGAAACTTGGGGAAAAAGCTCAGATACAGCAGTACATCCAGCACAGTGCCCGCAGGGGCTTCCCGGCGTTTGACATCGGTCAGGTAAGAGATTGCGGAAAAAGTAAGAAAAGAGATCCCTGCAGGCGCCGTAAGGTTTTGCAGAGAAAAGGCAGAATCCTTTGTCTGTGTGAGCAATTCTACCGTGAAATTGTAATATTTATAGAAGAATAAGATGCCGACCAGCAGCACGATCCCCAGCAGATGGATGCCGCGGCAGTACTTTTGGATCCCGGTACAGGAAAGAAGAACTCCTGCCAGATAGACCAGCAGCATATAGGCGGCAAACCAGAGAAGGAGACGGCTGTCTGCCCAGGCGAAGAAGAGGAGGCTGAAAAAGATCAGCAAAAGCTTGCCGGCAGTATCCCGGATTGCAGTGTGAGCTTTCCCCAGCAGCCTGGCGCCGTAATAGAGAAAGAGCGTGAACGGAAAGAAAAAGAATAAAAAAACAATGCTTGTAAAATTCATAGCTGTACGTCCTGTCCTTTGTTTGTATAACAAATCATTTGTTTACGGATTTTGTCAGATTTGTTATATTTTATCATTTTTTCCCGCAGATGGAAAGGGGGAGTACGGTACAGCGGACAGACCGGCACGGCAAACAGACCGGTCCTGTCTCATATTTTTTTGCAGCTGTTTATGATTGATTCAAAACTTTGCGGTGTGTAGTTCATGTAGTCTTTCATGCAGCCCACATTAAACATATTGCAGGGCACATGATAGAGGTCTTCCATTTCTCTTTTGACACGCAGCATCATAGTCTCTTCCGTTCCGTCATGCACATGTCCATAGAAATGATACCAGCCATAGTAATGATTTTTAAAGCATGGAATCGGGTAGTGGCAAAGAATAAGCCCTTTTTTATCTTCCAGTTTCAGCTCTTTATAATCACAGATCTCAAGAAACAAATTTTGTATTTCTTGTTTTTTCAATAATTTACTGTCATGATTGCCTTTGATCAGAACTTTGCTTCCATTCAGCTGTTGAAAGATTTCCAGAGTTTTTGATGCATTTACCCAGCTGAAATCCCCTAAGATATACACCGTGTCATCGTCTCCAACCGTGCTGTTCCAATTTTTTATAAGCGTCTGATCGTGTGATTGGATATCAGCAAAAGGTCTTGCATCAAATTTTAATGCATTTGCATGACCAAAATGTAAATCAGCGATAAAATAGTCCATTCCGATTCCTCCGTTTCTGCGTATTTTGGAAATAATTGAAAAATGATACCTATCGCTGAACAGAAGCTAAGGTATCAAACAGAAGTCGAAAGTAATAAAAAAATGGGGCTCACAGTATTACCAGAATACTGCAAACCCTTAATCTTAAAATAAATAGTCGGGGCAACAGGATTTGAACCTGCGACCTCACGGCCCCCAGCCGTGCGCGCTACCAAGCTACGCCATACCCCGCAACAAAAATTATTATACCAGACTTTCCGGAAATTGCAAGTGTTTTTTTCTGAAATTTCGAGGATTTATTCTGTAATATTGTCGGAAGGCGTTGGAAAAGTGTTCCACAGAGGAATAGCCCAGTTCTTCAGACACTGCCGTGATGCTCAGACGAGGATCCATCAGGAGCATGGAAGCATTGGACATACGGGCTTCGGTACGTTTCTGCCGAAAGGTTTTCCCGTAACAATCTTTTAAAAAGCGTTCGGTCTGACGGGGACTGAAGCCCAGCCGCTGTGACAGCTCATTAAGCGAAGCCGTTTTATATTCATAAAGAAAGTAATCTTCTGCAATGACGGAACTTCGGTCAGCAGGGTGATCCTTTGTACGGCGCTGCCTGAGGTGATCTTTTTGCAGGCAGATCCTTGCCAGAGAGAGAAAAAGCAGTTTCAGGAGGGCAGACAGCTGCTCTTCACAGCCGGGAAGCTGTTCCCGGAGCTCCCGGCTGACAGCAGTAAAGAGCGGCAGGATCCGTCCATGATCCTGCTCCACCCAGGCACGGATAGGCAGAAAAGCAGACAGCAACGAAGCGGCAGGAGCAGGCGCCGGATCTACTTTATAATAAACGCAGTATTCTGTCATTGGGTCCTGGGGAGCCGAGATTTCCATATGTTCGCTGTGAGGTCCAGCCAGATAAAAGGTGTCGGGAGCCATTTCATAGGAGATTCCGTTGATGGAAACAGTGCCTTTTCCGGAAAGAATGTAATGCAGTTCATAACAGCCCGGACCGTGACTGTGGAGGGGAACCTTCCGGACAGGACGGGCTGCCGCGAAGGTCAGCACCTGGACAGGTGTATTTTCTACGGAAAAACGGATATTCAGATTTTGATAAAGTGCGGAAAAAGGTTCCAGTTTTCCCATAAATTGTCTCCTGAGCTATAGAATCAAATTTTTTTGTACTGTTTCTATTATAGTGCCTGACCGATAAAGAGACAAGAAAAACCTGCGCTGACACGACAGAAAACCTGCGGAAATATCAGCTTCCTCTCTTAAAAAAACAGGAGAAAAAGATATAATGAAAGCATAAGACAAAAGCAAAAAATATCTTAACGGAGGTAAGGAATATGGGAATGATGAAAGGCGCGGTTTTGCCGGGAAACAGTACCGTGGAGCTGAGAGATTTTGAGATACCAAAGCCGGGATACGGTCAGGTCCTGATCCAGACTAAGGCTTCCACCATCTGCGGAAGCGATATCCGCTGCATTTACAGGGAACATGTGGGAAAAGGACCGGAAGCCTACATCCCGGGAACCATTGCAGGACATGAGCCCTGCGGTTTGATCGTGGAAGAGGGGGAAGGACTGAAAAGGTTTAAAAAAGGCGACCGGGTGATCGTCTACCATATTTCCGGCTGCGGCGTCTGCCATGACTGCAGAAAAGGGTATTACATTTCCTGTAAAAGTCCCCACAGAAAAGCCTACGGCTGGCAGAGGAACGGAGGCATGGCGCCTTATATCCTGGCAGAGGAAAAGGACCTGATCCTGCTTCCGGATGAGCTGACTTATAAGGACGGCGCCCAGGTTGCCTGCGGGTTTGGAACGGTTTATGAAGCCATTGAGAAAATTGGGGTTTCCGGAAATGACGCAGTGCTGGTGACAGGTCTGGGTCCGGTAGGGCTGGCAGCGCTGATGCTGGCAAAATCTATGGGAGCCAACAAGCTGATCGGCGTGGAAATGAATGAGACCCGGATTGAGACAGCCAAAAGACTGGGGCTGGCAGATGAAGTCATTGTTCCGGGACCGGATGCGCTGCAGCAGATCCTAAACGTGACCGGAGGACACGGCGTGGAGAGGGCGATCGATGCCAGTGCCAGTGACGCAGGAAGACAGCTTGCCATCCGGGCAACTCGGGACTGGGGCAGGATTGCCTTTGTGGGGGAAGGAGGAAGCTGTACCTTTGCGCCCAGCCCGGATATTATCCACGGACAGAAGACCATATATGGTTCCTGGGTCACTTCCCTTTGGAAGATGGAGGAACTGACAGAGCGCCTGGTGCGCTGGGGCATCCATCCAGAGGATCTGATCACCCATGAATTCCCTCTGGAAAAGGCAGGGGAAGCCTATGCCCTCATGGCATCCGGAAACTGCGGGAAAGTAGCAGTCACCTTTGAATAAAAAAAGAAAATACGCTTGTGTGTTCTGGCACCGGTTTTGCCACCTTGTGGATGGTGGAAAAGCCGGTGCTTTTCCTGTCTTTTGTTCCGGGATTTCTGAAAAGAATTGACGGTTCTGCCGTAAATATGGTATTGTAATAAGAAATATCAGGCGGCTGTAAAGAAAACCGCCGGTTTTCAAGATATGATAGAGATAAGGGAGGAAATGAGCTATGCAAAATTACAGCAAATATAAGAGACAGTATTTTCTTCCGCCTGTGAAATGTATGGATTGGGCAGAGAAAGACTATGTAGACCACGCGCCGGTATGGTGCAGCGTGGATTTAAGAGACGGAAACCAGGCGCTGGTGATCCCCATGAATCTGGAGCAGAAGGTGGAATTCTTCAAGCTCCTTGTAAAGATCGGATTTAAAGAGATTGAGGTAGGATTTCCCGCGGCTTCTGAGACAGAATATACATTCCTTCGCAAACTGATCGAGGAGGACCTGATTCCCGATGATGTGACCATTCAGGTGCTGACCCAGGCAAGGGAGCATATCATTAAGAAAACCTTTGAAGCAGTCAAAGGCGCGAAAAATGTCATTGTGCATGTCTATAATTCCACTTCTCTGGCACAGAGAGAGCAAGTGTTCAGAAAATCGAAAGAAGAAATCCTGAAGATTGCAGTAGATGGAGCAAAGCTTTTAAAACAGCTGACAGAAGAGGCACAGGAAAACTACAGATTTGAATACAGCCCGGAAAGCTTTACCGGAACAGAGCCGGAGTATGCACTGGAGGTCTGCAATGCTGTGCTGGATGTCTGGCAGCCTACGGCAGACCGGAAGGCTATCATCAACCTGCCTGTGACTGTGGAGCATTCCATGCCTCACGTATATGCCAGCCAGGTAGAATATATGTGCAAGAACCTGAAATACAGAGAAAATGTAGTCGTTTCCCTGCATCCCCATAATGACCGGGGCTGCGGTGTAGCCGATTCGGAGATGGGCATCCTTGCCGGCGCGGACCGTATTGAAGGAACCCTCTTTGGAAACGGGGAGCGTACAGGAAACGTGGACATTGTTACCATTGCTCTGAATATGTATTCCCAGGGCGTGGATCCGGAACTGGATTTTACCAATATGACTGAGATCACAGAGAAATACGAACAGTTCACCGGCATGAAGATCAATGAGAGAAGCCCCTACAGCGGCGCTCTCGTGTTTGCCGCATTTTCCGGCTCCCACCAGGACGCTATCGCAAAAGGCATGCACTGGCTGGACGAAGAGAAACCGGACCACTGGACCGTTCCCTATCTTCCGATCGATCCCAAAGATGTGGGAAGAAATTACGATGCAGACGTGATCCGCATCAACAGCCAGTCCGGAAAGGGCGGTGTCGGTTATATCCTGGAGACAAAATTCGGCTTGAACCTTCCGGCAAAAATGCGGGAGGCTATGGGCTATACGGCAAAAGCTGTTTCCGACCATACCCAGAAGGAACTGCTGCCTGAGGAGATCTTTGAGCTGTTTAAGAAGACCTTTGAGAATGTAACCTCACCTCTGGCGATCCACGAGGTACATTTCCAGCAGAAGGACGGCGGTATTGTGACACAGGTGACTTCTTCCTTTAACGGCAGGAGACAGACTACAGAGGCAGACGGAAACGGACGTTTGAACGCGGTCAGCAACGCGCTGAAAAAAGCATACAGCTTCCAGTATGACCTGGTTACCTATCAGGAGCATGCCTTAGAGCAGAGCTCCAGCTCCAAAGCTATCGCTTATGTGGGAATCAAGAAACCGGACGGAAGCCTTTCCTGGGGCGCAGGTGTAGACCCGGATATCATCCGTGCTTCCATTGACGCTCTGGTGACTGCCATCAATAACCGGTAGGAACGATTTCCTTGATTTTCCTGTCAGGACAGGTTCATAATTCACGTAATCCAGGGGAATGCTACAGAAAAACAAGTTCTAAAGGGAAAAAGGTATGAATATCATTTGCGTAATATTAGCTGGTATCCATCATTTGATACAGAAGACTCAAAAATTCTTACAAAAGACCAAAGTTGCGAAACGATGCAGACGGAACTGTGCTTTGTTTGCTGTGGGAGTCACGGTAGTGGCAGCAGCGGCATTCGGCTTTCACGGAGTTCACGCGGCGGGAAAGAACCGTGTCAGTGAGACAGGACAAGAGGAAAAAAGAACAGAAACAGAACAAGAAGACCCCCAGGAGGAATCGCCCTACGGACTGCAAGCGATCCTGCAGGGTGTGCTCATCAGCCAGGATACCCAGACAGAAGTGAAGAAGGTGGGCACTTCCCTTGAAAATGTAATGGTAGGACAGAGAGTAGGGAAAAGAGAAGTAGAATCCAGTCTGGATTTTCAGGATCAGGGCGCGCAGGAAGTAGCAAAGCTGCAGAGCAGCGCCCTGGGCATGTCGGAGGGCAAGCTGAAAATGTCAGATGAGGATTATCAGAATCTTCTTCAGATCGTAGAGGCGGAAGCCGGGGGAGAAGATATGGAGGGAAAGATCCTGGTTGCCAATGTGGTGTTTAACAGAGTCCGGGATCCGGAATTTCCCGATAGTATTTCAGAGGTCATCTGGGAGAACGTGGCAGGCAGCGCCCAGTTTTCCCCTACTGCGGACGGGCGCATCAATACCGTGACGGTTTCCGAGGAGACCAGAGAGGCGGTCAACCGTGCCATCGACGGGGAAGATTATTCTCAGGGCGCGCTGTTTTTCATGCAGGAAGAATATTCCGATGCGGACAATGCCCGCTGGTTTAAAGAAGACCTGAAATTTTTATTTACACACGGAGTGCATGACTTTTACACATATCCGTAAGAAAGGACAAAAGACATGGAAATATTATATAAAAGCACACGGGGAACAGGAAAAAGCATGACAGCTTCCCAGGCAATTCTGCAGGGACTGTCAGAAGACGGCGGTCTTTTTGTGCCGGACTGCCTTCCAAAGCTTCCTCTTTCTCTGGAAGAACTTTCAGAGATGACCTATCAGGAAACCGCTTATGAGGTCATGAAGCTGTTCCTCACAGATTTTACAGAAGAAGAGCTGAAATACTGCATCAGCCATGCCTATGATGAAAAGTTCGATACCGAAGAGATCGTGCCGATAAAGAAAGCAGACGGCGCCTATTACCTGGAATTGTTCCATGGCTCCACCATTGCTTTTAAGGATATGGCGCTTTCTATCCTTCCGTATCTGATGACTACGGCTGCAAGGAAAAATCAGGTGAAGAATGAGATCGTGATCCTGACAGCTACCTCAGGGGATACAGGAAAGGCTGCCATGGCTGGTTTTGCAGATGTGCCGGGAACCAGGATCATTGTCTTTTATCCTAAGAACGGAGTCAGCCCCATCCAGGAAAAGCAGATGGTGACCCAGAAGGGAAACAATACCTATGTAGTTGGCATCACCGGAAACTTTGACGACGCACAGACCGGTGTGAAGAAGATGTTTAATGACAAAGAAATGGCGAAAGAGCTGGAAGCAGCAGGCTATCAGTTCTCCTCTGCCAATTCCATCAATATCGGACGTCTGGTGCCTCAGGTAGTATACTATGTCTATGCTTATGCAAAGCTTTTAAAAACCGGGGAGATCAAAAGCGGTGAGAAGATCAATGTGACTGTTCCCACCGGAAATTTCGGAAATATCCTGGCAGCTTATTACGCCAAAGAACTGGGCGTGCCCATTGGGAAATTTATCTGCGCTTCCAATGAAAATAAGGTGCTTTATGACTTCTTCGAGACCGGGTGCTATGACAGGAACCGGGAATTCATGCTGACCTCTTCCCCTTCCATGGACATCCTGATCTCCAGCAATCTGGAGCGGCTGATCTACCGGATCGCAGGCAATGACCCGGAGAAGAACCGTGCTATGATGGAAAGCCTGGCGCAGAGCGGAAAATATGAGATCACAGAGGAAATGAAGCAGAATCTGCAGGAATTCTACGGCAATTATGCTTCTGAAGAAGAAACTGCCCAGACCATTCAGAAGATCTATGAGGACACCGGTTATGTGCTGGATACCCATACGGCAGTGGCAGCCTGTGTGTATGAGAAATATAAAAAGCAGTTTCAGGATACTGCCAAGACCGTGATCGCGTCTACAGCCAGTCCTTTCAAATTTACCAGAAGCGTCATGAACGCTATTGATAAAAAGTACGATGTCATGACAGACTTTGAGCTGGTAGACAAACTTTCTGAGATTGCAGGCGTTAAGGTACCGGTTGCGATTGAAGAGATCCGGACAGCGCCTGTGCTCCATGACAGGATCTGCACAGCAGAGGACATGCCCAAGACAGTGAAAGCAATTTTAGGGATTTAACGGTGTAAGAATATGAGCAGTATTGATTTGGAATATGCTAAGAAAAGTTTTCGGGAATACTTAAGCGCCTATGACCAGACAGATGACAAGATCAAACTGAAAAGAGTACATACCTTCTGTGTGGTGGATGCTGCAGATTATATCAGCAGACATGAGAAGCTGTCGGAGGAAGACCATCAGCTGGCGCTTCTGATCGCCCTGCTCCATGACATCGGCAGGTTTGAGCAGCTGAAGGTATTCCACAGCTACGATGACAGTCAATTTGACCATGCCAGCTTCGGCGTGAAGGTGCTTTTTGAGGACAATCTGATACAGAACTTTATCCGGACCAGAGAATATGACGATGTGATCCGCCAGGCAATCGCATGGCATTCTTCGTATGCTCTTCCCCCGATTGAGGATGAGCGGACCCTGCTGCACTGCAGGCTGATCCGGGATGCGGATAAGCTGGATAATTTCAGGGTCAAGGCAACTGAGACTCTGGAGGCACATTTTGATGTGTCAAAAGAAGAGGTGCAAAGAGAAACGGTATCGCCCAATATCCTGGAAGCTGTGCGGGCACACCGCTGTATACGCCGGGAGGAAAGGTCAACCCATCTGGATATGTGGATCTCTTACCTTGCCTTTATTTTTGATCTGAATTTTCCTTCCAGTTTCCGTTATATCCAGGACCATGATTATATCAATCATAACATTGACCGTATGGAATATCAGCAGGAAAAAACAAAAGAAAATATGGAAGAAATCAGAAAAATATGCAATGATTTTGTACTGGCAGGGCAATGCATTTTTTGTTGAAAAATTTCATATACTAGAGTATAATAAGAATAGAAAAAATCCTGGAGTGTTCGACACCCCCATTTATTTTGAACCTACATTACTTTAAACGGGATTCCTACATTGCTGTATCTAATGTCAAGCCGTCATTGCGCAGCGGAAGACAGCGGAGCAGCTGCGGTTGCCCACCTGGCGTCAGCTAGGAGTCAGAAAATGGGAAACGGCACCCTGGGATTTTCTATTGTGTAAGAGTCAGAAATCAAGAGAAAAGAGAGGGAACTATGGGGATTTTAAAACAGCCATTTGGAAAAAGTAAGGAAAACAAAGAAGTTTATTTATATGAGATTACCAACCAAAACGGAATGTCCATCGCGGTTACGGATTTCGGTGCCACTTTGGTGAAGATCGTGCTTCCGGACCGGACAGGCGTTCCGGTAGATGTGGCATTGGGCTATGACTGTGCAGAAGATTATCATGTAAACGGCTGCCACTTCGGAGCAGTGATCGGAAGAAACGGCAACCGCATTGCCAATGCAGCATTTCAGATCGGCGGTGTGAACTATCCGCTGGCAGTGAATGACAATAAGAACAATTTACACAGCGGTCCTGACTGGTACCGCACCAGAGTCTGGGAGACAACGGAAGTAAATGAAGAGGAAAACCGTGTTACCTTCCGTCTGTTCAGTCCGGATGGGGATCAGGGATTTCCGGGGAACTTTACCTGCTCTGTTGCCTACCGCCTGACGGAGGAGAATGAAGTCGTCCTCCATTACCAGGGCAGCGCGGATGCAGATACCGTGGCGAATCTGACCAACCATTCTTATTTTAACCTTGCCGGACATGACCAGGGAGCAGAGGCGATGCTGGAGCATGAGGTGCAGATCTTTGCGCCGGAGTATACCCCGGTGGCGGATTCAGAGGCGATTCCCACAGGAGAGATCGCTCCCGTGGCAGGAACTCCTATGGATTTCAATACCTGTCCAAAGACCATCGGACAGGATGTGGAGGCAGACTTTGACCAGCTGAAATTCACCGGAGGTTATGACCACAATTATGCCCTGTGCAGGCAGAAAGGAGAGATCCGCCGGGCAGCCAGGGTACTCAGCAAAAGGACCGGTATTGCCATGGAGGTATTCACGGATCTGCCAGGTATGCAGTTCTACATCGGCAATTTCATTGTAGAAGAAAAAGGAAAGGGAGGCTGCCTGTACCACAAGAGGGGCGGATTCTGTATGGAAACCCAGTATTATCCGGATGCCTGCAACCAGGAAAATTTCCAGACTTCTGTGTTAAAAGCAGGAGAGCCATACGACACCGTTACCATTTATAAATTCAGTACGGAAGATTAATAGCAGGCGGGCGCCGCTGCCGGACTTTCCGGAAGGAACAGAAAGAATAGAGAGAAAAGAAGGAACAGAGAGATTCGTCTGAAAAGAGGGACTCTTTGCTCCTTCTTTTTTTCGGTGTTAAGAGAACCGTCAGATAGATTTTTGCAAAGCCCCGCAATTTTTCCCGGGAGCTGGAAAACAGTGGTCATGGAATTGAGAAAACGCATATATTGTAAGTATGAACTGGAAAGAAAAGATCAAATGGAAACTTCTCATTATACTGCTGGCTCTTGTGGGGATTTTGATTGTATGGTGCGCGGGAAAGGCTGGGGAAAGGAAAAGAGGCGCAGAGACCCAAAGACTCCGGGAGCAGATGATAAAGGAAAATGAATGGGCAAGCGCAGGCGCAGTATATAAGGCGCAGAATGCAGAGGAAGGAACGGCAGAGGATCCAGCACAGAAAACGCAGGGAGAGACAGCAGATGACCCGGCACAGGAAACGCAAGGAGAGGTAGCAGATCATCCGGCACAAGAGCCGCAAGAAGAGGCACAAATGCAGACCGGAGGAGAGGCAGGAGAAGGCAGTTCCGAAGAAAGCACAGAAGCAGCCATCCGGGTGCTGTTGATGACGGACGGATTTGAAAGCTATTATCATCAGAAGATCACATTGCAGTTCCAGGGAGATTATGAGCTTCAGGGGAAAGACAGCCGCACAGTCAAAGGCGGAGAGGTGCTGGAGCTGACACCGGGAAGCAAAGAATTTCAGGAGGGCAGTCTCAGCCTGAGCCCCACAGGGGAAGAAAACCGGATCATTGTCACCTCCCTTTCTCGAGGACAGGGAAATCCTGCTTATCGGGGGAAGCTGACCGTCTATGAGGATGAAAACGGGCTGCGCATGGTCAATGAACTGCCTCTGGAGCAATATCTTTATGCAGTGGTGCCCAGTGAGATGCCGGCTTCCTACAGCGAAGAGGCGCTGAAAGCCCAGGCAGTCTGTGCCAGGACTTATGCCTGCGTCCAGATGGAGGGCAGCAGCCTGGAGAACCTGGGCGCCCAGGTGGATGACAGTGTTTCTTATCAGGTTTACCAGAACAGCGGGGAGGCAGAGGCTGCCAGCCGGGCAGTGGATGAGACCAAAGGGGAAATCCTTCTGAATCACGGGCAGCCCATCAATGCCTATTATTTCTCCACTTCCCACGGAAGGACTTCCACCGATGAGGTCTGGGAAGCATCGGTACCTTCTGCCTACCTGCAAAGCGTGGAATGCAGCTATGACGCCCAGGAGCCCTGGTATGCATGGGAGGTGACCGTGTCTGCCCAGACCATGTTGGAAAACGCCAGAAAGCTTGACAGTCAGGTCCAGAGCATCCAGATGCCGCAGATCCTGGAGACCGGTGAGGGCGGGGCAGTGCTGACCCTGCAGTACGCGACCGATCGGGGGGAGAAGGAACTGCACAGCGAGTACGATATCCGTTCCCTGCTGGCGCCCCGGGGCGCTGCCATAACCAGGCAGGACGGATCAGAGGTCCAGGGCGGGACTCTCTTGCCCAGCGCTTACTTTACTCTGGAGGAGCAGACCGATGAGGCAGGAAACTTTACCGGCTGCCGGATCCGGGGCGGCGGATACGGACACGGAGTGGGCATGAGCCAGAATGGCGCCAAAGGAATGGCAGAATCCGGGAAAAATTATCAGGAAATCCTCACGTATTTTTATAAAGATGTGGAAATCGGGAATATTAATGAGGTACTTGCGGATTAGGCACAGACCGAAGCAGACAGGCGGAACAGGCAGGAAGAACGGGCAAAACTTGTTATTTCGGCGGATTCGTGGTATAATGGCTCAATTCAAGGACAGCAAAAGGTTTTTTACATACAGGGATGTTTTTCAATGGAAAGCAGTGCAGGGAAAAGAAACAGAGGGAAGAAGCAGTATGGAAACAGGAAAAAAGTTGATCCAGACGATCCGGGGATTTATGCAAAAAATGAATCAGGACCATACCTCAGCATATGCTGCCCAGGCAGCCTATTTTATCATACTGTCGTTTATTCCCTTTTTGCTGCTGGTGATGACTTCTGTGAAATATACGCCTCTTACCAGAGAAGAGGTGATCCGGGTCATCATGCAGATCTGTCCGGACAGCTTTTATGAGTTTATTGCAACCATTGTCTACGAGGTTTATGCAAAATCTCTGGCAGTGGTGCCTCTGTCCGCGGTCATTGCCCTGTGGTCGGCAGGAAAAGGGATCCAGGCGCTGACCAATGGATTTAACTGCATCTATCAGGTAAGTGAGACCCGTAATTTTCTCCTTACCAGGATCCGGGCAGTGCTGTATACCCTGGTGTTTGTAATCTCCATTGTGCTCACTCTGATCCTCCAGGTCTTTGGAAACAGCCTGCAGAGAGAACTGAGCAAACGGTTTCCCTTCCTGGATACCCTGGTGACTATGATCATCAGCATGAGGATCATCATTACTCTGAGTATGCTGTTTCTGGTGTTTCTGCTCATGTATAAATTCATACCCAACCGGAGAGCCACGTTTCGCAGCCAGATCCCGGGGGCTTTGCTGTCTGCCGTCTGCTGGCTGGCGTTTTCCTTTGGTTTTTCCCTGTACTTTGATTTCTACAGCGGCGCCTCCGATATGTACGGCAGTATGACCAGCGTGGTGCTGATCCTGCTGTGGCTGTATATCTGTATGATGTTTGTGATGATTGGCGCTCAGGTGAACCATTATTTTGAAGAAAAGTTCAAATGGGTGCACCGGATAGCGGCAGAGACGCTGCAGAGGGAGCTGTATCAGCTGACCCATAGCGGGGAAGAGGAGGATGAGGAAACAGAAGAAGAAAAAGAAATTCTTGACAGAAGCGGGGAAAATGGCTACAATAACATACAGACATAGAAAAAGGCTGTGAAAGTGTCAGTAGGCATTTATTTTCTGCCAGAGATAGAGAGCCACCGGCTGAAAGCTCTCTTCAGTTCAGATAAGTGCTGAGTTTCCCACCGGAGCCGCATTTCCGAAAGAATCAGTAAGAAATGACGTAGCTGTGCGTTAAACAGAGATTAAGTGCCTGCTTAAGAAACAAACGGCAGGAACAAGGGTGGTACCACGGATTTTTTGCTTCGTCCCTTTTGGGGGACGGAGCTTTTTTTATGAAAGCCGGGTCAGCGGCACTGTGGGAGTGCCAGAGGCATGAACCGCGGCTTTCAGGAAAAGCTCTGCATCCAGGAGCTGCCGGGGCAGCCTGCCCTTCAGAACAGAAGTTAAAGGAGAATATCATGGAAGAAAAATTACAGCGCATCAAAGAAGAAGCTGCAAAGCGTATCCAGGAATCGGATTCCCTGGACAAATTAAATGAAGTCCGGGTTGCCTTTTTAGGAAAGAAGGGCGAGCTGACAGCCGTATTAAAAGGAATGAAAGACGTTGCTCCCGAGGACCGTCCCAAAGTAGGACAGTGGGTCAACGAAGCAAGGGCAGAGATCGAGGAGCTTCTGGAAAACACAAAGAAACAGCTGGAAGCAGAGGCTCTTGAGAAAAAATTAAGAGAAGAAGTCATCGACGTGACCCTTCCCGCAAAGAAAATGGAAGTGGGACACAGACATCCCAACACCATTGCCCTGGAAGAGGTAGAAAGAATCTTCATCGGCATGGGCTATGAAGTAGTAGAAGGACCGGAAGTGGAGTATGATCTGTACAACTTTGAAAAACTGAACATTCCGGAAGGACACCCTGCAAAGGACGAACAGGACACTTTCTACGTGACCAAGGACATCGTGCTGCGTACCCAGACCTCCCCGGTACAGGCACGTGTGATGGAACAGGGCAAGCTGCCAATCCGTATGATCGCTCCGGGACGTGTGTTCCGTTCCGACGAAGTGGATGCTACCCATTCTCCTTCTTTCCATCAGATCGAAGGTCTTGTCATTGACAAACACATTACTTTTGCAGATTTAAAGGGTACCCTGGAAGAGTTCGCGAAAGAACTTTTCGGACCGGAGACCAAGACCAAATTCCGTCCCCATCACTTCCCCTTCACAGAGCCAAGCGCGGAAGTGGACGTATCCTGCTTTAAATGCGGCGGAAAGGGCTGCCGTTTCTGCAAGGGTTCCGGCTGGATCGAAATCCTGGGCTGCGGTATGGTGCATCCTCACGTGCTGGAAATGTGCGGAATCGATCCGGAAGAGTACACCGGCTTTGCCTTTGGTGTAGGTCTGGAGCGTATCGCCCTGCTGAAATATGAAATTGACGACATGCGTTTATTATATGAAAACGACACAAGATTCTTACGTCAGTTCTAGGAGGAGAAAAAGAGAATGAATACATCTTTATCATGGATTAAAAAATATGTGCCGGACCTGGACGTCACCGCACAGGAATATACCGATGCAATGACTTTATCAGGTACTAAGGTGGAAGGTTTTGAAAAGCTGGATGCGGACCTGGATAAGATCGTCATCGGACAGATCGAGAAAATCGAGAGACACCCGGACGCAGATAAGCTGATCATCTGCCAGGTCAACGTGGGAACAGAAACCATACAGATCGTTACAGGGGCGCCCAATGTAAAAGAGGGAGATAAGGTTCCCGTTGTCTTAGACGGCGGACGTGTTGCCGGAGGACATGACGGTAAGAAGACACCAGGCGGTGTGCCCATCAAAGCAGGAAAATTAAGAGGCGTGGATTCCTACGGCATGATGTGCTCCATTGAAGAGCTGGGATCTACCAGAGAATTTTATCCGGAAGCGCCGGAATACGGCATTTATATTTTCCCGGAAGACGCTGTGGTAGGAGAAAGCGCTGTTCACGCACTGGGTCTTGACGACGTGATCTTTGAATATGAAGTGACTTCCAATCGTGTGGACTGCTACAGTGTGATCGGAATCGCCAGAGAAGCGGCTGCTACTTTCCATAAGAAATTCATTCCTCCTGTGGTGGAAGTGAAAGGAAACGAGGAAGACGCTCATGATTATATCAAAGTAACGGTGGAGGACAAAGACCTTTGCCCCCGTTACTGTGCAAGAGTCGTAAAGAATGTGAAGATCGGACCGTCCCCCAAATGGATGCAGAGATGCCTGGCAGCAAA
Source organism: Candidatus Blautia merdavium (assembly GCA_019119975.1). Taxonomy (GTDB): domain Bacteria; phylum Bacillota; class Clostridia; order Lachnospirales; family Lachnospiraceae; genus Blautia; species Blautia merdavium. The sequence goes on along the minus strand of DWVZ01000026.1, from coordinate 3,034 downwards.
CGGCATCCGTCCCATCAACAACCTGGTAGACATTACCAATTACGTGATGGAAGAGTACGGACAGCCCATGCATGCCTATGATATGGATACTATCGAAAACAACGAGATCGTTGTACGCCGTGCCGCCAAAGGGGAAACTTTCGTTACCCTGGACGGACAGGAACGTGCCCTGGATGATACCGTATTAATGATCTGCGACGGCAAAAAGCCGGTAGGTCTGGCAGGTATCATGGGCGGTGAAAACTCCATGATCACAGACAGCGCTACTACCGTGCTTTTGGAAGCTGCCTGCTTCGACGGTGTGAATATCCGTCTGTCCAGCAAAAAGGTGGGACTGCGCACCGATGCTTCCGGTAAGTTTGAAAAAGGTCTGGACCCCAACAATGCCCAGGCTGCCATTGACCGTGCCTGCCAGCTGATCGAAGAATTTGGCTGCGGAGAAGTGGTAGGGGGAACCGTGGATGTATATTCCAAAGTCAAAGAGCCTGTCCGTGTGCCCTTTGAGCCGGAAAAGATCAACGACCTTCTGGGAACAGAATTATCCAAAGAGCAGATGCTGGAATACCTGGGAAGAGTGGAACTGGTCTATGATGAAAAGACCAATGAGATCGTGGCTCCTACCTTCCGTCATGATATTTTCCGTACAGCAGACCTTGCGGAGGAGGTTGCCCGGTTCTTCGGTTATGACAACATCCCCACAACCCTTCCAAAAGGGGAGGCTACAACCGGAAAATTGCCCTTTAAACTGCGTATTGAGCAGGTGGCAAGGGATATGGCAGAATTCAATGGATTTTCCCAGGGATACTGCTATTCCTTTGAAAGCCCCAAAGTGTTTGATAAGCTGTTGATCCCGGAGAACGATCCAGTGAGAAATGCCATTGTGATCTCCAATCCTCTTGGAGAGGACTTCAGTATCATGAGGACCGTTTCCTTAAACGGCATGCTGACTTCCCTTGGAACCAACTATAAGAGAAGGAACAAGGATGTACGCTTATACGAACTGGGAAATATTTACATTCCCAAAGAGCTGCCTTTAAAAGAGCTGCCGGAGGAACGTATGATGTTTACCCTGGGTATGTACGGGGCAGGAGATTTCTTTGTGATGAAGGGTGTGGTAGAGGAATTCCTGGACAAGATCGGCATGCACAAAAAGTAAGAATATAATCCAAACGCAGGAAAGACCTTCCTCCATCCAGGACGCCAGGCAGAGATCCTTTATGACAATACAGTGATCGGTTATCTGGGAGAGGTTCATCCGGCAGTGGCGGCTTCCTATGGAATCGGCGACCGGGCTTATGTGGCAGTGCTGGATATTCCGGCAATCCTGGAGTTTGCTACCTTTGACAGAAAGTATGAAGGAATCGCAAAATTCCCGGCAGTCAGCCGTGATATCAGTATGGTAGTGCCCAAAGAGATCCTGGCAGGACAGATCGAACATATTCTTGCCCAGAGAGGCGGAAAGATCCTGGAAAGCTATGAGCTGTTCGATATCTATGAGGGAAGCCAGATCAAGGAAGGCTATAAATCCATTGCCTACTCTGTTACCTTCCGCGCAAAAGACAGGACTCTGGAAGATGCAGATGTAAACGCGGCGATGAAGAAAATTTTAAATGGTCTGGAAGGACTGGGCATCGAGCTGCGTAAATAATTCACAGGAACTGATCCGGAGCTTTCGTGCAAGGAAAAGCGCCGGGAGAGCGGGGCTGCGGCGGGAGAGAAAATCTCGGTGCAGCCCTTGTGTCTGTCTCATGGGAGGAAGGAAATGAAAGTATATATCATCCGTCATGGAGAAACCCAGTGGAATGCCCAGAAGAAGCTGCAGGGCGCGTCGGATACCCAGCTCAATGAAAAAGGCATTGCCCTGGCACGGGAAACCGGGAAGGCGCTGGCGCAGATTCCCTTTTCCTGCTGCTTTACCAGCCCCCTGATCCGGGCAAAGGAGACTGCCAGACTGGTCCTTGGGGAAAGGGACATTCCTGTTTACGAGGATTCCCGGATTCGGGAGATCTCCTTCGGAGACTGGGAAGGAAGGGAGTCTTCGGAACTGCCTGCCCAGATGCTGGAGTATTTTTTCCATTATACGGAAAAATATTGTGCGCCGGAGGGGGGAGAAAGCCTGGAGGAGGTCTGCTGCCGCACCCGGGCATTCTGGGAAGATATCATCTCCAGAAAAGAGCTGCGGGAGCAGACCATTCTGGTTGCCACTCACGGCTGCGCTATGCGGGCGCTTTTGCAGAATGTGTATGAAAATCCGTCTATCAGGGATTTCTGGCATGGCAAGGTGCCGTCCAACTGCGGAGTCAATGTGGTGGAAGTCCGGGAAGGAAGGGCTTTTCTTCTGGAAGAAGATGTGGTATATTATGCATGAGAATTGAAAAGGAAAGAAAAACATGAAAACTTCAGATTTTTATTATGATCTGCCGGAGGAGCTGATCGCCCAGGATCCCCTTCCTGACCGTTCCTCTTCCAGGCTGATGCATCTGGATAAGCAGACCGGGGAAATCGTCCACACCAATTTCCGCCATGTGCTGGATTACCTGAATCCGGGAGACTGCCTGGTGATCAATGACACCCGGGTGATCCCGGCGCGGTTGTACGGCAGTAAGGTGGGCACCAATGCAGGCATTGAGATCCTCCTTCTGAAGCGGAAGGAAAACAATATCTGGGAGACTCTGGTAAAACCGGGGAAAAAGGCAAAACCCGGCACAAAGATCAGCTTTGGGGACGGGCTTCTCATAGGAGAGGTTCTTGATGTAGTGGAAGAGGGAAATCGTCTTATCCAATTTTCTTATGAGGGTATATTTGAAGAAATCCTGGATCAGTTGGGGGAGATGCCCCTTCCTCCTTATATTACCCATAAACTGCAGGACAAGGAGCGTTATCAGACCGTGTATGCAAAGCATGAGGGCAGCGCGGCAGCTCCCACGGCGGGACTGCATTTTACCAAAGAACTGCTGGAGCAGATCGAAGAAAAAGGGGTAAAGATTGCCCATGTAACCCTCCATGTAGGGCTTGGGACTTTCCGTCCGGTTAA
>DWVZ01000187.1 GCA_019119975.1 Candidatus Blautia merdavium | reverse complement strand
GGACTGGTGAAGACATAGATCTCCTTTCGCCGGATGTCTTCCTCCAGAAGGCGGATGGAGACCACGCCCAGACAGTTATTGATCTTAATGACGTTTCGGATGGCATCGGGACTGCTTTCTTCAAAGACAGTCTGGATGGACAGCCGGTGACGGCTGAGGAAATCTTCAAACAGCTCTCTGGTGCCGCTGCCGGACTCCCGCATGACAAAGTCCTGTCCTTCCAGCTCCTGCACCGGCAGAGAAGCTCTGCCGGCAAAGGGATGCCGCCGGCTGCAGGCAAGCACCAGCATATCGTGGACCAGAGGGATGGATACCAGGTCCGGATGCCGGATTCTGCCTTCGACCACCCCTACATCCAGCTCCATATCCAGGAGCTTTTTCTCAATGATCCGGGTATTGTTTACATAAGAATACAGAACCGTGTCCGGACAGGCTTCTTTCAGATCCCGGATAAAATAAGGGAGCAGGCTGCTGCCTACCGTGACGGTAGCCCCCACCCGCAGACGCTGGAGCCGGGCTTCCTGCGTCATATTCTCTTCAATCAGGTCAAACTGTGCCGCAACTGGCTTGGCGTAGCTGTACAGGCGTTTTCCTGCCTCTGTGATAAAGAGCTTTTTGGACAGGCGCTCAAAGAGTAGCACCTGGTAATGGGATTCCAGTTCCCGTATCGCCTGGCTGACAGAGGGCTGGGAGAGATAGAGCTTTTCTGCCGCCGCACTCATGGTTCCTGTCTCTGCCACGGCGATAAAGACTTTTAAATGCCGGATGGTCATGGCGTTCCTCCTTTGTATGTAATTTGTTGGTGATCTTTTTCAATCTATAGGAAAAACTTATGATTTATATAGAATTATATTTCTTTTTCTATAACATGACAAGTGGTACAATGGAAATAACTGGAGAACAGCAGTCAGTCCGGATCATGGACTGTCCAAAAGAGAAAAAGGAGATTGCTATGAGAATTCTGATTATCGGCGGTGTAGCTGCCGGAACAAAAGCGGCGGCAAAGTTAAAAAGGGAAAACCGGAGCGATGAAGTCCTGATCCTTACCAAAAGCCAGGATATTTCCTATGCCGGCTGCGGGCTTCCCTATTATGTAGGCGATGTGATCCATGAAAAGAGCCAGCTGATCGTAAATACCCCTCAGGCATTTGAAAAGCTTACCGGCGCCCAGGTGAAAACAGGGGTGGAAGTAACCGCCTTAGACCGTGAGGCAAAAAAGGTCACGGCAGTGGACCTGGAGACACAGGAAAAGGCAGAGTACAGCTATGATAAGCTGGTGATCGCTGTCGGCGCTTCCCCCATCGTTCCTCCTCTTGAGGGACTGAATCTGAAGAATGTGTTCTGTATGCGGACTCCCCAGGATGCGGAAGCATTAAGGGCAGCGGCAGAGACAGGGAACATCAAGCGGGCAGTGATCGCTGGAGGCGGGTTTATCGGACTGGAAGTAGCAGAGAACCTGATGGAGAAAGGGATCCGCACCACAGTCATCGATATGGCGCCGCATATTATGCCGGGCTTTGATCCGGAAATGGCAGCTTATGTAGAGGATTATCTGGCTGATATAGGAATCATGGCAATGACCAATACCAGGCTGGAAGGTGTGGAAGGCACAGACAAGGTGGAGAAGGTAAAGACTTCCCGCAGGGCGATCAAAGCAGACGCGCTGATCCTGTCTCTCGGGATCCGGGCAAATACCGGCTTTCTGGCAGACACAGGGATCGGGCTGGCACCCAATGGCACCATACTGGTAGACGAGCATTTAAGGACCAATGATGAGGATATCTATGCGGCAGGAGACTGCGCGATGGTGACTAACCGTATGACCGGAGAAAGGGCATGGTCCCCCATGGGTTCTTCGGCGAACATTGAAGGACGCATTTTAGCGCAGAACCTGGAGGGAGCAGACATTTCCTACCCTGGCGTACTGGGAACCGGCGTGGTAAAGCTTCCCGGGCTCAATGCAGGCAGGACCGGACTGACGGAGGCAGCTGCCGCGGCTGCGGGACACGATGTGATCACGGTGCTGGGAGCTGTGGATGATAAAGCACATTATTATCCGGGCGCAGGCACCTTTATCGTAAAGATGATCGCAGACAGGACCACCAGAGAATTCCTGGGCATTCAGGTGCTGGGAAAAGGAGCGGTGGACAAGATGGTAGACATTGCCGTGGTGGCTCTTTCCATGAAGGCGACAGTGAACCAGCTGGAGCATCTGGACTTTGCCTATGCGCCGCCGTTCTCTACCGCCATTCATCCTTTTGGACACATGATCAATGTGCTGCTGAACAAGATAGAAGGAAAGCTGGACTCCTTTACCCCGGCAGAATTCCAGGAGGGAGTAGCAGAGGGCTATACGATCCTGGATGCAGGACAGGCGCCTGCCATCGAAGGGGCAGAATTTGTCAACCTGGCAGAAACAGAGGGAGAACTGCCCAATCATCCCACAGATGAGAAGCTCCTTTTGGTATGTACCAAAGGAAGACGGGCATATCTGCTGCAGAACCGTCTGAAATCCTTCGGCTATACCAATACCAGAGTTCTGGAAGGCGGAACTATGTTTAACGGAACAGAATTAGTAGAAGAAGAATAAGAGAGAGCGAAGAGGAGGAAACGAGTATGGCGACACTTACAGTCAGCAAGGAAGATGAAAAGAGAGTAAAAGCATTAGGATTCTTAAGCAACAAGGGCACAGATAATTTCTCCGGAAGGATCATTACAAAGAACGGCAAGATCACGGCAAAACAGCAGATCGCCATTGGCGAAGCAGCTGAAAAGTTCGGAAACGGGATCGTGACCTATACTACCCGCCTGACAGTGGAAGTACAGGGAATCCCTTATGAAAAAATTGACGAATTCCGTGCCTTTATCCAGGCGGCAGGGATGGATACCGGCGGTACCGGATCCAAGGTCCGCCCAGTTGTGTCCTGTAAGGGAACGACCTGCCAGTACGGGCTTATTGACACCTTTGACCTGTCTGAGGAGCTGCATGAGAAATTCTATGTAGGGTACCGGGGTGTTAAGCTTCCTCATAAGTTTAAACTTGCGGTAGGCGGATGTCCCAATAACTGCGTAAAGCCCAATCTGAATGACCTGGGTATTGTAGGGCAGATGATCCCCAATTACGACGAAGATCTGTGTAACGGCTGCAAGAAATGTTCAGTACAGAAAGCCTGTCCTGTAGCTGCCGTGAAGGTGGTGGACGGCGTGATGGAGATCGACAAGGAGAAGTGCATCAACTGCGGACGCTGCATCGGAACCTGTCATTTCGACGCCATCGAAGATGGAATCAATGGCTATAAGATTTACATCGGAGGCAGATGGGGCAAGAAGATCGCCATGGGAAGACCTTTGAGCAAGATCTTTACCAGCAGAGAAGAAGTCCTGGCAGCTGTGGAAAAGGCAATCCTTTTGTACAGGGAACAGGGAAAGACCGGCGAACGTTTTGCTGAGACGGTAGAGCGGCTGGGATTTGAGAATGTGGAAGCCCAGATCATCTCCGATGACATTCTGGCAAGAAAACAGGAAATCCTGGATGCAAAACTTCATGAGACCGGAGGCGCTACCTGCTGATAAAAACTCAGGGAAAAGACTGGCGGGACATTGACATGCCAAGCCGGAATTTGCTATGATAGAGCAGAAGATAAGAAGAGGGTATCTTTCACATAAGACGCCCTCTTTTTGATGTGATGCGTTCTGAACAGCAGCAAAGGAGGATGGAATTATGAAGTTTACGAAAATGCACGGAATCGGAAATGATTATGTTTATGTCAACTGTTTTCAGGAGACAGTAGAGAACCCGTCTGAAGTGGCGATAAAAGTCAGCGACCGCCATTTCGGCATAGGTTCCGACGGTCTGATCCTGATCAAGCCTTCCGAAAAAGCGGATTTTGAGATGGAAATGTACAATGCAGACGGCAGCCAGGGCGCTATGTGCGGCAATGGCATCCGCTGTGTGGCAAAGTATGTCTATGACTATGGTCTGACAGACAAGACCAGCATCAGCGTGGATACCAAAAGCGGCGTGAAATACCTGGAGCTGACCGTGGAGGAGGGGAAAGTCCGGGAAGTCCGGGTCAATATGGGTTCTCCGGAGCTTCAGACCGAGAAGATCCCTATGATTTATCCCATGGACAAGGTGATCAGCCAGCCGCTGAACGTCCATGAGCAGATCTACGAGGTGACTGCGGTATCTATGGGAAATCCCCACGCAGTGGTCTATCTGGATGATGTAAAGAATCTGAAGATCGAAGAGGCAGGTCCCTATTTTGAAAAGCACCGGGCATTTCCAGAAAGCGTGAATACAGAGTTTGTCCGGGTCATTGACCGGAATACCGTGGAAATGAGAGTCTGGGAGAGAGGCAGCGGGGAAACCCTTGCCTGCGGCACAGGAGCCTGCGCGGTGACCGTTGCCAGCGTGTTAAACGGTTATACAGAGGAAGAGGTAACAGTGAAGCTTTTGGGCGGAGATCTGAAGATCTTCTGGGACCGGGAGAAAAATCTGGTGTATATGACTGGTCCGGCAGCTGTGGTCTTTGACGGTGAGATCCAGCTTTAAGCGGCGCAGGAGGGGGATGAAATGTTTCACATCACAAGAAACATGAGTACAGAGGACAAACGATTCTATGCCAATGTCTTCCGGCTGGTCATGCCTATGGCGCTGCAGAATCTGATCAATGTGGGAGTGACCTCCACAGACGTGATCATGCTGGGAAGAGTAGGGGAGACAGCCCTGTCCGGCGTTTCCCTGGCAAATCAGGTGTATTTTATCCTGTCCCTGCTGTTCTTCGGGCTGACCTCCGGCGCCTGTGTGCTGACTGCCCAGTATTGGGGGAAGAAGGATACCCGGACCATTGAAAAGGTCATGGGCATGTCTTTTCGTATTTCCCTTTTGGGCGGGCTTGTTTTTGGCATTGCGGCGTTTTTGGCGCCCCAGCATCTGATGCGGATCTTTACCGGGGAGCCGGAGATCATCGCAGAGGGCGTGCGTTACTTAAAGATTGTCAGCTTTTCTTATGTGCTGTCCGCTTTTACCAATGTGTATCTGAATATCATCCGGAGTATCGAGAAGGTGGTCATTGCCACCGTGGTATACGGTACTTCTCTGTGCGCGAATATTGTGCTGAATGCAATCTTTATTTTCGGACTGTTTGGCTGTCCGGCTATGGGAGCTGCCGGCGCTGCCCTGGGGACTTTATGCTCCAGAGGGATCGAAGTCCTGATCGTTGTCTATTACGCAGTGCGGAGGAATCAGATCGTAAGGATCCGGATCAAGGACCTGTTTGTAAAGGACAGGGATTTGTCCAGAGATTTTCTTACTTACGCTTTTCCGGTGCTGCTCAATGAGCTTGCCTGGGGAGCGGGCATGGCGGCGATCTCTGCCATTGTAGGACATCTGGGAAGCGCGTCGGTGGCGGCGCATTCTGTAACTCAGGTGTGCAGGCAGCTTTCTATGGTCATTGCCTTCGGCGTATCCAATGCAACCTCGATCATGATAGGCAAAGCCATCGGGGAGAAGAAAGAAGCCCTGGCAAGGGAATACGGGCGGCGGTTTCTGCGGCTGTCTATCCTCTTCGGCGTCGGCGGGGGAATCCTGCTCCTTGCCATAACACCTGTGGTATGTGCGGTGATGAAGCTCTCTGTGCTTGCCAAGTCTTATCTGACCGTTATGATGGTGATCATGTCCTATTACGCGGCAGCCCAGTCGGTGAATTCTACTTTAATCGTAGGGGTCTTCCGGGCAGGCGGTGATACCAGGTTCGGTCTGATCCTGGATGTGGGTGTCATGTGGCTGTGCTCCATCGCGGCAGCGGCAGTGGGCGCCTTTGTGATCGGGATCCCCATGCCCTGGGTATATATCCTGCTGTGCAGCGATGAAGTGATAAAAGTGCCTTTTTCCATCTGGCGTTACAGGAGCTATAAATGGCTGAATAATATTACCAGGTAGAAAAAAGAATCCGGGAAAAATTTCTTGTGCATTTTATATAAAATAAAATCCGAAAAAAGGAAAAGCAGAAGGAATAAGAAGATTTTTTTGGGAAAAAAGAAAATTTCTGTCACAGACTTATCAGGTAAAAACCATGTAAAATAAAGGGCAGAGCAGGGGGCGGACGATCCTCCGTGAGAATTGTGCAATATTCCAACTTCCATTGCAGCGGAAAAAGTGCTATACTTCTGAATACAACATGTGGTGAAAACAAAATGTAATGACACAAGGCGGCACAAGATATAGTGAACGGTCCGAAGGGCGGAACGGTCAATGGCTGCCATGAGAGGTGAAGCAATGATGTATGTAATTAAAAAAGACGGCACGAGAGAGAAGTTTGATGTGCAGAAGATTATTCGTGCGGTGAATAAATCCGCATCCCGTATCATGTATCAGTTTACGGAGCAGGAAGTAGGTTTTCTCTGCAAATACGCGGAGGACAAAGCAAAGTCCCTGGGCAAAGAGGAGATCACCATACAGGAGATGCACAACATTGTGGAAGGGGCTTTGGAGGCGGTCAATCCCTCTGTGGCAAAAAGCTACCGGGACTACCGCAATTACAAACATGATTTTATCCATATGATGGACGAGGTGTACACCAAAAGCCAGTCCATCCGCTATATCGGTGACAAGAGCAACGCTAATACGGACAGCGCGCTGGTTGCCACCAAGCGGAGCCTGATCTTCAATGAACTGAACAAAGAGCTGTACAGAAAATTTTTCATGACCAGAAACGAGCTGCAGGCATGCAAGGACGGGTACATTTATATCCATGACCAGTCTGCCCGTCTGGATACCATGAACTGCTGTCTTTTTGACGTTGCCAATGTATTAAAAGGCGGATTTGAGATGGGGAACGTATGGTACAATGAGCCGAAAACCCTGGATACAGCCTTTGACGTCATGGGCGATATTATTTTAAGCACTGCGGCGCAGCAGTACGGCGGCTTTACCGTACCGGAGGTGGATAAGATCCTGGCTCCCTATGCGGAAAAAAGCTATGAGAAGTATAAAGAAGAATTTCTGAAATATGTGGATCCTTCCTGGGAACAGGCAGAGGACAGAGCGAAAAAGTATGCCATGGATAAGGTCAGAAGAGACTATGACCAGGGCTGGCAGGGAATCGAGTATAAGCTGAACACGGTAGGATCCTCCAGAGGGGATTATCCTTTTGTGACAGTGACACTGGGACTTGGCATGGAGCGCTTCGAGAAGATGTGCAGCATCTCCCTTCTGGAAGTACATAAGGGAGGCCAGGGAAAGAAAGGGCACAAGAAACCGGTGCTGTTCCCCAAGATCGTGTTCCTGTACGATGAAAATGTACACGGAGAGGGTCAGATCGGGGAAGACGTCTTTGAAGCGGGGATTGCCTGCTCTGCAAAGACCATGTATCCGGACTGGCTTTCTCTCAGCGGAAAAGGCTATATCTCCAGCATGTACAAAAGATATAAAAAGGTCATCAGCCCCATGGGCTGCAGGGCTTTCCTCAGCCCCTGGTATGTAAGAGGCGGAATGAATCCTGCGGATGACAAGGATGAGCCTGTATTTGTAGGGCGCTTCAATGTAGGAGCTGTGAGCCTGCACCTGCCTATGATCCTGGCAAAAGCCAGATCTGAGAACCGGGATTTCTATGAGGTCCTTGATTTCTATCTGGAGATGATTCGCCAGCTTCACATCAGGACTTATGATTACCTGGGAGAGATGAGGGCTTCCACCAATCCTCTGGCATACTGTGAGGGCGGCTTCTACGGCGGCAATTTGAAGCCTTCTGACAAGATCAAGCCGCTCCTTAAGCCAATGACTGCATCCTTCGGCATTACGGCGTTAAATGAGCTTCAGGAGCTCTACAACGGCAAATCCATCCGGGAGGATGGAGAATTTGCCCTGGAGGTGCTTCAGTATATCAACCGCAAGGTAGAACAGTACAAGAAAGAGGACGGCAACCTGTATGCTATTTACGGTACACCGGCAGAAAGCCTGTGCGGGCTGCAGGTAGAGCAGTTCAGGAAAATGTACGGCATTGTGGAAGGCGTATCCGACCGTCCTTATGTGAGCAACAGCTTCCACTGCCACGTGACAGAGGTGATGACCCCCATCGAAAAGCAGGACTGCGAAGGAAGGTTCTGGGAACTGTGCAACGGAGGAAAGATCCAGTATGTGCGCTATCCCATTGGCTACAATATTGACGCCATCCGGGCTCTGGTACGGCGCGCTATGGAGCTGGGATACTATGAAGGGGTAAACCTGTCCCTGGCGTACTGCGATGACTGCGGTCATGAAGAGCTGGAGATGGATGTGTGTCCGGTATGCGGCTCCAGGAATCTGACAAAGATTGACCGTATGAACGGGTATCTGTCTTACAGCAGGGTTCATGGAGATACCAGGCTGAATTCGGCAAAGATGGCAGAGATAGCGGAAAGAAAATCCATGTAAGCTGCAGGTGTACAGCGCTTTGTGCAGATTGCATAGAAAATATTGGGAATTGCCCCTGAGAATTTTGTGTAGTATGCACAGAAAATCAGGGGCAAAATTGTAAGAATTCCATTTCCTTTTTTGAAGAAATATGGTAACATTACCTTAATTTCGGGATTTTTATCCGTCAGGAAAATTCTTGTTACGTTGGGAGGATAAAACATGAATTCTTATGATTATTTACTGGATCTTGCCATTATACTGCTGAGTACCAAGCTTTTCGGGCTTCTCACTAGGAAGGTGCGGATGCCCCAGGTAGTGGGAGCGCTGTTGGCAGGATTGATTTTAGGACCGGCATGCTTCGGAGTGCTGGAACAGACAGAATTTATCAAACAGACCTCAGAAATCGGCGTGATCGTGCTGATGTTCTGCGCAGGTTTGGAAACAGACATTGATGAGCTGAAGCGCAGCGGGAAGGCATCTTTTATCATTGCCCTGCTGGGTGTGGTTGTGCCTCTTTTCGGCGGTTTCGGGATCGCGGCGCTGTTTAACGGTCCGGGGATGCTGGAAGCATCTGCCAGCGCCAGCGCTATGCTGCAGAACTTTTTCATCGGTGTGATCCTGACAGCTACTTCCGTAAGTATTTCTGTGGAAACACTGAAAGAAATGGGAAAATTAAATACAAAAGCCGGCAATGCGATCCTGGGCGCGGCGATCATCGACGATGTGCTGGGTATTATTGCGCTGACAGTCATTACCAGTCTGGCGGACTCTTCCGTGAATGTATGGATCGTTCTGCTGAAGATCGTAGGTTTCTTTGTATTTGTTGGTTTGGGCGGCTATCTGATCCACATTCTCTTTGAGAAATGGGTGAGAGGATATGAAAGGGATCTGCAGAGATTTGTGATCATCGCGTTTGTCATCTGTCTGGTATTCTCTTACAGTGCGGAGAAATTCTTTGGGGTAGCGGATATTACAGGTGCGTTTTTTGCAGGGCTGATCATTACTAAGACCACGCATACCAATTATATCGCAAGGCGTTTCGGGATTTTATCCTATATTTTCCTGTCTCCGGTATTTTTTGCCAATATCGGTCTGCAGGTGGTGCTTCCCCAGATGAGCGGCATGATCGTGCTGTTTGCAGTTCTTCTCAGCATTGTGGCAGTTCTTACAAAGATTGTAGGCTGCGGTCTGGGCGCTAAGATGTGCAAGTTTTCTAATCAGGACAGTATCCGGGTCGGTATGGGAATGATCTCCAGAGGTGAGGTGGCGCTGATCGTAGCTTCCAAGGGAAACAGCATGGGGCTGATTGCTCCGAACATTCTGGGACCGGTCATTATCGTAGTGGTAGTCACCACCATTGTATCCCCGATCCTTCTGAAGCTGACCTTCCAGGATAAGCAGAAAGCGCCGGAATACATAGAAAATGACCTGGCGAAACAGCTGGGTATCCTGGGGGATGAAGGGGAAAAAGACAGAAACCGTTTTGTAAGGACAAGGAAAAAAGACAAAACAAAAAGATAGAAAAGATAGATAAGACAAAAAGAAAAGGAAAACCGCTGCAGGCAGGTCTTGCGGCGGTTTCTTTCGGAAAGAGAGAAAACAGGAAAGGCAGGAATCGAAGGTGAAGCTACTTCTGACAGCAGTGAATGCTAAATACATCCATTCCAATCTGGCAGTTTACAGTATCCGGGCATATGCTCAAGCCAGAGGCATCCGGACAGAACTTGCAGAATTTACCATTAACCAGCAAAAGGACGAGATTTTGAGGAACTTGTACGAAAGGCAGCCACAGGTCGTGTGCTTTTCCTGCTATATCTGGAATATTTCCTTTGTAAAAGACCTGATCCGGGATCTGAAGAAGATCCTGCCGGGGACAGAGATCTGGACAGGCGGTCCGGAAGTGTCCTATGACGCAGAGCGGTTCCTGACGGAAATGCCTCAGGTGAGAGGCGTCATGTGCGGGGAAGGGGAAGAAACCTTTCTGGAGCTGGCGCAGTATTATACTGCCTGCCAACAGGAAAAGCGATCAGAAGGAGAGGTAAAAGAACTGGCTGATATCCGGGGGATCATCTACAGACAGGAGCAGGAGATCAGAAAAAATCCGGCGAGGGAGATCCTGGACATGGATACACTGGTCTTTCCCTATGAGGATCTGTCCCATTTTGCCAATAAGATTTTATATTATGAGAGCAGCAGGGGCTGCCCTTTTTCCTGCAGTTACTGTCTCTCCTCCATAGATAAGAAACTCAGGTTCCGAAGTCTTTCCCTGGTGAAAAAGGAACTTCAGTTTTTCCTGGATCATAAGGTGCCCCAGGTGAAATTTGTGGACAGGACCTTTAACTGCCGCAGAGACCATGCTATGGAGATCTGGCAGTATCTGAAAGAGCATGACAACGGTATTACCAATTTCCACTTTGAGATCTCCGCGGACCTTCTTGCCCAGGAGGAGATCCAGCTGTTAAATACCATGCGTCCCGGCGCGGTGCAGCTGGAGATCGGCGTCCAGTCCACGAATCCCCGGACCATCCGGGAGATCAGAAGGACTGCCAGCTTTGAGAAGATCCGGCAGCAGGTGGAGCAGGTGAAGGCAGGGAATAATATCCACCAGCATCTGGATCTGATCGCCGGGCTTCCCTTTGAGGACTGGGACAGTTTCCGGAAATCCTTCTGTGATGTGTATGCTTTAAAGCCCCAGCAGCTTCAGCTGGGATTTCTGAAGGTTTTGAAGGGTTCGTATATGTATGAGCAGGCAGAGGCGTACGGCTGCCTTTATAAATCCAGGGAACCCTATGAGGTGCTGGGAACCCGGTGGCTGGACTACGGGGAGATCTGCCGGTTAAAGGGTGTGGAGGACATGGTGGAGGTGTATTACAACAGCGGACAGTTTTCCAGTACCATGGAGGCGCTGGAAGAGCTGTTTGAGGATGCGTTTGCTATGTATGAAGCCCTTGCCGGATTTTATAAGCGAAAAGGATATGACGGGCTGTCCCATTCCAGGATCCGCCGCTATGAGATCCTGCGGGAGTTTCTGGAGGAACTGCCTGGGGCGGATCTGGAAGCTTTTGACCGGCGGATGGTCTATGACCTGTATGCGAGGGAGAAACTGAAGACACGCCCTGCCTGGGCGCCGGAACAGAAAGAATATAAGCAGCAGATTCGGGCGTTCTATGAGGAAGAGGCGCAGGAACCACAGTTTCTGAAGGATTACGCCGGATATCAGGCAAAGCAGCTGGAGAAAATGACCCACCTGGAAATCTTTGACCGGAGAGTCAGGGAAAAAGGCTGCCCCAAAGGTATCTGCGCGCTGCTTTTTGACTACAGAAGGAGAAATCCCCTCACCGGAGACGCTCTGGTCCATGAGGTGGAACTTGAAGGAAAGACAGGGAAGAGAATATGAGAGAATATGTATGCCTGGATCTGGAGACAACAGGACTTGCCCCAAAGACGGACAGGATCATTGAGATCGGGGCAGTGAAGATTAAAGATCAGACCGTTGTGGAGGAGTATTCCACTCTGGTAAATCCCAGGACAGAGATACCGGCGCGGATCACAGAGCTGACAGGGATCACCGGGGAGATGGTCAGGGACATGCCCTGCGTGGAGGAGGCAGTTTCCGGCTTTTTGGATTTCTGCGAAGATCTGCCCCTTTTGGGACACAATCTGCTTTTTGACTACAGCTTTATCAAGCACAGTGCAGTGAATATGGGACTGGATTTTGAGAAGAAAGGCGCGGATACGCTGAAGCTGGCAAGGCTTCTGCTTCCGGATCTGCCCAGCAGGAGCCTGCAGAACCTGCGGCTTTATTACGGCATTGCCCAGGGAGACGCCCACCGGGCGCTGGAGGATGCGCAGACCACCTGGAAGCTTTATGAGAAGCTGAAGGCAGAATTTCAGCCTTTGAGACCGGAGCTTTTTACGCAGACCGATCTGATCTATAAAGTGAAGAAGCAGGGTCCCATCACCCCTGCCCAAAAACGTTACTTGCAGGATTTAGTAAAATATCATAGAATAGAGCTGAAAGTGGAGCCGGACAGTCTGACCAAGAACGAGGCATCCAGGCTGATCGACACCATACTGGGAACTTATGGAAAGATAGTAAGATAATAAGAGAATGAGGTATTGAAATGATGAATCTGAATAATTCCAAGACCAAGAGGATCATTGCAGGGATTCTTGCCGTGCTCCTAGCTCTTGCCATGATCATTCCCATGGCAGTTACAGCTTTAGCGTAAACGCAGAACCAGGAACGAAATACAGACGGAAGGTTGCAGAACATGAAAATAGGAAAATTACCGGAGCCGGTGCTGATCCGCTCCGTATTAAAACAGGTAGCGCACAGAAGAGAAGAGGTCCTCGTAGGACCTGCAGTAGGACAGGACTGCGCTGTGATCGAAGGAAGAGAAGGAGAGGTCTTTGTCCTTTCCTCCGATCCTATCACAGGAACCACGAAAGACATCGGAAGGCACAGCGTCCATATCACAGCCAATGACCTGGCGGCTTCCGGGGCAGAGCCGGTAGGGATCATGATCACGGTCCTTCTCACTCCTGAGACCACGGAAGAGGAGTTAAAGACCATGGTGAGAGACGTGGAGAGCGCCTGCCGGGAGCTGAATATGGAGGTCATGGGCGGACACACAGAGATTACAGATGTGGTAAAGCAGCCCCTGATTTCCCTGACCGGAGTGGGAAAGATCCGGAAAGACCAAGTCCTCACCACTTCTTCTGTGAAGCCGGGGCAGGATATCGTCATCACCAAATGGATCGGTCTGGAGGGAACCTCCATTGCCGCAAAGGAGAAGGAAGCCGTGCTTCTGGAGCGGTTCGCGCCGTCCTTTGTGGAGGCAGCCAAAAAATTTGACCAGTACCTGTCCGTGGTGCCGGAGGCAAAGATCGCCAGAGAATGGGGAGTCTCTGCCATGCATGACATCACAGAGGGAGGCGTTTTCGGCGCGCTCTGGGAGATGGGAAGCGGATCCGGCGTGGGTCTGGACATTGACCTGAAGCGGATCCCGATCCGTCAGGAGACCGTAGAGGTCTGCGAGGTTCTGGGGCTGAATCCTTATATCCTGATGTCCAGCGGTTCTATGATGATCGCTGCGGACGACGGCTGGGGACTTGTGCGCAGGCTGGAGCAGGCAGGGATCCATGGGGCTGTTGTGGGAAAAGCTACAGCAGGAAATGACCGGATTTTAAGAAACGGGGAAGATACCAGATATCTGGATAAACCCCAGAGCGATGAATTGTATAAAATTTACCAGAGCTGAGGAGAGAACCATGGCAAAACTGAATGTTGTATTATTTGAGCCGGAGATCCCTGCCAATACAGGGAATATCGGAAGAACCTGCGTGGCAACAGGAACCAGGCTGCACCTGATCGAGCCTCTGGGCTTTCGTCTCAGTGAAAAAGAGATCAAGCGCGCGGGCATGGACTACTGGAAAGATCTGGATGTTACGACTTATGTAAATTATCAGGACTTTCTGGAGCGAAATCCGGGAGCCAAGATTTATATGGCAACCACGAAAGCGCCGAAAACTTATGTGGATGTGCAGTATGAAGAGGACTGCTACATCATGTTTGGAAAGGAGAGCGCCGGCATTCCGGAGGAGATCCTTCTGCAGAATCAGGAAACAGCGGTACGTATTCCCATGATCGGGGATATCCGTTCCCTGAACCTGAGCAATTCTGTGGCAATCGTGCTTTACGAAGCTCTGCGGCAGAATCATTTTGACCATATGCAGCTGGAAGGACATCTGACCAAATACCAGTGGAAATAGCAGGAAACGACAGGTTTTTGGGAAAGCAGGAAAGGAAGACTGCTGCTCCTGGAGAGTAAGAGAAAAAAAGGGAAAAGAAAAAAGGACAGTTCTGCGCAGGCAGCGGAAAATTCTGCTGCGCTGCATAGGCAGGACTGTCCTTTTTTGTCAGATTCAGGATTTAGACCGGCATCTGGAAGGAGGCGCCGGACCTGATCTTTCAGGGCTTATTCTTCCTTGCTGTCCTCCTCCGGGCTTTTTGCCAGAGTGAAGATGAATTCTGTGCCGACGCCCTCGGTACTGATCACGTTGATATTCTGCTGGTGGGAGCTGATGATCTCTTTTACAATGGAAAGCCCCAGACCAGTGCCTTTGCGGTCCTTGCCTCTGGAGGAATCAATCTTGTAAAAACGGTCCCAGATTTTCCCCAGGCTTCCCTTGGGAATTCCGCAGCCGGAATCCTTTACAGAGATGAAAACCGTCTCATGCTTTAAGGTGGATTCAATCTTGATCACAGAATCCTCAGGACTGAATTTAATGGCGTTGTCGATTAAATTATAGAGAACCTGCTGGATCTGTCCCATGTCTGCCCGGACGAACAGGGTCTGCCCGGTGAGCAGCAGTTCTATGGAGATTCGTTTCTCCCGGCAGGTGCCTTCAAAGGTGGCTGCCGTGGTTTTGATGATCCGGTTGATATCAAAATCTGAGTAATCCAGCTGCCTGCCCGGCTTGTCCAGATCATTCAGGGTGATCAGACTCTGGGTCAGTTTATACAGCCGGTCTGTCTCATAGACAACGATGTTTAAGTATTTCTCCTGCATTTCAGGCGGGATGGTCCCGTCCAGGATGGCTTCGGTGTAGCCTTTGATGGAGGTCAGCGGAGAGCGGAAGTCATGGGATACATTGGCGATGAATTTCCGCTGGTAGTCCCCGGTCTTGGCAAGTTCGTCCGACATATAGTTCAGAGTCAGGGCGAGATAGCCCAGCTCATCCTGCTTGCCCAGGGGGATGTTGTATTTCAAATTGCCGGAGGCAAAGGCATCCGCGCCCTGGATGATCTTCTGCAGAGGGCGGTAGATCATGAAGGAAAAGACAGGAATGATCGCCAGCAGGATCAGCATGAAAAGACCGAACAAGAGGTAAATGATATTCATGATCTGGTCCCTTTGATGCGTCACGATGCTCATAGGCAGGTGAAGGCTCACATAGCCCACCACGTCCATGCCCAGGGTGACCGGAGCCATAACGCTTAAATGTTCCTGGGAAAATTCCCCGAAAAAGCTGCCGATGGTATAATAAGACCCATTGGAAAATACGGGATTAAAATTTTCAATGGCAATAGGCTCCTCAGGAACAAATTCCAGGGAAGTGTCCAGGAGGATTTCCCCATCAGCACTGATGAGGCAGATTCGGGCGTCCTGGTAAGAAGCGACGTTCTTTAAATTGGCAAAGATATTCTCCACAGTCACGGACTCCTGGTAGTACTTTGCCGCCCGGCTCTGGGCGATGTTGGTGGCTTCCCGGTATAGCTCGCTGCTGTATACGGATTCCACATGCTTCTGGGCAAGAGAATTACCCAGAAAAGAGATCACCGCAAAGCCGATGACGCCCAGAAGGACGATGGCAAAGATAAATTTTACGTACAAGTATTTTTTCATTTATTTTTGACCTCGAATTTATAGCCGATGCCCCAGACGGTGGCAATGGACCATGCCGGATGGTCTTTGATCTTTTCCCGCAGCCGCTTGATATGCACGTCTACGGTACGGGTATCTCCGATGTATTCGTACCCCCAGATATGATCCAGAAGCTGCTCCCGGGTGAAAACCTGGTTGGGAGAAGAAGCCAGGAAGTATAGAAGCTCCAGTTCCTTGGGCGGCATATCCACCTGTTCTCCGTAATAAACCACTGAATAATTGGTCAGGTTGATCGCCAGATCCGGGTATTCTACATATTTTCCGGCAGGCTGTGTGGCAGGCGCCACGGTGGGCTGGTATCTGCGCAGGACGGCTTTGACTCTGGCTACCAGTTCTTTGGAGTCAAACGGCTTGATCATATAGTCGTCTGCGCCCAGTTCCAGTCCCAGCACCTTGTCAAAGATCTCGCCTTTGGCTGAGAGCATGATGATGGGAACATTGGATTTGTGCCGGATCTCCCGGCAGACCTGGTAGCCGTCAATGCCGGGAAGCATCAGATCAAGAAGGATCAGGTTGGGAGCAAAGGAAGCGAACGCCTTCAGCGCTTCTTCTCCGTCGTTTACAATTTTCGTGTCATAGCATTCTTTGGTCAGGTACAGAGAGATCAGCTCTGCGATATTGTTGTCATCGTCAACGATGAGAATTTTCTGTTTGACTGCCATTAGGCAATACCCCCTTATTCATTATGACCGGAAGCGGGAAATCCCGCCTGAGGTCATTTCTTAAATTCTACAATAGTTACGCCGGCATCGCCTTCCCCGAATTCAGCCAGGTGGAAATCCTGTACATATTTCAGCCGCTTCAGGTAATTGTGGACGCCTTTTCTCAGGGCTCCGGTGCCCTTGCCGTGAACAACGCGCACACTGCTCAGATGAGCCAGATAGGCGTCGTCCAGGTATTTATCCAGTTCTGCGACCGCCTCGTCCACGGTCTTGCCCAGAAGGTTGATCTCCGTGCGGATGGAGGAGGACTTGTTCATCTTGATCTTTCCGGCTCCGGTGCGCTGCAGGGAAGGTCCGGTGATCACAGGCTCATCGATCAGCTGCAGATCCGATAAATGGACTTTGGAACGGAGAATGCCCATCTGGACAAAGAGCATTCCTTTGGCGTCCGGTTTGGAGCTGACGGTGCCCTTTACATTCAGGCTTAAAACCTTAACTGCGTCTCCCAGGGAGATGTCCTTAGCAGTTAGGGTGGATTTCTTTTTCTCCGGTGTCTTCAGCGCCATCTTCTTTCCGGCGTGATCCATTTTCTGGCGAAGCTCGGAGCGGCGTTTCTCCAGATCCTTGGCAGAGAGAGTCTCGGAGCCCGCCTTGTTGAAGATCTTCATGGTCTGGTCTGCGTATTCCTTTGCCTCCCGGAGGATCCGGTGGGCTTCTTCATTGGCATTCTGCAGGATCCGCTCTTTCTGCTGGTCCAGCTTGTCCTGCTTTTCTTCCAGCCGAGCTTTCAGCTGTGCTACTTCTTCTTTATAAGCGGCGATCTGTGCCTGCTCCGATTCAATGGTCCTGCGGCTGTCTTCCAGAGTGGAAAGTACGTCTTCAAAGGATTCGTCTTCTTTGCTGATCTGCTCCTTTGCTTTGTCGATGATATAGGAAGGAAGCCCCAGCTTTCCGGAAATGGCGAAAGCGTTGCTCTTTCCGGGGATCCCGATCAGGAGCCGGTAAGTAGGACGAAGGGTTTCCACGTCAAATTCACAGGAGCCGTTCTCCACGCCTTCTGTGGAAAGGGCATAGACCTTCAGTTCGCTGTAATGGGTGGTTGCCATGGTGCGGATGCCCTGCTCATGGAGATGAGAGAGAATGGCGATAGCAAGTGCCGCGCCCTCCGTAGGATCCGTGCCTGCGCCCAGCTCGTCAAAGAGCACCAGGGAATGCTGATCTGCTTTTTCCAGGAAACGGACTACATTGGTCATATGGGAGGAAAAGGTACTTAAAGACTGCTCAATGCTTTGTTCGTCCCCGATATCCGCATAGACTTCCCGGAATACACTGAGCCGGGAATGGTCAAATGCCGGAATGTGAAGCCCGGACTGTCCCATAAGGGTCAGCAGACCCACGGTTTTTAAGGAGACCGTCTTTCCGCCGGTGTTAGGTCCGGTGATGACCAGCAGGTCAAAGGTGTCTCCCAGACGCACGTCAATGGGCACGACCCGGTGCTTGTCGATCAGCGGGTGACGGGCTTTTTTCAGTTCAATGATGCCCTCGGTGTTGAAGATAGGTTCTGTGGCATTCTGGTTTTTTGCCAGAAGCGCCCTGGCAAAAATGAAATCCAGCTGCGCCAGGACTTTCAGGTTGTCCTCCAGGAATTCCAGCTGCTCTGCGGCTGCCTGGCTCAGATCAGAGAGTACGATCTCGATCTCTGCCTGCTCTTTGATCTCCAGTTCCCGCAGGTCATTGTTCAGCTTGACCACTGCCATGGGTTCTACGAAAAAGGTAGAGCCGGTGGAGGACTGGTCGTGGACCATGCCGGGCACCTGGCTTTTGTACTCCGCCTTTACAGGAATACAGTATCTGCCGTTTCTCATGGTGATCACGGCATCCTGGAGATAAGTTCTGCCGCCTCCGCTTACATAGGAAGACAGCTGGCTGTGGATCTTGTCATTGGTATTTTTCATGGCGCGGCGCACCTGCTTTAAGCCGGGGCTGGCGTCGTCGGCGATCTCCTCTTCGGAGAGGATGCACCGGCGGATTTCCAGGGCAAGAGGCGTCAGAGGCTGGATCACGTCAAACAGAGCGTCCAGGCAGTCCCCTTCCTGCTCTTCGTTTTCCCGTCTGGAATAGGCCTTGGCTTTGTTGGCAGTTTCCAGGAGAGAACATACTGCCAGAAGTTCTCCTGTGCCCAGGGTGCTGCCGATCTCCAGCCGTTTTAAAGAACCCCGGATATCCTTTAACCCGCCAAAGGACAGAGAGCCCTTCTGGTAGATCCTGGACAGGGCGTCCGCGGTCTCCTGCTGGAGCGTTTCGATCTGGACAAGGTCGGATAAAGGGGTGAGCCGGCGGCACATTTCTTTTCCTAATGAGGAGGTGGCGCAGGCTTCCAGCTGGGTTACGATCTTGTCATATTCTAAAGTTTTTAATGCTTTTTGATTCATAAATTCACCTGTTTTCCGTTAAAATTTTCAGTGGGAATTAACACCTCCATTTTACATGAAATGGGCGGGAAAGAAAACCCCTGCCGCGGGGAAAATTCTTTGTCAGGAAATCTTCATAAAAAGTTCATAAATTTTTGATATAATATATCAAAATCCAGCCTCAGATCAGAGGAAAGATGCCGAAACAGCAAGAGAATACGGGCAGCGGGAAAACGGCAGAATTCTTAAAACGGAGAGATAGACTATGGACGAACAGAAAAGAACAGAAAGCCGGACAGACAAAGAACTGGAGCAGAACGGACCAGGAAAGGCAGCGGAAGAGACAGAGAAGCAGGAGAGAGAGACTGGCAGCGGAGCCGAAAATCCTGCGGAGTGGAGTGAAACGGAGCAGAATGCAGCAGGAGGGAACCCAGAAGGACAGAATGCAGGGCAGGATGCAGGGCAGGATGCGGAACAGTCTATAGAGGAGAGCGCAGAACAGGAGGAAACTTCCGGCTATGAGTTCCTGAAAGAAACTATTAAACAAAAGCCCATGGATAAAAGGAAACTGGCAAGACAGGCGGCGCGGCTGGCTGGTTCCGGCGCAGTGTTCGGACTTGCGGCTGCTTTGGTCTTCGCGCTGGTGGCGCCGGGAATTGAAAGAAGAGTAGAGGATTATTATCAGGATCAAAGCATCCGTTATCCGGACCCTGATGGGGAAGAGACAGAGGCAGAGCCGGTGGAGGAAGAGCAGCAGGCACAGGAAGAGGAGGAAGCGGAAGAAACACCCCAGACAACCACCGTGATCCAGGAATTAACGCTGGAGGATTTTGAACAGCTGTACGCAGAGATGTTCCAGGCGGCAGGGGAAGCCAAGAAGGCGCTGGTGACTGTGATCGGAAGCCAGAATGACAAGGATTGGTTCCAGACCCCTTACGAGAGCCAGATCTCCGGTCTCATCGTGGCGGAGAGCGGGCAGGAACTGTATATCCTCACCGAATACCGGATCGTGGAAAATGTGGACCGGATCCAGGTCGTCTTCTGCAACGGGACTATGACAGACGCCAGATTCCAGAAGTCGGATACCAATACAGGACTTGCCATTCTGAAAATCCCCCAGTCAGAGATCAGCACGGATACCAAAAATGCCATCAGCATTGCGCCTCTGGGAGCTTCTTATAATGTAAAACTGGGCGAACCAGTTCTTGCAATCGGAAGCCCGATGGGGTATAGTGATTCTGTCGGTTATGGAATCGTGACATCCACTTCCAATACCGTTTCCAAAGTAGACGCTGAGTATGGACTGCTGACTACAGATATCACAGGAAGCAGTCAGGGAAGCGGCGTGATCGTGAACCTGGAAGGCGAGATCGTGGGCATCATTGCCCAGTCATTTGCCCGGGAAGATACCGGGAGTCTGGTGACCGGGCTGGCAGTTTCCCAGAGCCGTGACATTATCGAGACGCTGACCAGCAATGAACAGGTGCCCTATCTGGGCATTACAGGAGAAAATATATCTACCGAGATTTCCGATAAAAAGGGAATTCCCAAAGGCGTCTTTGTCAAAGCTGTGGAGGTGGATTCTCCTGCCATGCAGGTGGGCATCCAGAACGGAGATGTGATCGTGGAAGTAAGCGGGCAGAAGGTGGAGACGGTGAAAGGATACCAGCAGCAGTTAAAATCCTGCAAAGCCGGCAGTACCATAAAAGTAAAAGCCATGCGTCAGAGCACAGAGGGATATGTAGAGGTCAGCTTTGACGTGACATTAAAGGCAAAATAGAAAGGGCAGAATTATGAAATTTATTAAGGAACTCCGTGAGGGTGAAAAAATCTCAGGTGTTTATTTATGCAAACATAAGCAGTCAGCTGTAACAAAGAATGGAAAACCTTATGAAAATGTGATCTTACAGGATAAAACAGGAACGATCGACGCAAAGATCTGGGATCCCAATTCACTGGGGATTGACGAATTCGATCCCCTGGACTACATAGACGTGGTAGGGGATGTGACCAGCTTCCAGGGAAGCCTTCAGGTGAGCATTAAGCGAGTGAGAAGAGCCCAGGAGGGAGAATACGATCCCGGCAATTACCTTCCCGTCAGCAGCAAAAATCCGGATTCCATGTATCAGGAGTTATTAAGCTATGTGGCACAGGTGAAAAATCCCTATCTGCACAGACTCCTGGTCAGCTTTTTTGAAGAGGACGAGGCAATCGCGGGTACTTTCAGGAAACATTCTGCGGCAAAATCCGTGCACCATGGATTTATCGGCGGTTTGCTGGAGCATACACTGAGCGTTACCAGATTGTGTCTGTATTACTGCCAGGCATATCCGATCTTAAATAAGGATCTGCTGGTAACTGCGGCAATGCTTCACGATATCGGCAAAACAAAGGAACTGAGCGCTTTTCCTGTGAATGATTATACTGACGACGGACAGCTGCTGGGACATATTATGATCGGCGCGGAAATGATACACGACAAGGCACGGGAGATCCCCGGATTTCCGGAAAAGACAGAAAGCGAGCTGAAGCACTGTATCCTTGCCCATCACGGAGAGCTGGAATATGGCTCCCCCAAAAAACCAGCGCTGGCAGAAGCAGTTGCTCTTAATCTGGCAGATAATACGGATGCCAAGATGGAGACGCTGACCGAGATCTTCGCCGCGGCAGGGGAGCAGAAGGACTGGCTGGGATATAACCGGCTCTTTGAGTCCAATCTGAGAAGGAGCAGCACAACATGAAATTTAAGAAAAACGATATGGTCACAGTAGAGATCAAAGATATGGGGCATGACGGAGAAGGCATCGGCAAAGCAGAAGGCTATACACTGTTTATCAAAGATGCGGTCATCGGCGACCTGGTGGAAGCCAAGGTCATGAAAGCCGGAAAGAACTATGGATACGCCAGGCTGATGCAGGTGCTGAAACCTTCAAAAGACCGGGTGGAACCAAAATGCTCCTGTGCAAGAGCCTGCGGCGGATGTCAGCTCCAGGCTCTTTCTTATGAGAAACAGCTGGAATTCAAAGAGAAAAAAGTCCGGGGCAACCTGGAGCGCATCGGCGGTTTCTCTGACCTGGAGATTGAAAAAGTCATAGGCATGGAGCATCCCTGGAGATACCGCAACAAGGCGCAGTATCCTGTGGGAAAAGATAAGGATGGGAAGATTATCACTGGTTTTTACGCAGGAAGGACCCATTCCATTATTCCCAATCAAGATTGCCTGCTGGGAGCAGAAATAAATGAAACGATTTTAGAGAAAGTCATTGCTTACATGGAGGAGAATCATGTGGCACCCTATGACGAGACCACCGGCAGAGGGCTGGTGCGCCATGTGCTCATCCGGTGCGGATATCAGACCGGGGAGATCATGGTCTGTCTGATCGTCAACGGCAGGAAGCTTCCAGCAGCAGAAAAGCTGACAGATTCTTTAAGAGAGATTCCCGGCATGACCAGCATCAGCCTGAATGTAAATACCAAAAGGAATAATGTGATCCTGGGGGAAGAAGTGATCAATCTGTGGGGACAGGCTTTTATCACAGATGCTATCGGAGAGGTGAAGTACCAGATCTCGCCGCTGTCCTTTTACCAGGTGAATCCCATCCAGACAGAGAAGCTGTATGACACAGCGCTGGAGTTTGCAGGGCTTACTGGGAAGGAGACCGTGTGGGACCTGTACTGCGGCATTGGGACGATTTCCCTTTTTCTGGCGAAAAAGGCGAAGCAGGTGTATGGCGTGGAGATCGTGCCGCCTGCCATTGCGGATGCCAGGAAGAATGCGGCGCTGAATGGAATTGAAAATGCGGAGTTTTATGTGGGAAAAGCAGAAGAGGTGCTGCCAGAGAAGTATGAGCAGGAAGGGATTTCTGCAGATGTGATCGTGGTAGATCCGCCGCGGAA
>DWVZ01000186.1 GCA_019119975.1 Candidatus Blautia merdavium | reverse complement strand
TAACCGACTTCGGTATTGCCAAGGCGGCAAGCTCTAATACAACGAGTTCCAATGCCATGGGATCGGTCCACTATACTTCACCGATTGTCCTTCTATTAATGGTGTTAAGTTTTGCCGGTATTTTATAGAGTATTGGTTCTTATTATTTAACAAGAGAAAGAATGAGATTCATGGAAAAAGAATTAAAAATTACAGTGGCAGGCACAGGTTATGTGGGACTTAGTATGGCAGTTCTGCTTTCTCAGAGACATCAGGTGACAGCTGTGGACATTCTGCCTGAAAAAGTTCAGATGATCAACAGGAGAGAGGCTCCTATTCAGGATGAATACATAGAAAAGTATTTTGCAGAAAAAAAGCTGGATCTGACAGCTACGATGGACTGGGAAGCAGCTTACCAAGACGCAGACCTGATCATTATTGCCGTACCTACCAATTATGACAGTACTACACAGAAGTTTGATACTTCCGCAGTGGAGCAAACCGTACAGCAGATTATGAGCAGCAATAGCCGGGCAGTTGTGGTGATTAAGTCTACAGTGCCGGTGGGATATACACAGGGATTGAGCAGCAGGATTAAAAATGGCAGGTTCTTGTTTAGTCCGGAGTTTTTAAGAGAATCAAAAGCCCTTTATGATAATCTGTATCCCAGCCGCATTATTGTAGGGACAGATTTGAACAGCGAAAAGGCAATGGAGGCAGCCCGGATATTTGCAGAGCTTCTGCAGGAGGGCGCTGAGAAAGAAAACGTGGACACACTGTTTATGAGTTTTACAGAGGCAGAGGCAGTAAAGCTTTTTGCCAATACTTATTTGGCGCTGAGGGTTGCCTATTTTAACGAACTGGATACCTATGCGGAAATCAAAGACCTGGATGCTAAAAATATTATTCAGGGTGTCTGTCTCGATCCGCGGATCGGCAGTCATTACAATAATCCCTCTTTTGGTTATGGAGGCTACTGCCTTCCTAAGGATACCAAGCAGCTTCTGGCGAATTATGAGGATGTGCCCGAAAACCTGATCTGGGCGATTGTGGAGGCAAATAAAACAAGAAAAGATTTTATCGCAGACAGGATCCTGAAAATGGCGGGGTATGAGGAAGGATGTAAAAAGGCGGATTCCCCGGCAGCGAATGAGAAAAAATATACAGTCGGCGTGTATCGGCTGACTATGAAAAGTCATTCCGATAATTTCCGCCAGAGCTCTGTGCAGGGGATCATGAAGCGAGTAAGAGACAAGGGGGTTCCTGTGATTGTATATGAGCCATCTCTGAAAGACGGTTCTCTGTTTTGGGGAAATAAGGTAGTGAATAACCTGGAGCGATTCAAGGAAGAGGCAGATGTGATCATTGCCAACCGATATGATCTTTCCCTGGAAAATGTCAAAAATAAAGTATATACAAGGGATATTTTCCAAAGGGATTGACCCCGGCAGGGATTTCCTTTAGGAAAAGGCGGCATTGTATAGAGAGAGGTGGAGGGCATGTATAAGAAAATCTCAAACAGCTGGCTGAAGCATTGGGACTTTATTGCGCTTGATTTACTGTTTTTGCAGGCGGCATATGCGCTTTCTTATGTTCTAAGGAATGGGCTTTCTAATCCGTATGAAAATCCGGTTTACAGAAATATAGGTATTATTCTGTGCCTTTTGGATATCTGTACAGCCTTTTTTCTGGAAAACTACAGAGGTATCATGAGAAGGGGGTATATTCAGGAGCTGAAGGCAGTGATCAAGCATGTGACTGTCATTGTCGCGGCGGAAGTGATTTACCTTTTTCTAAGCAGAAGCGGAGAGCAGATTTCCCGGAGCTTTTTTATTGTGTTCATTGCAGACGCAGTTTTTCTGCTTTATTGTGAAAGAGTATTATGGAAAGCATATTTATTAAAGCACAAGAAAATATTTTATAATAAAAGAGCTCTTTTGATTCTGACTACCAGTGACATAGCGGAAGATGTCCTGCGCACTGTACAGGGAAATACTTATAATGAACTGGAAATCATTGGTGCAGTCATTATGGACAGAAATGATCTGGTAGGGACACAGACCGCAGGGATTCCCATTGTGTGCAGAAGCAGTGAGATCTTTGACTATATGCAGACCCGCTGGGTGGATGGTGTTCTTGTGAATATGACAAAACTGGATTACTTGCCGGATCAGTTTACCAGTACCTGTGTAAAGATGGGAATTACTGTACATAAAAAAATTGCGGAAATCAAAGAAGGCATCAAAAACCAGCAGCTGGATAATCTGGGGGGTTATGTGGTCTTATCTACGAATATCCGAATGGCAACCTCCAGACAGCTGTTTGTGAAGCGAGCTATGGATATCTGCGGCGCTCTGGTGGGGCTGGTTCTCACGGGGATTTTTACCGTAGTTTTGGCTCCGGCGATCTACGCCGCTTCACCGGGACCGATTTTCTTTTCACAGGTGCGTGTGGGAAGAAACGGGAGAAAATTCAAAATTTATAAATTCCGCAGTATGTATATGGACGCGGAAAAGAAAAAACAGGAACTAAAGGAAAAAAACCAGATGAATGGATATATGTTCAAGCTGGATGCCGATCCCCGGATCATCGGAAGCGGCGCTGACGGAACCCGTCATGGGCTTGGCTGGTTTATCAGGAAAACATCGATAGATGAATTTCCTCAGTTTTTAAATATCCTGAAGGGAGATATGAGTCTTGTGGGAACAAGACCGCCGACTGTTGATGAATGGGAACAGTATGCATACCATCACAGGGGGCGCATGGCGACCAAACCGGGGCTGACAGGTCTGTGGCAGGTAAGCGGAAGAAGCAATATCACAGACTTTGAGGAAGTGGTCAGGCTGGATGTGGAGTATATACAGAAATGGAATCTGGCGCTTGATATAAAAATTTTGCTAAAAACAATCGTTGTTGTATGTAAAGGACAGGGATCAAAGTAATTGAAACATTCACTTTTCTGCTAAATACCTTTTCAAAAATAGTTTGATAATAAAATTATTTTTGAAAAGGTATTGCTTTTTCACAGCAAAAGGTGTAGTATAATTGTTGTTAAGAAGTAGTTTTAAAAACTACATATAATAATTAAGAATACTTAATACAGACGGTACATATACTATATTTAAAGCAATTATACGAGGAGTGATGGAAATGAAGTTTAAGATGAAAGACCCGGGAAGCGCGATTACTCATTTGATCGGCTGTATCATGGCAGTGCTGGCGGCAGCTCCTTTGCTGCTGAAGGCGGCACGGGAACCGGATAAAATCAATATCATAGCCATGGGGATCTTTATCCTCAGCATGATCCTGCTGTATGCGGCAAGTACCATCTACCACACCGTTGATTCTACGGAGAAGGTAAACCGGAGACTGAGGAAGATGGATCATATGATGATCTTCATTCTCATTGCAGGAAGCTACACGCCGGTGTGTCTGATCGTACTTCAGAATATGACCGGCTATGTGCTCTGTGCCGCTGTATGGGCAGTTGCTCTGATCGGGATCATTGTCAAAGCGTGCTGGATCACCTGTCCGAAATGGTTTTCTTCTGTGATCTATATCGGTATGGGCTGGCTGTGCGTCTTTGCTTTTATTCCTATTGTAAGGGCGCTTTCCCCCGCGGGATTTGGCTGGCTGCTGGCAGGCGGCATTATTTACACCATCGGCGGAATTATTTATGCTTTGAAGCTGCCGATCTTCAATTCCCGTCATAAGAATTTTGGTTCTCATGAAATTTTCCATTTGTTTGTGATGGGAGGAAGTATCTGTCACTTCATTGTTATGTATTTCTTTGTTATGCCGACAGGAATCTGAGGGTAAAAGAAATCTTAACTGCATAAGGATTAAGGAAAAGGCTTTTCGTTTCAGTGTAAGCGCTGAAACGGAAAGCCTTTTTGCAGGTCGGGGATAAGGAAGGAGCGCTCATGGAACAGAACTTATCCGAAAAAGGAAAGTCAAATTTTCGCAGTAATCAGTCAGAAAATGTGTGGAATTTAAGAGAGAACAACGTTATTCTTATAGAAGCAAAAAACAGCGGCGGTGAAAGCTCTGTGTTGAAGAGAGAACTGCCGCAGGACAGGAGGAGCAGAATGTTTCATTTATTACTTGCAGTGATTTACATGGCTTTTATCAGCCTTGGGCTGCCGGACGCCCTGCTGGGTTCCGCATGGCCGTCTATGTATACGGAGTTTCAGGTTCCGGTTTCCTATGCGGGGATGATTTCGATGATCATTGCTGCCGGAACCATTGTGTCAAGTCTGCAGAGTGACCGGCTTACGAAAAAACTTGGCGCAGGAAAAGTGACTGCCATCAGTGTGGGGATGACTGCACTGGCGTTGTTTGGTTTTTCGGTCAGCCATTCTTTTTGGGTGCTGTGCCTGTGGGCAGTTCCCTATGGACTGGGAGCGGGAAGTGTGGATGCCGCGCTGAATAATTATGTGGCGCTGCATTATACCAGCCGTCATATGAGCTGGCTTCACTGTATGTGGGGACTGGGCGCTCTGACAGGACCTTACATTATGGGCTTTATACTGACAGCAGGAGGGCAGTGGAACCTGGGATACCGCAGTGTTTCTGTGATCCAAGTGATTCTGACTGTGATCATTCTATGCAGCCTTCCTCTGTGGAAAAAGAGGACAGATCCCGCGCGGCAGCAGAACGCAGAGAACAGCGATACGGAGAATCCTATTGGGCTGAGGCAGGCAGTCAAGATCGCCGGGGTGAAAGAAATCCTCATAACCTTTTTCTGCTACTGCGCCATAGAGCAGACTGCCGG
>DWVZ01000185.1 GCA_019119975.1 Candidatus Blautia merdavium | reverse complement strand
GAAAGCGAGCTGGTATATCTGAGGCAGTACGTCCATCTCCAGCAGCAGAGAATGAACTATTCCTTTGTATGCAGTATCCGGGCAGACGAGAGTCTCAATTCCATGAAGATCCACAAAATGCTGATCCAGCCCCTGCTGGAGAATACGCTGGTGCACGGCTTTCCGGGGAAATCGGGTATCGATGAGATTCAGATCACCATTTGCCGTGCAGAGCCGGACCGGATCCAGATCGTGGTAGAAGATAACGGTGTGGGAATGCCCCCGGAAACTGTGGAAATGTTTAACCATTATGACTATGCCAGAGACAGGATTGAGTCCAGCATCGGTCTTCGCAATGTCATTGCCAGACTGAAGCTCTATTATGGAGAAAAGAGCAGGTTTTTCATACAATCCGATGAGAAAGGAACCAAGATTACCATGGAAATTCCCTGCGGGGATTTGGAGGAAAGAGAATGAAGATCATACTGGTAGAGGACGAACCTAAGACGAGAGAGGGAATTATCAATATCATACAGAAGCATACGGACCACCAGATCCTGGCAGTGGCAGAAAACGGGGAAGAAGGAATCCTGGCTGTAGAGAAAGAGCAGCCGGATCTGATCATCAGCGATATCCGGATGCCGGGGATGAGCGGTCTGGAAATGCTGCAGAAGATCCGGGAAAAAGGATATGATACCGGAGCAATGTTCCTCAGCGGTTATTCCGAATTTGAATATGCCCAGCAGGCATTAAAGCTTCATGCCATGGACTATGTCTTAAAGCCTGTGGATGTGGAAAACTTTCTGGAAGTTCTGGAAAATATGGAGAATAAGCTGCAAGAGAAAAAGAGCGAGCAGATTTCTCCGGAACAGCTGCTCTGGGCATATGTAAACGGCAGGCAGGAAAACCGGGCATACCTCCGGGAGAGACTGGAGAACAAACTGGGCATCAATGACCGGATCCAGATTTCCCTGCTGTATATCTATTCCGGCAGGATGACGAAAGAGGCGGTCAATGAGATGATTTATGATACCAGACAGTGCCTCGATGCACAGTGCATACAGGATTATTACATCATTCCGCTCTCTCAGGAGGATGCTTATGCCGTATTGCTGGCAGATACAGAGAGAAATACCTTTTTGAAATGGGTACTGGAAAACCGCGCCCTGCCGTCGCTTCTGGAAAACACGGATTTTATCTGCAGCTATGGTACTGCCAGAGGCATCGGAACGCTTCCGGATGTTTTGAAAGAGCTGAAAGAGCTGCTGGTTTACGGGTTTCACCTGGAAAAAGGCAGGATCATCGACCGGGAACTGGCACAGACTATCGTGTTTGAGAAAAAAGAATATCCGGGACAGATGGAGATGTCTATGCAGAAAGAGATCTGGAAGCAGGATAAAGAAAAGATCCGCCGGATCGGGGAGCAATTTATCCATGAGATTATCGAGAGCAGGATGCATCCGGATGAAATCCGGGAATATACCATCCGGTTTTCCGCGGGTATCTTAAAAGCCGGCATGGAGAAGAACCAGGTGGAAGAAGACAGCCGCTACATTATGACCAGTATGCTGCGCAGCTATACGGCAAGACAGCTGACGTATCAGTTCCAAAAGATCCTGAAAGCCGCTTTCTGCGATTTTAGAAAGGTAGAGGTTACAGAAAACGATCTGGTGCTGAAGGTCATTGCCTTTATCCGGGAACATTATGCCCGTGATATTTCCCTTTCGGAGGCAGCAGAGCTGTGCGGAGTATCCGCGGAATATCTGAGCAGGCTTTTTCAGCAGGAAACAGGAGCCAAGTTCACTGCCTTTCTCCAGAATTTCCGTATCAGCATAGCGAAACGAATGCTTCTGGATGACAAGAAGAAGGTGTATGAGGTGGCAGAAGCTGTAGGTTATCATGATCAGAAATACTTTGTGTCGGTCTTTAAAAAGCTCTGCGGCGTGACTCCTTCTGAGTTCAGGAAGGAGAAGGGAATATGAGCAGGAAAAAGATCCTGTGGGGAGCCGCGGCGTTTACGGGGGTTCTGATTGTTGTGGTGTTCCTGCTCTTTCTTCACAGTGATGCCAGAAAAAACCGGAAGCAGGAAAGAGAAGAGACCGGGACGATCCGGGTCATGGCGCCCTATTCGGCAGGGATACATAAGAAGACGCTGGAAGCAGCGGCTCAGGACTATGAGGAGAAACATCCCAAGATCAGCGTGCAGATCGAATACATACCAGAGGAAAGCTACAAAAGGGAGATCGGTCTGCGGCAGGATGAGGGGACCAATGCCGATATCATCATCTGCAGCAGTTCGATCATGCCTCCTCTGATCCAGATGGGGGTTTTTCGGGAACTGCAGATGACGCCGGTTAAAAGAAACCGGTACGTGCAGGGGATTCCCTGGGAAAATGTCATGGACGACGGGAAATATTACGGACTGCCTTTTTTCTATGATCCCTATCTGCTGTTTTATAATAAGAAAAGTGTGGAGGAAAATCAGATAGAGCCGCCGTCGACATGGGAGGAAATCATCCGGGCAGGCGTGCGGATCCAGACTCTGGGAACCTATGGCTTTGGATTCGCGGCGAAAAATTCAGAGGAGACGGCACAGTTCTTTTCCATGATGCTCTATTCCAGGGGAGGCAGTATTTACAGTCTGGATCAGGCGCAGGGGATCCAGTGTTTCCAGGATATCAAGGATATGGTACAAATGAGCATTCTCCCGCCCAATCTGATCAATACCAGCCAGGAGGATCTGGCAAGAAGTTTTGCGGAGGGAGAGGTTCATATGATGGTGAACCAGTTAAGCTGTCTGACCGTTCTGGAAAGCTCCGGAACTTCCATGGAGATCGGTATGACCAGGATTCCGGGAGAGATCACCGATATGGTCTACCTTACCGGGCAGAACATCGGGCTTACGGTCAATGCCCGGGAAGAAGCAGAGGATTTCCTGGAATATCTCTATGAACCGGAAGTTTATAAGAAACTGTGCAATTCTATGGATATGCTGCCCGTGCTCCATGACATTGCCTATGAGGAGAAAGCGACAGCAGAATATACGGGAGAAACCGATCTGAGGACCGATTTTTTGGAGGGGACCAACGAAAAATTCTCTCTGGTAAGCGATGCCTGGTTCTCTGTGGCAGAGGCTCTGGGCGACGGGGTCCGGGCAGCTCTGGAGACGAATTCCCGGGGAGCAGAGGAGCTTGCCCAGGAAACCCAGGAGGCAGTGCGGATCAGCATTCTGGAAAATTAAAAATGATGAAATGAAATCAAGGAAGGAATACGGTTGTTGTGAATATGCACATATATTAGAAACAACAACCGTATTTTTATGTCAAAATACACCCTCTAATATCAAAAATGTGGAATGTACAAAAAATATTGCCAGTGATAAGATAGGCACATAAAGAAAAACAAAGGAGTGACGTGTTATGAAAAAGAAACAAATTATGGTGCTGCTGACTGCATCCGTGATGGTGTTCGGTATGGCTGCCTGCGGCGGCGGTTCCGGAGACAGCTCAGGAGGATCTTCCTCAGGCGGAGACGACAGTTCTTCCGGAGAAAAACAGAAGATTACGGTGTGCTGGCGTGACGATGGTACAGAGTTGGAAAAAAACTCTTACTACATGCAGATGATGGCTGCATACGAAGCATGGGACAAGAAAGATGAAGTAGAACTGGAATTCGCTCCCATCACTGCCGATGAAGGAAATTACTTCACAAAAGTTGCTCTTCAGCTGGCTGACCCGGGCACCTGCCCTGACCTGGTTGCTGAAGATACCTTCCAGATGCCCAACGATATCGCGGCAGGCTATCTGACAAACCTGGATGACTATTTAGCAGATTATGCAGACTGGAATGACGGAAAATACTTTGAATCCATGCAGAACATGGTAACCGGACCGGATGGCTCTGTATACGGTGTTCCAATCTGTACCGATACCCGCGGATTATTCTACAACAGAAGCATCCTGGAGCAGGCAGGCGTGATCGCAGAAGGCGAAGACTGGGCTCCGAAGACCTGGGACGATGTACTGGCAGCCTGCGCGGCAGTAAAGGAAAACTGCCCGGATGTAGTTCCATTCTGGTGCAACTCCGGTGTTGCAACAGGTGAGGCAACTTCCATGCAGACTTACGAAATGCTCCTGTACGGAACAGGCGAAAGACTGATCACAGACGACGGCAAATGGATTGTAAAGAGCGAAGGAATCAAAGATTCTCTTCAGTTCTTAAGCGATATTTATACAAATGGATATGGTCCTTCCTTATCTCTGGTATTGAACGGACAGGCTTCCAACACTTCTGCAGGTGAATATCTGCCGCAGGGCAAACTTGCAATTTCTCTGGATGGTAACTGGATCACAGGTAAATATGGTGAAAACGGAACCAATCCATGGCCAGAATACACAGAAGATCTGGCAGTTGCAGCAATGCCTACAAGCGAAGGACAGGATCCCGGAACAATCACTCTGGCAGGCGGCTGGGCATACTCCATTCCGGAAAACTCTGATGCAAAAGATATTACCTGGGAATTTATCCAGTTTATGATGCAGCCAGAATACTATCAGGTATACATCATGCAGGCTGGTAACCTGTGTACAAGAACAGATACAGCAGAAGACGAAGAATATTTAAGCCGTCATCTGCAGGGTACCTTTACAGAATTCCTGGATACAGCAGAATTCAGACCTCAGAATGACCAGTACTCCACCGTTTCTACCTGCATCCAGCAGATGGTGGAAGCTGTAGTATCCGGCACCAGTCCAGACGATGCAATGGCTCAGTACGCAACCAGCGTAGCCCGTGCAGTCGGAGATGACAATGTAACAGAACAGTAAGCATTATCATACAAAGCAAAAGAGAGAAAGGTGCGGCGGTGCAAAGGAACAACGGCACTGCCGCCTTTTCACATCTGAACTTGCATAGGGAGGGAAGAAAATGGCAAATAAATCAAAAGTCCAAAAAACAGGCAAGATGGCAGTCTTTGTAGATGATATGAAGCATTCTGTCCTGCTGCTGCCGGCAATCCTGCTGCTGCTTCTGTTTTTTATCGTTCCTATTGTTCTGACAGTTTATTATTCCTTTACCAATATGGCGCTGACTGGTTCAGCTGCCCAGAACTTCCAGTTTGTAGGAATCCAGAACTATATTTCCATGTTTAAAGACCCTACAACCCTGGTCAGTATTAAGAATACGCTGATCTTCCTGGTGGGAAGTCTTCTGGGACAGTCCGTGATTGGCTTCCTGGTTGCCTACCTGATGAAGGAAAAGGCACAGGCATTCCGAAGCGTTCTTGGTCCCTGCATCCTTGCCGGATGGGTTATGCCGGAAATCGTGGTTTCCATGTGCTGTCTGGCATTCTTTGATGTATCCGGTACCATGAACCAGATCCTGCAGGCTCTGCACATTCCGGGCGTTGACTGGATCTACGGACATCCCATGCTGACCATCATCATTGCCAACGTATGGCACGGGGCAGCGTTCTCTATGATGAACTTCCAGTCTGCACTGGACAACGTATCCGGTGATATCGAAGAGGCAGCCCGTGTAGACGGCGCCAACAGGATCCAGACACTGATCCGTGTCGTTGTTCCCTGTATTAAGGATACCATTGCTACCAACACCATGCTGAACACACTGTCTACCTTAGGTGTATTCGGTCTGATCTGGGCACTGACAGGCGGCGGTCCCGGTACAGCAACCACGACACTTCCGATCTACATGTACAATCAGGGTATGAAGAACTTCCAGTTAGGACAGGGAACTGCCATCGGTATGCTTCTTCTGTTAGTCGGAGCAGTCTGCAGCGTGATCTATACAAGAGTTATGAAGTCAGAGGAATAGGAAGGAGGAAAAAAGATGAGTGAAAAAGCAGTAAAGGCGATTCATTATATTATACTGACCATCATTGGTATTATATTTATTCTTCCTTTGGTATGGCTGGTTGTGGCATCCTTAGACGCAAATGCGAACCAGGCTCTGAAATGGCCGGAAGAATGGACCTTCAGCAACTTTACAGGCGTACTTACCAACCCGGATGACTTAAGAGGATTTGGTATCGGTCTTGTTATCTCTGTGGTACAGTCTGCTATCGTTGTTCTGGTATCCGGACTTGCAGCTTATCCTCTGTCAAGATACAGATTAAGCTATAAAAAAGGATTTATGTATGGTATACTGTTCATGACAGCGCTTCCTATGATCGCGGTGATTGTGCCTGTATACAAAATGTTCTTAAATATCGGTATGCTGGACAGTATTCCAGGCGTTATCCTTTACCTGTCCGCTTCTTCTCTGCCTTATGGAATCTGGCTGATGAAGAACTTTATGGACGGTGTTCCGGTAGAGCTGGAAGAGGCAGCCTGGGTGGACGGCGCGACGACAATGCAGTCCATCCGCAAGGTCGTGGCTCCTCTGATGTTCCCTGGTATCTGTGTGGTATTTATCTACACCTTCTCAGGAAGCTGGGGCAACTTCTTTATCCCTTACATCCTGTTAAGCTCTGCGGATAAGATGCCGGCATCCGTTATGCTGTACCAGTTCTTCGGACAGCACGGATCCGTTTCTTACGGACCTCTGGCAGCATTCTCAGTTATCTATGCACTGCCGTCTATCTTACTGTACATACTTTCTCAGAGCCATATGTCTCAGGGATTTACCATGTCAGGCGCGGCAAAGGGCTGATAAGCTATATGAAAAACTGCAGGCAGCACATTTCTATGCAGTCTGCTGCACATACAGGCGGTGTGAATCTCATTCATGCCGCCTGATGTACTGTACAGGCAGAGGGAAGGAAGCTTTTGCGCTGTCAGGACAGAGCCTTTCCTTACAGACAGGATGATCTGCAAGAGAAAAGGACAGAAAACTTATTTACACATCATGACACACTAGAATTGGGAGGTAACATGCAATGGTTCTTATGAAGGAAAGAATCGGAAAAATGCTGGAATATCTCAAGGAGCAGGTTTATCCTGCGTCTGTGGATATCCAGAACTACAAAATGCTGAAGACAGACAGCAGATTTGAGGATGTAGCAGCTCTGGACACTTCTTCCTGGGAAGATTTCTCCAGAGAGCAGATCTGGGGAGGACACAGGGAATATTACTGGTTTGAGACCACAGTGACCATTCCCCAGGAATTTGACAAAAAATGCGTTGCTTATGAACTGATCACCGGAAGAGAAGGAGAGTGGGATGCCACCAATCCCCAGTTTTCTATTTTTGTAAACGGAAAACTGGTGCAGGGACTGGATGTGAACCACAGAGAGATCATCCTGGCAGAAGAGGCAAAGGCAGGGGATACTTACCGGATCGTCCTCTCCGCCTTTACCGGAGACCAGAATTTCAGCCTGAAGCTGGATTCCAAGATCAAGGTGCTGGACAGAAAGACAGAGAAGTATTTCTATGACCTGTCCGTTCCCTATGAGACTGCCAGGCTGTTAAATCCGGAAGACCGGGCGTACATTACCATTATCCAGGCGCTGAACGATTCTCTGAATCTGCTGGATATGAGAAGAGAAGGTTCCCCGGAATATTATGAAAGCCTGGAAAAAGCCCAGGAATTTATCACAAAAGAGTTTTATGAGAAGCACTGCGATCCCAAGCAGGGTCCGGTGGTATGCTGTGTGGGACATACCCACATTGACTGCGCGTGGCTGTGGACTTTGAAGGTAACGGAAGATAAGGCGGTGAGAAGCTTTTCCACCGTGCTGAATCTGATGAAGCAATATCCGGAATACATCTTTATGTCCAGCCAGCCTCAGCTTTACAAATACGTGAAGAAAAACGCGCCGGAAGTTTATGAGCAGATCAAAGAACGTGTGGCAGAAGGCAGATGGGAGCCGGAAGGCGGTATGTTCGTAGAAGCAGACTGCAACATTGCTTCCGGAGAAGCCCTGGTGCGCCAGTTCGTATACGGCAAGAAATTTTTCCGGGATGAGTTCGGAAAGGAGAATTCCATCCTATGGCTGCCGGATGTCTTCGGTTATTCCGCGGCTCTGCCCCAGATCCTCCAGAAATGCGATATTCCGTATTTCATGACCACTAAGATCAGCTGGAATGAATTTAATAAAATGCCTTACGACACCTTTGAGTGGGAAGGCATCGACGGAAGCCGGGTACTGACCCATTTCGTTCCCACCAGGGATTACAATAAGGCAGCTGTGGAGGGCGGCACCGAGACCGAACACTTCACCACCTACAATGGTTATCTGAATCCCAGCCAGATGAAGGGCGCCTGGGCGCGCTACAGCCAGAAGGATTTAAATGATGAAGTACTCTGCAGCTTCGGCTTCGGCGACGGCGGCGGCGGTCCTACCAAGGAAGAGCTGGAAAATCAGAGACGTATGGGAAAAGGAATCCCCGGCTGCCCGAGAACGAAGATGTCTACTGCCAGGGAATTCTTTGAAAACCTGGACAAAGAGACTAAGGGAAGCAAATACCTGCCTTCCTGGGTAGGCGAGTTGTATCTGGAGTACCACAGGGGAACCTATACCTCTATGGCAAGGAATAAGAAATACAACAGAAAATCTGAATTCGCATACCAGAATGAAGAGACTTACGCTATGATGGATCAGGAACTGACCGGAAATGCTTATCCCAGGGAAGCCCTTGCAGAAGGCTGGGAAGTGATCTTAAGAAACCAGTTCCACGACATCCTGCCAGGCTCCTCCATCAAGGAAGTATACGATGATTCCAAAGAAGAATATGAAAAGATCCTGGCAGAAAACAAGGAGATGACCGGAACTACCCTGGGAAGCCTGACCGCTGCCATTGCGGCTCCCCGCCATGCGGTGGTTGTCTTTAATCCTAACAGCGCTGAAGTACCGGGAATCGTATCCTTTGCGTGCCCCGAAGACATCCAGAATCCGGCGCTCTGGGACGGCGAAGAGGCTGTGCCGGTACAGAAATCCGCACAGGGCGATTATATCTTTACCGCCAAGGGAGTTCCCTCCAAGGGCTATAAGACCTATGTGCTGAAAGAGGGCGCGCCGGAGGAAGCCTCAGCCATGGATGTTTCCGTAAAACATATGGAAAATACCTGGTTTGCAGTGGATTACAATGAAAAAGGACAGTTTGCAAGGATCTATGACAAACGTGCCCAGAGGGAAGTTTTAAAAGAAGGCGAAGCGGGAAATGTGATCGTTAGCTATGAAGACCGTCCGCACAATTATGACGCCTGGGATGTGAATAATTATTATACAGAAAAATCCTGGGAGATCGATGATGTTTCCTCTATGGAAGTGACAGAAAACGGACCGGTGAGAGCCTGCGTAAGGATTGAGAGGAAGTATCTGGATTCTGTCATTGTCCAGAATATTTATCTGTACCAGGAGATTGCAAGGATCGATATCCAGAATGTCATTGACTGGAAGGAGCATCAGATCTTTGTGAAGGATTATTTCCCGGTAGATGTCCATGCCAATGAAGCGGTATTCGATATCCAGTACGGCAATGTGAAGAGAGATACCCATGCCAATACTTCCTGGGATTTTGCCAAATTCGAGGTGTGCCATCATAAGTGGATGGATGTAGCGGAAGAGGGCTACGGCGTCAGCGTGCTCAATGACTGCAAATACGGCGTCAGCGTCCGTGGAAGCAAAATCGGGCTTTCCATGCTGAAATCCCCAATCTATCCCAATCCGGAGGCAGATAAAGAGCATCATGAGTTTACTTATTCCATCTATCCTCACAGCGGAAGCTGGAAAGAGGCAGGCACGGTGGCACAGGCATATGAGCTGAACAACCCGATGACCGCAGTGGTGAAGGAGAACGAAGGCGGAAGCCTGAATACAGAATACTCCTTCCTGAAAGTAGATCAGGACAATGTAGTGATCGAAACAGCCAAGATGGCAGAGGATGGAGAAGCGCTGATCGTCCGCCTGTATGAATGCTATAATAAGAGAGCGAAAGTGACTCTGACCTGCGGACAAGCCATTGCACAGGCTGCAGAGTGCAACCTGATGGAAGAAAAAGAGACTCCGGCAGAGTTTACAGAGCATACCGTTTCCTTCTCTATGAAGCCGTATGAGATCAAGACACTGAAGATCACACTGAAGAAATAATCGGAATGCCTGACAGACCGTCCGGAACCGGGAAGCACAGAGCCTGCGCCCCGGGGACGGTCCGGCTCCGAATATTTGAAAAATGACAGACCCGGGAACTGCCGGGGCTGTCCATAAGGTCAGTCAACAGCCTGCAGTTATCGCAGGCTGTTGTGCTCTGTAACAAGGAGAGGCGGTGAGCTGCAGGTAAGATAGCAGCAGGAGAGAAACCGATAGGCTGCCTGTGGGAGAAAGAACTGCAAGCTGCAGTCAGGAAAGAAAACATCAGGCTGCAGACAGTAAGGAAAGCGTCAAGCCGTGACTGGGAGAAAAGTGCCAGGCTTCGGCAGGAGAGAAAACATCAGGCTGCAGTTGGGAGAAAGAGCGGCAGGTATGTACCGGAGAAAGCCTTTTCGGACAGCCGGGGCAGACAGAGAAAGGGAAATATAAGAAGACAAAGATAAGAAGACAAAGAAATAAGTGGACGAGGAAATAAGGAGATAAAGAGAAGACAATGAAGCGGTGGGACGCATATGTATTTGGTGATGTGAACATTGACCTGGTAATTCCCGGGGTGGAGAAACTGCCGGCTCCCGGACAGGAGGATGTGGTGGATACCATGGAGACCTTTGTGGGAGGCGGAGCGGCGCTTTTTGCCCTGGGTCTGGGAAAGCTGGGACTGCATCCGGTTTTTCAGGGCTGCATCGGCAAAGACTGCTACAGCCGTCTGATCCAGGAAGAATTTCAGGAGAAGCACATTGACTGCGTTCTTCTGGAACAGCGGGAGGACATAAAGACCGGAATCTCCATCAGCTTTACCAATGAAAAAGAACGGTCCTTCCTGACCTACCGAGGAGGCAATGGGCTTTCCGGACTGGACAGGGTCCGGATCGAAGATGTAAAGCAGGCGCGGCATTTCCATATGACCGGGTATGAAGGAGAGAAAAACCATGAGGAGTATCTTCAGTTTTTAAAAAGGCTGAAAGCAGAAACCTCTGTGACCGTTTCCTTCGATGTGGGCTGGGATCCCCAGGAAGTATGGAGCAGAAAGATTTATGAGTTGTTTCCCTACATAGACGTGCTGTTTATGAACGAGACTGAAGCGCTGCATTACAGCGGCAGAGAGACGCCGGAGGAGGCTGCGCGGGAATTTGCTTCTCTCAGTAGGATCGCGGCAGTGAAGCTGGGAAAGAAAGGTTCTCTGGCAGCAGCAGAAGGCAGGCTGTACCAGGCGGCATCCTTTCCTGTGACAGCGGTGGATACTACGGGAGCGGGAGATTCCTTTAATGCGGGATTTGTCTATGGATTTCTCACTGACAGGGATATCACCTGCTGCCTGCGGTACGGAAACGCCTGCGGCGCGTTAAATGTAACGGCTCTGGGAGGAAATACGGCGTTTCCTGACAAAGCAAAGCTTGAGACATTTTTAGAAAAGCAGGGACAGGCAGATGCGTGAAACAGTATAGAGGTTTGGACTTATTACAATAGACAACGGACAACAGGCAACAGATATCGACAGCGGGACAGGCAGAAATGCCCGCGGCAAAGGTTTGCTTTCCGCTGTACTGTGGCAGAAAAGAACAGGAGGACATCATGAAAATAGCAGTCATAGGCGGGGCGGGAGTCCGCACCGTGATCTTTATCAATGGATTATTAAAACGTTACCGGAAGCTGCACATTGAGGAGGTTCGGCTTTTTGACCTGAATCAGGAGAAGCAGGAGATCATCGGAAAGCTGTGCCGCCATGTGGTGGAAAGAGAGAAAGAGGACTTAAAGGTAGAAGTATGCGGAGACTGCCGGGAAGCCGTCCGGGGCGTGGATTATATTGTCACCACCATCCGTGTGGGCGGCGACCATTCCAGGGTGCAGGATGAGAGAGCTGCGCTTTCCGAAGGAGTTTTGGGACAGGAGACCACCGGAGCGGGAGGATTTGCCATGGCTGCCAGAGCCATTCCCGTGCTGCTGGATTACTGCAGGATTTTCCGGGAGTGTGCGCCGGATGCCTGGATCTTTAATTTCTCCAATCCCTCCGGTATGGTGACCCAGGCGCTGGTCAGCGAAGGCTTTGACCGAGTCATCGGCATCTGCGATGCGCCCAGCGCCACCAAATTCCGCATGGCGCAGAAGCTGGGCGTGACAGAGGAAGACCTGTCTGTGGAATTTTTCGGACTGAACCATCTGTCCTGGATCCGCAGCGTGAAGAAACAGGGCGAGGAAATCCTGCCCCAGCTTCTTAAGGATGATGCCTTCCTGGATTCCATGCAGGAGTTTGAGACCTTTGACCATGAGGTGATCCGAAGCAGCGGCTTTTTGCCTAATGAATATCTGTATTATTACTATCACCGGGAAAAGGCGGTGGCAAATATTCTCGTCAGCGGCAGCACCAGAGGAGAGACTATTGAGCAGGTCAATCGGCAAATGTTCGCGGAGCTTTCCCAAATGGATATAGAGCAGAATCCAGAGGAAGCGCTGCAGACGTTTCTGTACTATATGCAGGTGCGGGAGAATTCCTATATGAGCATTGAGTCCGGCATCAGCGCCAGACCGCTGCTGGAGAAAGGAAACCTGCCGGTGCCTGACGGTATGGGCTATGCGGGAGTCATGCTGGACTGCATCGAAGGCATGCAGAGCGAACAGGGGAAAGAACTGGTGCTCTGTGTGAAGAATAAGGGAAGCTTAACGTGCATGGCAGACGAGGACATTGTGGAAGTTACCTGCAGGGTATCCAGGGATGGCATTGTCCCGGTGACTTTCGGGGAGATTCCGCCTTATTGTGAAAACCTGATCCGCACCATTAAGGCATATGAAAAGTGCAGCGTGGAAGCCATTAAGACCCAGGACCGGGAGAAAGCAGTGTGGGCGCTTGCCATGAATCCATTGGTGAACTCCTG
This sequence comes from Candidatus Blautia merdavium, assembly GCA_019119975.1. Classification (GTDB taxonomy): domain Bacteria; phylum Bacillota; class Clostridia; order Lachnospirales; family Lachnospiraceae; genus Blautia; species Blautia merdavium. Next base: position 3,098 of record DWVZ01000185.1, on the reverse strand, counting down.
GTCGATTGCGAAGAAACTGGAAGAGAAATTTTATCAGGACCGCTGCGGGCAGTGAAAGGGGGTTTTTAAGAGATGAAAACAAGATTTATGGTGATCGGCTATGGCTGGCGCGCGGATTTCTTTTACCGGATCGCCAGGCTGGCGCCGGAGCGTTTTGAGATCTGCGCCGGAGTGCTGCGGACACCGGAGCGCGCCAGCCAGGTGGCAGAAGAACAGGGTGTCTTTGCCACGGCAGATTTGGAGGAAGCGCTGAAAACAGAGCCGGAGTTCGCGGTGCTGTGCGTGCCCAGGGGAATTGTCAAGGATTACCTGGTAAGGCTTATGGAGCGGGGAATTCCTGTGCTGACCGAGACTCCGCCGGGGAAAGATGTGCAGGAGCTGGAGGAGCTGTGGCAGGAGAAGGTGCGGCTGAATGGAAAAGTCCAGGTGCTGGAGCAGTACTTCCTGCAGCCTTATTATGCCGCGGTGCAGGAGATCATCCGCGGGGGATATCTGGGACAGGTTTCTTATGTGATGCTGTCTGCCCTTCATGGCTATCATGCGGTGAGCATGTACCGGAAGCTTCTGGGGATTGGCTGGGAGAACTGTACCATAAGCGGGAAGCGGTTCTATGGGGACCTGACTGCTACCAACGGCAGAGCCGGGTTTGAGTACAGCGGCAGACAGATCCGGGCAGAGCGGGACTGGGCATATCTGGAATTTATGCCTGGCAGTTCAGAAAAGGACGGAACATTATCGGAGCCTGCCTGCGGGGCAAGCGGTATTCCCAAGGTGGCGCTGTTTGACTTTTCCGGGGAACAGTATTTTTCTACCATCCGCAGGAGAAGGTGGAACATCCAGGGGAGCAGAGGAGAGATCGATGACGATACGGTGGATTACCTGACCTGTGAGAACCAGACGGCAAGGCAGGAAATCCGGAGGCAGGATATCGGGCTGAATAATAACAGCCAGTGGGCACATAAAGGAATTCTGTTCGGGGAGAAGCTGGTCTATGAGAATCCCTTCTATCCGGCACGGATGAACGACGATGAGATCGCAGTGGCGTCCTGCCTGGAGCGGATGAAGAAGTATGTGCAAACCGGGGAAGCATTCTATCCTCTGGAAGAGGCGCTGCAGGATACATATCTGTCCTTTTTGCTGGAAGAGGCAGTGCAGAGCGGGAAGACGGTGGTCAGTGAGACGAAGGCTTGGGCGAAAGAGAAAAGATAAAGCGAACCCTTTTCGTCAGTCTGAGCAGGCTGGCGGAGAGGGTTTTTCTGTTTTAAAGGACAAGAAAATGACGATTTTGAGGTAAAAGTGGAAAATAAAAATAACGATTTTGAGGTAAATGAAGGAAATAAAGAAGCATAGAGTTATTTCAGAACTATCTATTTCCCGATTTTCCCTATTTTTACGCTGTCTGCAATAATACGGAGAGCTGAAGATTGACTAGATGGATTTTGGGTGATAATAGTAGATATTCTGGATGGAGCGGCATATCTGTTTGAGGCGGGGCAACCTGTTGGTCGCAGAAACTGGAAAGCAGAATTGAAATTAGAAAACTCAGGGATGCTCTGGAATGTGGGCAGAATAAGATGGATATGGAGAGGCAAAAATAAAGAGATTGAGGATCAGAGGTTTTTAGTGTACAATAAAGAAAAAGCTGTTAATGGTATTATGCTCACAGAGACAGGAGGTGCAAAGCAGTGGAAGAAAGCGTATGGAGCGAGTTTGTAAAGGGGATTCTGGATATTATGGATAACAGGCTCGTGAGCATTATTTTATACGGTTCTGTTGCCAGGGGCACAAATACGGAGGAATCTGATGTTGACATTGCATTGATTATGCATGGAAAGTTGGATTTTGATACAGAGGATAAACTGTCGGATTTTATCGTGGATATGAATTTAAAATATGACAAGGTATTTTCCGTGATTGATATTGATATCGCTCATTTCAGAAAATGGATAAATGTACTGCCATTTTACCAAAACGTCGAAAGGGAGGGAGTTGTGTTATGGAAAGCAGCTTAAATGAGCTGTCGAAATATCGTTTTCAACGGTCGTGTGAGGATTTAAATGATGCAAAGCTTCTGATGGACGCAAAGAGTTTCAAATCCTCCGTGAATCGTTCTTACTACGCTATTTTCCATGCGTTAAGATCTGTTACGGCATTAGATGGATTTGACGCAAGCAAACACTCCAGTGTGATTGCATACGTGAATCGTTCTTATGTAAAAGAAGGGATATTCGATAAATCGTTATCAAAAATGCTGGATAAAGCGTACCGTCTCCGGGAGTGTGCAGACTATAAAGACTTTGAGATTATTTCCAGAGAAATGGCTGAAGAACAGATAAAAGAGCAGAAAAAATCCTGGCGATGATAAAGACGTATCTGGATGAAAAGTGGGAATTGTAACAGTAATGGTGCTGACAGTAAATACCTATTTTGGTGATGTAAGAGCTCTGGTAATACTTATGCAGCGTGGCAATATTTTGGCGATAGCAAGGCAATGAACCAGAAAAATTCAGCAGTATTTTGAAGAAAAAAATGAATCAGATGACAGATGTGTATCATAATTAAATCTAGTGGACGATGATGGGAGTTGAGTCCGAATAGAAATCATATCCTCGGAAAAACCTGTATTTTATTGGCTTTTCCGGGGATTTTTTAGCAAGTTTTGAAAGAAATTATTCTTTTAAGATTGTCTTAATTTCGGGTATAGATTTCCCCTCTTGTCGCAAATCCTTAATTCTCTGAATCTGCGCTATACTTTGCTCTCGCTTATAGCGTCGTGTTAAATTTTCCTCTGCTTGTTCAAAGGGCAACATTCCTTCTTCTGTATAATGTTTTAATGTGCTGTATCGCACATTTGTAAGTCTAACTAATTCGCCAATTGTTACATATTCAGAATTTTCAATGACATCCATACTTCTTTGTCTTGACATATCAATCGACCTCTTTAAATATTAGAGAACATTGTAGGAATAATTGCAGCCATATCCAATGCTTCAATATGTTGGATCATTTCTTTTGCAAGCGTTCCTGCTTCGCTCTTTTTGATTGCTTCTATCTTGTTTTTTAATTCTTTCTGCTCATACTTTGAAACATAATCTTTC
>DWVZ01000184.1 GCA_019119975.1 Candidatus Blautia merdavium | reverse complement strand
CAAAAAAAATATATGAAAAGAATAAACCGTGACATTAGGTGTCAAGGTTTATTTGCTATCATATGGTCATAGCGTATTTATGGAGGAAAAAATATGAGTGAACAATTTATAAACCTGACAATCGACAACATAGAGAAAGAGCATTTGTGCTGTGCGATTTCCGATAAAAAACATCAAGCCGGAGTAGCGACAAAAAAGAACTGGCTCCGGGAACGGATTGCGGAGGGACATATTTTCCGTAAACTTGATGAAAAAGGAAAAGTGTTCATTGAGTATGCCCCTTTGGAAACAGCGTGGGTTCCTGTTCATGGAGATAATTACTTGTATATTTATTGTCTTTGGGTAGCGGGTTCTTTCAAGGGAAAAGGGTATGCAAAATCTCTGATTGAGTATTGTATCAACGACGCGAAAGAAAAAGGGAAAGCGGGCGTTTGTGTTCTCAGCTCTAAAAAGAAAAAACCGTTTTTAACAGATAAGAAGTTTTTACTCAAATATGGCTTTGAAGTCGTTGATACCATAAAAGATGAATATGAATTGCTGGCTTTATCTTTCAATGGAGTAAAGCCTTACTTCTCTGAAACCGTAAAAGAAATGAAAATCGACAGCGAAGAACTGACAATCTATTACGGATTACAATGTCCGTACATTCCAAACTGCATTGAGCAAGTACAGGAATACTGTACTAAAAACAATATACCGTTCAATCTGATCGCCGTAGATAGTTTAGAGAAAGCCAAAAATCTTCCTTGTATTTTTAACAACTGGGCTGTCTTTTATCATGGGGAATATGAAACAAATCATCTTCTCAACGAAACCTTTTTGAAGAAGAAATTTCAATTATAGGGCAAATAGAACATAATCAAAGCAGGTTGCCGCCAACGGTAAATAAAAAAACCGTTTTTTTGGCGGCTGGATTATCACGCACCAAAACAAAATACAGTGGCCTTACGGCGGTTTTGAAATAACAAATTTCAAGCCGCCGTTTTCCTTTCAAAAAATGAGAATACGGGGGTGTGTTAAAGTCACCCTTTTTTAAGGATACGGCGGTGTCCGGGAGGTATCGCCGTGTCCTTTTTCTTTTTCCATCCCTCTAACCTGTCAAAAAAAGCCCACCCGTCCGGCAGGATCAGTCCGGCGGTGGATGCGAAATTTGGCAGTACATAAATGATTTTGTCATTTCATGCGCTTGCGTGGCTTTGTGTCGCGCAGGCGCTTTTTGTTATCTGCACTTCGAGACAAAGTGTCCCGAGGTGCGGAGCAGATCTCCAGGGTGCCGCTCCCCGCCGGGCCCCGTTTCGGTCACTCATCCACCCGACACCGAAACGGAGGTTTATTATGGCTATAATCAATCTGAAAGATTTTTATTATTGGTACACCCAGGATCAGTTTATTGAGGTTTCTGACGAAGTAGCGGAGGTCTTTCTTGCGGATGCCCGTTATGAAATGGCTTACCAGCGGCGGCTCTCCCGGCACAAGGCGCATTATTCTCTTGACTGTGAGGACGGGATCGAATACTCGGCCTGCCTGCATGAGCCCACGCCCCAGGAGCTCTTGGAACGGATGGAACTCTTTATCCGTCTGTGGAACGCGCTTAACTCCCTGCCCGAAGTCCAGGGCCGCCGTGTGGATGCCTGCGTCATTCTTGGCAAGACCTATTCTGAAGTAGCTGAAGCGGAAGGCGTTGACGAAAGCGCAGTGCGACGGGCTGTGGAGCGCGGTTTGGAGAACATGAAAAAATATTTGAAAAAATCCCGCTGAACCAGTCCGAATATCATCCAAAAATGTCTCGGTTTATGAGAGGAGGTTTTCTTTTCTCCGCAGATGAACAAGGACGGCCCCGAGCATGATCCGGGGAGCCAGGCGTCGGGTGCGCGGTGACTTTTCCCAAAGGAAAATGAGCGAACAACACCAGCGCCGCAAGTGGGCCCGGCCAACCTACGGCCACGATCCGGCAGTGGACAGGCTGGCCGCCTGTCCCTCCGGGCCGCCCTCTCGTCTGCGAGGGAGCGCCGCGCCGAGTATAGTTGTCTTTGGACAGGTCAAGGAAATGGGCGCGGCGTTCCCTAAATTTTTATCAAAGGGGGAATGAAAAAATGAAGTTCGATCCTACATTGGCCGCTATGCTGGCCGAGCCGTGGAGCAACAACGCCTGCCGGGGATATGTGATCTATGCGATGGAAAACTGCGGTTTTTCCCCCGAGGACATCCGGCGCGTTGTCGGTGAGCTCCATTATGTATTTGATTTCAAAACGCTGGACGAGGCCCAGCACCATTACGAAAACGGCCCCTATTAACTTCGAGACATTGTGTCCCGATGTGAGGACAGGCCAAAGGGCGGCACTTATGCGGTGCCGCCTTTTCGCGTTTCCCCACAGGACAACCGGGAGGCGTTTATCAATCTGAACAAAGGAGGTTTTACCGTGAGATTAACCGCACAGGAACTGGAACAAATGAAAAGCGTTGACATTGGCGCAGTTTCCCCGGAGTCTCTGCCCGATGTGAGCGGTATGACCTTTGATAACGCCCTTTCCCGCAAAGAGCGAGTCACAAGGTTTTTGCAAGTTGCCAAAAATCTGTACTGCTTCAACATCGGCGGAGTCGGTGTGAAAATTGAATTTGCTGAAGGTGGGCCGTCTTTGCAGGACACCTTGACGGACTATTTGATCCGGCAAAAAAGCGGGCTGTGACTTCGGCTGCGGCCCGCCCCAGCTTCGAGACAAAGTGTCCCGAGGCGGAGCCATCCTTGTTGTCCCTATGGGACAGAGTTATAATATAAGTGTAATGTGATAGGGAAGGAGGAACAATGTCACGAACAAAAAACAGAGGGTTTCAACAGAGTTTCTCTCCCTCTTTTACGATCCGGCGCTGGCGGCTGGGCGAATATATCCGGCTTTCCAAAGAAGATTTGAAAAAAGGAAAAGACGATAGTAACAGCGTAAAAAACCAGCGCGACCTGCTGAATGACTTTTACCAAAAACACATTGAGGAATTTGAAAGCGTTTCCGAATATGTGGACGATGGACACACGGGGACGGATGCCAACCGCGAAAATTTCCAGCGGCTTCTGGCCGATGTAATGAGTGGGAAAATCAACTGTGTTGTGGTAAAAGACCTTTCCCGTTTTGCCCGGAATTACAGCGATGCGGGAAGTCTGATTGACAACCTGTTTGTGCAGATGGGCGTCCGTTTTATCAGTCTTGCTGAAAATGTGGACAGCTACCTCAACCCGGACAGCGTTTCCAGCATTATTGTTCCGATTACAAATGTAATGAACGATCAATACTGCTATCAGACTTCAAAGAAAATCCGCCAGGTGTTTGACTATAAGCGGCGCAACGGCCAGTACATCGGCTCCTTTGCTCCCTACGGCTACATAAAAGATCCGAAAGACAAACACCAGTTGATTGTCGATCCCGAGGCCGCCGAGATTGTAAAGCTCATTTATAACAAGACTTTGCAAGGAGAAACAAGGCGGGCTATCGTCTACCACCTAAACGACCACGGCATCCCCAGCCCGACAACCTACCGAAAAAATAAGGGCCTGCCCTATTCCTGTTCGGTATCAGACAATCCCATGTGGGGAGATCGGGTGCTTACAAACATTCTTACCAACCCGATTTATACCGGGGATTTGGTACAGGGCCGCCGCCGTGTGAAAAGCTATAAGGTACATGAGATTGAGGCGGTGCCGGAGGAAGAATGGGTGCGGGTGGCTGATACCCACGAGGCGATTATAGACCGGGAAACCTTTGAAAAGGTGCAGGCCCTGTTGAAACGGGACACCCGGACGGCCCCACGGAAAAAGGAGCTCCATCTGTTCAGCGGTTTTCTCCGCTGTGCGGATTGCGGAAAATCCATTACACGGAGCCAGAGCGGGAAAAATGTGTATTACGCCTGCTCTACCTACAAATACCGCTCCCGGGCCGCCTGCTCTATGCACTCAATCAAGCATGAGCGGCTAGAGGCCGCCGTCCTGTTTGCCGTCCGTCAACAGGTACATCTGGCCGTTTCCTTTTCGGAGATACTTGCCCGTATCAACTCGGCTCCAGTCAAAAAAAGCCAGTCATTCCGACTGGATGATCTGATTGCCTCAAAGGAAAAGGAACTGGCGAAAATTACCCGCTACAAACAGTCTCTTTATCAAGACTGGAAAGACGGGGAAATTACCCAGCAGGACTACCGGACGATGAAGGCTGACTATGAACGGCAAATAAGCTCTATCTCCGATGTGCTGGAGCGGCTGACCGCTGAACGGGCGGAACTGGCAAACGGCGTTGACAGCGAGCATCCGGCGCTGGTGGCCTTTAAGAAACACCAGAACATTGAAACGCTCAACCGGGAAATCCTCATTGATCTTGTAAACTACATCAAGGTTTACGAAAACGGCAATATCAGTGTGAAATTCAAGTTTGCTGACGAGTTCCGCAGAATTGCCGAATACATTGAAATTAACATTTCTGAAATTCCCGCCGCGGCGGGCTAATGCCCGCCACACCATTTCTGGCAGTGTGTTTTCCTAATATGAAACATTCATATTATCAGTATTCATCAGAATGGCAAGGATATTTCATGCCGCTTTTTCTCTGATGAAATTCAAAAAAGGAATTGGACTGCTTGCGAAACAACGATAGAGGATAGTTATATGTATCTTCTCTCTAAATATAAAGCGGAGGTGGAATAAATGCTGTTTGTGAAAGAATTGAAAAAAATATGTTTCAGTATTGCATATTTACTGTTTATCGGATTGCTTCTGTTTAGCTGGCATGAAAATTTTTATGGAGTAACCAGTAAAGAAATTCAAGCGTCTCGTGGAATGGAAACTTCTATTACTTCACAGGTAAGAGGAGAGTCTATTTTAGCGAAACCAGAGGAAGGCGCAGAGAATTATGGTCCTATAAAGAAGGAAATTCCAGAAAAAATCATGTGCGGCGGAACAGATATGTTAATGATTGAGTATTTGAAAAATTCTTATGCTACATATCCGTTTCATTATTATAAAGAAGCTGTTCTGAGTATAGAAGAACAAAAGGAAATCCTATCTATTATTGAAGAGATCACAGGTTTATCTGAAATGCAGATAAAAAATCTTCCGGATGATTATTTCCCCACTGTAAATGGAAATATTATTCATATGAGTGAAGAGGTTGCTCAAAATCAAGATGGCAGTTTCCGCTTGCAAACGGACAATAGCAATCCTTCACAAGAGAAAGAAGATCATACGAAGCATTTTATCGCGCAGGTATCATATGAAAGATTTAAAGAACTTATGGCAAAGGCAGCGGAAATCATCGGACCAGGCTCTAATTATTCTATGGAAAGTCTGTTGGAATACTACGGGCAAGTTGAAATGACCTATGAGGAAGCTATGAATGAGTACAATAAGACTGTGAATGATGATAAAGTCAGCACCGCTTTTGCAAGGCTGTTTTGCGATTATATGACGAGAGTTCTAGGGTTATACCCTGTTTTTATCGTTGCTGTTTTCTGGTTAAAGGACAGAAGAAATAAGATGAGTGAACTGATAAACAGCAAGCAGATAAAATCGGCAAGACTTATTATTGTCCGTACTTTCGCCATATTGACGGCTGTTATGCTACCCGTTATTCTTTTAAGCTTTGAATCATTAGTACCGCTTATGAAATATTCTTATGATACGGGTATTGTGATAGATGAGTTTGCCTTTATGAAATACATTTTATGGTGGCTGCTTCCCACTGTAATGACTGTTACTGGTCTAGGAACATTTTTGACTGTTTTAACATCTGCACCGATCGCAATATTCGTACAGTTTGTATGGTGGTTTATGGACTCTGCTGTTACCGGGCTTTCCGGCGATATCAGGTTCTTTACACTCATGATCCGGCATAATACGCTAAACGGATTAGAGCTTATCCAACAAAACTTTTACAGCATTTTATTAAACAGAGGGCTGCTGCTGCTTATATCATTTGCTCTGATTTCTCTGTCCATAGCAGTTTATAACAGGAAACGAGGTGGAAAATTAGATTATGACTACTTCATTCAAAAATATTCTGGACTTTTTAAAAAGAGATTTTTGGCTCGTTTTCAGAAATAGCGTATTATTAACTTCATTTTACCTTTTCATTATCCCTGTCATCAGAGGAATAGCAAATTTAGATCATATACAATCCGCACAATGCTTCTCGCAGTCAGCTGCATTCGTTGGGATTCTCATACTTGTCCCGATAATCCGATATGAACTGGAGATAAGTATCAAGGAAGTTGTCTGCACAAAGACATGGTCGTATCTAAGAAGCGTAGTTGTCCGGCTATGCTGTGGATTTGCAATTATATCTGTCTTAATTATTGGGTTTGCATGGATTATGAAAAATAATAACTGCACATTTTCATTTTGGACCTATGTATTTTCCACGATACTTTATGCTGGATTTATGGGGATTGTGGGAATTCTATTTTCGCAAATGGCAGGCAGCGTAATAGTGGGCTATTTAACTTCTCTAGGTTATTGGTCCCTTTGTCAGCTCGAAATTGTAGCAGAAAATAATGTGTTTTATTTGTTTCCGATTGTATCTGGCAATTTTGAAATGCGAAAGCTGATGGCCCTAATACTGATTCTTGCAATTTTAATCGGCGGAATTGTTGTATCAATAAAATTTGATTACCAGATATAATTTAAATGTTCTACGGCATCAATGCTTTGGTAAATTTCCTCTGCTGTTACATCGGTTTGATCTTCTTACTGATCTGCGCCGCCCTTTTAGCGCTAAAGCAGCTTACAGAAACAACCGACAACATTTACCGATATGTGCTGCTGCAAAAACTGGGAGCCAAACGCAGGCAGATCAACCGCACACTTTTTGTACAGACTGCCGTGTTCTTTGCAATACCATTGGCTATTGCCGGGACATTCGCAGCTTTCCTGATTGGCAAAGCAATGATAGTTGTTGAGGAATTTATGAATATCCATATTTCAACAAATATCGGATTGACCATTATTCTTTTCCTCTTTGTTTACGGGAGATACTAAAAATCAGCCCTGCCATATGGCAGGGCTGAAAATTTTCGAGCCGGACATTTATCAGACGCTTCCGGTAAGCGAACCATCGTGACTGCCGCAGCCTGTGTCAGGCTGCTTTTTTCTTCTTTGAACTGCTGATGGTGATAATTCCCTCGATAGCGAGAACAATCGCCAGAACAATGAGCATCACGCCAAAGAATACCTGAGCGTAAGGACCCCAGTCAGCTCCGCCTGCGCGAATCAGTCCGAACTGGGAAACCGTATTGATCCACAGGGAGGCGATGGTCACACAGAGCATGAATGCCATGGGGATCAGGAACATCTTGTTGTCTTTTCCAATGTTGCTCAGCCAGGTTGCCACGGCAAGCAGAGCCAGAGCAGCCAGAAGCTGGTTGGCGGATCCGAACAGCGCCCAGATCTTTTCGTAGCCGTTGAGACCAAGCAGAATGCCCAGAACTACAGTAATGGCGGTAGCTACGTAGGGATTAGCCAGAACTTTCTTGTATCCAGTCACATTTTCCGGGGTCTCTCCCTTGCTGCCGTCCAGCCAGAACTCCTGGAACATGAACCTGCCCAGACGAGTGGCAGTATCCAGGGAGGTCAGACAGAAGGCAGAGTAGGTCAATACCAGCAAAGTGTAGAGGATATCGTACACGCTGCCCCGGCTGGGATCGATCATGCCTGCGATACCGCCTCCGAAGATAGCAGTAGCGCCGGTCAGAGCGGAATCCGGATGAGCGGCATTCCAGGAATAGGCGTAAGCCACTGCGCAAAGAGTCAGGATGGCAAGAACACACTCTAAGAGCATGCCGCCATAGGCGATAGGTTTCGCGTCAGACTCTTTGTCCAGCTGTTTCGAGGTGGTGCCGGAAGCAATCAGGGAGTGGAAACCGGAGATCGCTCCGCAGGCGATGGTGGTAAACAGCACAGGGAACACCGGAGTGGTAGATTCCGGAGACTGGAGCAGCGCAATGCTGGACATATCTGGACGAGCCATAACCACCGCGATGAGAGCCAGAGCCAGCATAGCATAAAGCAGGAAGCTGGAAAGGTAATCTCTGGGCTGCAGCAGGATCCATACAGGGACGATGGAAGCCACTGCAATATAGATGCCTACAATAATCATCCAGGCATTGCTGGACAGATAAATCGGATGGAAATTCATGCCGATCACGATGATCAGGACAATCGCCAGAACGCCGATGATGGAGGCGATGCCTACGGGCATGTTCCTGCGGTAAACGGCGAAGCCGAATATAACCGCAATTACAATGAACAGCAAAGATACCATAGCCACACGGGCATTTGCAGTAGAAGCCGCTACATTGACTGCGCCGCCTTCATCAAAGGTAGCTGCGAAGGTGCCTGCCACGATGGAAGCGAATGCAGCGACTACCAGAATCAGGGTCAGGTAGGCAAAAATAATAAACAGCCGTTTCGCGCGCTTGCTCATGTTTGCGGAGATGATTTCTCCGATGGATTTTCCGCCGTGGCGAAGGGAGGCGAACAGGGAGCCGAAGTCATGGACTCCTCCGAAGAAAATACCTCCGATCAGTACCCAGAGGGCAATCGCCAGCCAGCCAAATCCAAAGGCGGCGGCGTTGATAGGACCGGTGATGGGACCGGCTCCGGCGATGGAAGAGAAATGGTGCCCCATCAGTACAGGTGCTTTCGCGGGCACATAGTCCACTCCGTCCTCCATGGTATGAGCGGGTGTGGGGACATCTTTTTCACCGATCCCCCATTTTTTGCATAGATAGCGGCCGTAGAATATGTAGCCGCACATCAAGATGGCAATGCTGATAATCAGCAGTACAAGACCATTCATGTTTTCAGTTACTCCTTTCTTTTTTTCTGCGCAGGGGTGTCCGACTCCTGCGGCTGGAGAGAAAATTACTCTCCAGAATTTTTTTTGTTTCTCTTCCGGCTGCATTGGAAAAGAAACGGTTGGAAGATGTTTCCATGGCAGCTAAGCGGAACTCCATCCAACCATGAAGCGTCAGAAGGTAATTTTTCCGGATCCTGGTTTTGCGGATCAGCCGCAGAGCCTCCGGATCAATGGTATCTGCCAACACGATCAAAGTGATGTAGGAGAACATGTGCTCCTTAGAGGGATGCACTTTGCGCAGACCGTCCTGTCTGGCAGCGTCGATCATTGTCTGAAGCTCATGCTTGTCCAGATGGCTGGTCAGATGAAAATATACGTACTCATGCTGTTCTACTGCAGAGAGAACATGTTTTCTGGAGATCAGGTAATTCTCGTCCCGAAGATAATAGGTTGCCGCTGCCGGAAAATTCTGTCCATCCACTGTGACATCCCGCTCAATATCGTAAAGATGTGAATATGCATTCAGAAGTTTTTCCAGCTGGCCCAGTAAAATGCTTTCCATAAAGATGTTTCCTCCTTGTCCTTCGTTTAGCTGTGTCAAAGAACATCTTAATTATTATACACCGCATTTGGCGCAGCGTGAAGGAAAATATAAAAATTTCCTAAACTTTGTGTATTTTTTGTAAAGAAAAGTCTCCTTTCTGGGCAACTTTTCTCAGCCGGGATATAAAATCCGCATGCAGGGACATTAATTTTATATATCTTTTGGAAGGAATGTCTGTCTCTGACTATGCGACTGTGATGAACGGTTATTTGCATAAGGCACTGTATTCCGGTCATCTTTCAGTGCCGCGGGCATTTATGTGTTCTTGCAAAAGTGACAAAAAAAACATATAATAATAAAAATATCTAAAAAAATAGCGGGGGAGAAGAACGATGATTTATCAGAATATATTGGAGGCGATCGGTCATACGCCGATCATCCAGCTCAATCATATGACGGGACCAGATGACGCAAGAGTCCTGGTAAAGTTTGAAGGACTGAATGTGGGAGGCTCTGTGAAGACCCGAACTGCGTATAACATGATCTGTGAGGCGGAAGCCAGGGGAATTCTAAAGGCAGACTCTGTGATCGTGGAGCCTACCAGCGGCAACCAGGGTATCGGACTGGCTTTGGTGGGAGCGGTAAAGGGTTACAAGACCGTCATCATTATGCCGGATTCCGTCAGCCATGAGAGAAAGCTGCTGGTGGAGCATTACGGGGCGGAAGTCATCCTGATCCATGACGCGGGAAATATCGGGGATTGTATTGATGAGTGCCAGAAGCTGGCTGAAAAAATGGCGCGGGAAAACCCGAAAGTGTTCGTGCCCCAGCAGTTTGAAAACCCAGCCAATCCTATGGTACACCGTCATCACACAGGACTGGAGATCTTAGAACAGGTGGCAGGACCCATCGACGGATTCTGTTCCGGCATCGGCACCGGCGGGACTATCACGGGAATCGGAGAAACTTTAAAGGCTTTAAATCCGCAGATTCAGATCTGGGCTGTGGAGCCGGAGAACGCGGCGATTCTTGCCGGGGGAACCGTTGGGACACACATTCAGATGGGAATCGGAGACGGTCTGGTCCCGAAAGTTCTGAATCAGGAGATTTATGATTCCATTTATATTGTCACAGACGAAGAGGCTTTGCAGACTGCCAAAGATCTTGCCCGCAAAGAAGGGCTGATGTGCGGAATTTCCAGCGGAACCAATGTGGCGGCAGCCCTTTCCCTCGCCCGCAGTCTCGGCAAAGGAAAGACAGTGGTCACGATCCTGCCAGACACGGCGGAACGGTATTTCTCCACGCCTTTGTTCGCGGAAGACGGCAGGTGACTGTTACGGAGGGATAACTCTTAGGCAGTCTCTATCAGACAAGCGGGCAGCCCCTTCTTTGGTGTTTGTGCTGTCATGGGATCATCTTCAAGCTAAAAAACCATTCAGCGCCAACCAAAATCGAATCTGGCTGGCGCTGAATGGTTTCTCCATTTTTTAGCTTCTTTCTTTTTGGGTTTTCTATTTCGTTAGAATTTTTCAGCCCAGCTTTTCAGTTCCGAAGCCTTTGTTTTCGTGCTGAAGCGTTTTCCCTCTCGAAGATCAGCTCCCTTGCAGGAATCTCGCAGCTCAGCATTAGTATTTCCCATGCCGCTCATACCGGAGGTGGCAAAGGGAATGACCTTTTTTCCTGTAAGGTCATACTGCTCTAAAAATGTGTTAATAATGGTCGGTGCCACATACCACCAGATGGGAAAGCCCACGAAAATCCGGTCATACTGTGCCATATTCTCTACTTTTCCCATAATCGCGGGGCGGAAGGATTTATCCTCCATCTCAATACTGCTGCGGCTTTTTTTGTTGGTCCAATCCAGATCTGCACTGGTATAAGGTATAGCCGGCTGAATTTCATATAAATCTGCGCCGATCGTTTCAGATAAAGTTTTCGCTAATTTTGCCGTTACACCGCTGGCAGAAAAATAAGCCACTAAAGTTTTGTTCATTGCTGTTCCTCCCTGGTTTGATTATAAATAAACGACGGTTTCTGAAAGTTCTTTTCTCTGGCTGTGCGGGGCAAGGGGCTTTGTTCCTTCAACAGCATAGCCGAGATCGAGCATCATCAAAACTTCCTCATTCTCCGGAAGACCAAGCTCCTTTGCCATGACCTCCGGGTCAAAGAAATTGATCCAGCAGCTGTCTATTCCGTTTGCCTGGGCTGCCAGCATCAGGTGGGTCGCTACGATGGTTGCGTCCTCAATGCCGGAATCCCGTTTTTCTCCCGGATAGGTAAACACGTGAGTCTTATCAAATGCTACTACAAGGACCGTACCTGCTCCATAACGGCAGGGTGTTATCTGATCGATCTTCGCCAACCCTTCCTTTGTCTGGATTACATAGATTTTCTGTTCCTGCAGGTTCTTTGCTGTCGGCGCCAGACGTCCTGCCTCTAAAATTGCGTCTAACTGTTCCTTCACAACCTGCCGCCCGTCAAATTTTTTGCAAGAATAACGGTCTTTGATCACGTTTAAAAATTCCATTTTTTCGCTCCTCCTAATATTGAACCATTTTTTCTAATTTTATTTCTCATGACATCCATTTCCATAACGTTTTGCTCCAGATTATGAATTTGCTCCAGGGTTTCTTTTCTCTTGTCTCCTAACATCCGCAGCCGTTCCAAATTCGAGCATTCCCCGGCTGCAAGCAGCTTAAAGTAATAAAGAATTTCCTCTTCGGAAAATCCGATCGCCTGAAGCTGGTGTCTCAGAAATTCCTTCCTTTCCGTTTCATCAGCACCTCCTTCAAATGAAAACTGTAGGTGTACGCCCTTTTTTTTGTACACCTACAGTATAAAAGAATCTTTTTAGAATGTAAAATGCTTATATTCAAATAACAGCTATTCATTTTTTGCATTTCATGTATCCTGAACCCTTTGCTCCTGTAAGAATTGGAGGAATGCCCGCGCCGCCCGTGAGATAACCCGTCCTTTTTTCCACGCAAGCGCCGAGCCGACGGATAACTGCGGATCAAGAGGCAGGAATTTCATATCGTCATAATGACAATCCTGCTCCAGGCAAATAACCGCGCCCTTTCTTTCACGGGCGACAATTACCGCATTGTGGAGAACATTATAATTTGCGCCGAAATCCATATCCCTGGCAAATTCCCCTGACCATTTCTTCAGTTCTGCGTGGGCGGGCGTATTGATATGAATGGTAAATACCAGAGTCCCAACCAGATCGCCTGGATAGACTGCCGACTGCTGAGCGAGAGCAGCATCTTTATGGATCAGTACGCCCCACCGCTCTTTTGTCCGCATTGGCAAGGTCTCATACTTTTCCATACCAAAGGGCTGTAGAAACAACCCCATATCCAGCGTTCCCTGTTCCATGCGTTCCTGTATTTCTTCGTTGGAACCGCTGTATAATTCAAATTTCACTTTCGGATAACGCTCCTGAAAAACAGTCATGTTTTTTGCAAGTTCCTGTACGCTTTTCAGCTCATTGCAGCCAATGGAAATAATCCCCGACAGTGTATCTTCATTTTGTGTGACTTCATTTTTCGCCTTTTCCGCAAGGGATACGATGTCCTGCGCCCTTCTGCGAAATAGCATTCCTTCATTTGTGAGTATCACGCTGTGATTGGTGCGCTCAAACAGCTTTGTTCCAAGTTCCGCTTCTAACTGCATAAGCTGCCTGGAAAGGGTTGGCTGCGTCACATGAAGGAGGCTTGCCGCCTTTGTAATATTTTCTTCCCTTGCAGTCATAAGGAAATACTCTAAAACACGAATGTCCATAAGGATCACCTGCCTTTGGTGCCTATTATAACGTATAGCTAAGCCATATTCAATATTTCCGTCTCTTGGTCTGTTATTTTTGACTCTTGGTCTCTTACGCTTTTGGGGACCTTCGATATGCTGATTTAGAAGATAGCGGTGTCAAAGGAAATGATGTATTTTCAGACTTTATGCTTATGCAATTCTCTTTATATCCAGATTAATCCGATTTCCGGACTATTGACAAAAGTGAAAAGAGTGCTATAATAATCCTGTACTCGGACAATACTGCATAAGGAGGAAGTGCTATGGCACAGGAAAAGATGGAAGAGCAGGTTCGCCAGTTTTGTGATGCATGGCAGGACTTAAATATGATTTATGAGGATTATGCAAGAAGCATCAACGTACCTTATACAAGCCTCTATATTCTCAGTCTGATTACGAGAACGGAAAACTGTACGCAGAAAACCATTTGCGAAAAGACATTTCTTCCTCGGCAGACAGTTAATACGATTATCACAGGCTTTTATAAAAAGCGTTGGGTTACTTTGGAAGAAATGCCGGAGGACCGCAGAAGCAAAGTGATACATCTGACAAAAGCCGGAAAAGAATTTGCAGATCAGGTCATTCCTCAGATTTGGAAAGCGGAGCTGCAGGCTATGGAAAAGCTCACTCCAGAACAGAGGAAGGCTTTGCTGGAGGGCATCCGTATTTATCGTAAAGCGTTCCAGTCTGCGATGCTTCCAAATGGAAAGGAATGAATTTTTTATACTTTCTCCATAAGGAATTTTTTTGTCTTAATAGTCCGAATACAGTACAATAAGAAATAAGTAATATAATAAATCCGTACAAAAGATATGGTAAATGAAAAGAGAGGTCAGATAAGTGTATGGCAAAGACCATTGATATGACAAAAGGAAGTCCTGCGAAGCTGCTGGTGCAGTTTGCTGTCCCAATTTTAATTGGAAACTTGTTTCAGCAGCTTTATACACTGGCAGACAGGGTAATTGTCGGGCAGTTTGTGGGGGCTGATGCCTTTTCTGCTTTTGGATCAACCAATGCGCTTTCTATGATGTTTATGTCTATGTGTATGGGGACTGCCATCGGTACAGGTGTTGTGGTTTCGCAGTATTTCGGCGCAAAAGATGAAAAAAATACAGCCGCTGCCATTGCAAATGGGGCGTATGTGAATCTGACGGTTGCAGTGATTATGACGATGATAGCATTGCTGACAGCAGAACCTATTTTGATGCTTCTGAATACCCCCGAGGTTCTTATGAAAGATGCCGTGGATTATATGAAGGTATTCATGGGCGGATTGATTGCTGTAGCTGCCTATTATACACCATTCTCTGTTTTGCGGGCATTGGGGGACTCCAAAACGCCGCTGATTTTTTTAACCTTTTGCAGTGTTCTGAACATTGTTTTGGACTTGATTTTTGTTGTTCCGTTAGGGATGGGCGTGACGGGAGCTGCTGCTGCAACCGTCTTATCACAGGGAGTCGCTGCTGTGTCCTGTATGGTTTATGCGTTTCAGAAAGTGCCGCAGTTCAGAGCAGCAGTCCGGTATGGAAGACCTGACAGCCGCCTGCTTCGTCAAACTTTAAAAGTGGGAATCCCTGCAGGTTTTCAGTATTCTCTGATGTATATTTCCAGTATTGTACTGCAGCGGGTTGTGAATGGGTTTGGTTCCAGCGCAATCGGCGCTTTTACTGCCACTACACAGATGGAAACATTGGTACAGCAGATTTATGCTGCGCTGGGCAGTGCAATGGTTACTTACACCGGGCAAAATATCGGAGCAGGTCAAACAAGCCGTGTGAAGAAAGGGATGCGCTCGGCTGTGCGGATCAGCGCTGCAGCATCTGTTTTGCTGCTTGCTGTTTTCTGGATTGGCGGACGTCTGTTTATGGGAATATTTGTTCCTGATACGGATATTACTTCGCTGGCATACAGCGGAATCAGAATCACCAGCCTGTTTTTTATGGCTTTGGGCGTTGTACAGGTAATTCGTTTCTTGTTAAATGGAGCAGGGGATTCTATCTATGCGCTGATAAACGGCATGGTAGAGATTATTGCCCGGATCGGTTTTGCGGTCTTACTGACAGCGATTCCTTTCATAGGTAGGTGGGGAATCTGGCTGACCACAGGACTTACCTGGCTGGTGACGGCAGGCTTTGCGTTTTGGCGCTATAAAGGCGGTGCCTGGATGACAAAATCTCTGGTGCAGGCAAAGGA
Source organism: Candidatus Blautia merdavium (assembly GCA_019119975.1). Taxonomy (GTDB): domain Bacteria; phylum Bacillota; class Clostridia; order Lachnospirales; family Lachnospiraceae; genus Blautia; species Blautia merdavium. The sequence continues at coordinate 14,015 of DWVZ01000184.1, read as the reverse complement.
GGAAAGCAATGGATAAATGAAAGGTTACAAGCAGCAGCCGTTTTGAAGAAATGGCAGAACACGCTGTATATTCCGGCGGTCTTCCCTCTGCGTGGATTGGTCTGGAAAGAAACCATAGAATTAAAATATTTAAGAGGTGTTTGTAATGAAGGAAAACAGAATGTCAAAAAAAGTATTCGTTTTAATGGGAAGTCCCAGAAAGCATGGAAATTGTGACCGATTGAGTGATGAATTTCTGCGGGGTGCCAAGGAAAGCGGATGCCGGACAGAAAAAATTTATCTGAAAGAAAAAAAGATCAAAGACTGTCTCGGCTGCTGCGCCTGTCAGAAAAACGGCGGTGTCTGTGTTCAGAAGGACGATATGCAGGAAATTTTCGAGAAAATGAAGGAAGCAGATGTGATCGCATTTGCTTCCCCAGTCTACTTCTACACATGGAACGCACTGATGAAGCGGGCGCTTGACCGTACCATTGCTGTGGAAGCAAGTTTCATAAATAAAGCCTTTTATCTTATTTCGGCGGGGCAGGCTCCTGGGGAACAGTACATGGCTACTATGATTGACAGCTTCCGCAAATATATTGGATGCTTCCGCGGCGAAGGCAATCGAGAAGGGGGATATGTCTTCGGATACGGAACCGACAAGCCGGGGGATGTAGAGGGAACTGAGGCAATGGAAGCAGCTTACAAAATGGGATTGTCGGTGGGGAATTTTTGACCGATTCCTTAAAGAATCAGAGGATATCCTGCAGGAGGACTCCTGTCCAGTATCTCATGCAAAGTTATTTAAATAAAGAATAACTAAAAATAATTTTTGGATATTTTACATTTTTAAGAAGCAGGAATATAATGAAGCCAAACCCACTTCCGGCAAGGAGGAAATCAAAGAGGATTTTGCAAGAGGAGACGGAGAGACTGGGGAAAAATGGAAACACAGGAAAGGAAGAGTGCTATGACATTGGAAGATATCCTGCAGGCATTTCAGGGAGAAGAAGGAGAAGCTGCCGACAGCCCGCAATGGCGGGAACTGTTCCAGACAATTTGTCAGGAGGCAGTACGGCTGGGAATGGAGCTGAATACCAAATATCATACTCCGGAGGAAATCCGGGAGATCATGGGGAAGCTGACCGGAAAGCCGGTGGACGAGACGTTTCGGCTGTTTCCGCCTTTTTACACAGACTTTGGGAAAAACATTACGATTGGAAAAGATGTTTTTATTAATTCCGGCTGTCACTTTCAGGACCAGGGAGGCATTACGATCGGAGACGGCGCCCTGATCGGTCACAATGTGGTGCTTGCCACCATCAACCATGCCCTGGAACCTCAAAAGAACCGGAAAAATTACTATGCGCCTATTACGATCGGAAAACACGTGTGGATCGGCTCCAATGCCACTGTCCTTCCGGGTGTTACCATCGGAGATTGGGCAGTAGTCGCAGCAGGCGCTGTGGTGACAAAGGGTGTGCCGTCTGGGACAGTGGCAGGCGGTGTTCCTGCAAGAATACTGAAACGGATTTCTGAGAAAGACAGAGAGGGATTTCAATGAAATAAAGGAAAGGGGAATCTTATGGCAGAAACAAAAGAGAAGGCAAAAGCACAGAACAGGGCTTTTCAGGAGATGAAAAAAGCAGCCCTGGAAAGGCTTCAGGAAAAACCGGCAGAACAGGCAGCAGAAAAGACTGGAGCAGTGTGGAAGGCGCAGCAGGGGCAGCTGGAACTGATAAGTCTGGGGCAGAGGATACAGATCGCATATCCTTCCTGGGAAATAGAAGAGGAGCTGGAAGAGTGGCACACCCTGCTGCTTTACCACTATCTGGATATGGCAGACGGAACGCCGTTGTCCCGGGAATGGGTAACCTTTGGAAACCTGAAAGACGGATTGATCCGGGGAACCGGATTTGACCGCACAGCTGATATGGAGCTGGGAAAATTTCTGAAAGGAAAAGAGATTGAAGAGCTGAAGAGCATCTTTGAAAAGCTGGGAGCTGAAACCGTGGATGGAAGAGGAGACCTGAGCGTGGAGATTAGCATATTTCCCAGGTATCCCTTTCTTTTAAACATCTGGCTGGAAGATGAAGAATTTCAGGCAACAGGAAAACTTCTGGCAGATAAAAGCGCAGACCATTACCTGACGATAGAAGATGCTGTCACGGCAGGAGAGCTTCTGCTCCGTAAGCTGAAGGAGGCAGAGGCGGCAGCCGTTCAATAGGAGGTTTGAGTGCTTGTGAGCAGTAAAAAGGGTTATGCTTTGCAGAAGAAACTGCAAGTATAACCCTTTTTGTATGCAACTCTGTTAAATGTACAACTCTGTTATGCGTGCAACTCTATTATATGTGCAATTTTGTTATGTGCACAACGCTGCTTTACAGTGTTATAGGAGCAGATTTTTCCCAAAGTCATATGCCCGCTGCAGATGAGGCGTCTCTGCGATGCGGGGCTTTCCGTTGGTGTCGCCGCAGCCGCCAGCCAGCAGCATTCCCTTATCTTCAAAACCGATATAGTTTACTATGGCGAACTTATAGTAAGACTCTGCCTGGGAGAAGGTCCAGAAAAAGTCGTCTGCTGCAGTCATCAGAAGCGCACTGCTTTTGACGGGATATTTTTCATACCTTCCAAGAGGAGGACAGGGATCTTCCCGGGCAATGCAGTAGAAGCGCTCGATGAATGCCTTCAGCCTGGAAGAAATGGTCCAGAAGTAAAGGGGAGAGGCAAAGACGATCAGATCAGCGGCTTCGATCTTAGGGACCAGCTGCTGGAAGCCGTCCTTTTGGATACAGGGCTTTCCATATCTGCACGCATTGCAGCCCAGGCATCCTTTCACCTCGTATTTCAGTAAAGAGATCAGTTCTGTTTCATAGCCGGCATCGGAGGCGCCGTTCATAAAAGACTGGACCAGCTGGGCAGTATTGCCTTTGGGACGTCCGCCTCCCTGGATGATCAAAATTTTTTTCATATCTTATCTTTTCACTCCTTTTTGTTGAATCTTATCTTGCAAATTTCTTATTGCATTGCATTATGACACGGTATACGCAGGCGCTTTCAACAGATAAAAAATTTACTCTTCAAAGGATGTTTGCGCTGCTTTATATCCCCATTGATCCACACACTCAGAAATTCCTTCTTGCCATTCTTTTAATGTATGAACTGCATCTGCGGTGACAGGAAGATGCAGCGGCGCAGATTCTGTTTCGGAAACTTCCAGAATCAGCTTTGCAATTTTTTCTGGATCCCCTGCCTGCTCGTGATTGCTGTTTGCCTTCATAAAATCATCCTGCCAGCGGTAAGCGTCATAGTCCGGGATAGAAAGATCCGGTTCGGTACACATGGCTCCTTTATCATAAAAATTGGTGCGTACCATTCCTGGTACTACATTGGTTACCTTAATGCCAAACGGAGCGACTTCAAATGCAAGAGCTGTTGAAAATCCAGTCACAGCAAATTTTGAACTGTGATAGGCAGCAGGACCGGGAGCATATCCGGCTCCGGATGCGATATTGAAAATGTACCCGGAGTGCTGTCTGCGCATGATTGGAAGAACTGCTCTTGTTACACGCATCAGACCGAAAAAATTCACCTCGAATAATTCCCGGATATTTTCTTCACAGGTTTCCTCAAAATTTGTAATTCGCCCATGACCAGCATTGTTGACCAGAATATCAATCCGCCCGAATCGGGATACAGCCTGTTCCGCAGCAGCAATATATGCCTCCTGATTGGGATCAGAAACGTCCAGCGTGAGATTTAGGGCGTTATCTTCATAACCTTTAGGGATGGGGAATGCGTTTTCTTTTCTTGTGGTGGCTACGACAAAATCACCTGCCTTCAAGGCTGCATTCGCAATCGCGCAGCCGATGCCTTTGCCGGTCCCCGTAATAAACCATACTTTTTTCATTTTCTTCACCTCGCAGATAATGGAACAATGAGTTTGCTTCTAAAAGATATTGTAATATTTTATTTCCGGAAAATCAATTACTGGAAAAATATTTAAGTTGACAGAGTTAGTCACATGTTATATAATCTTTCTCGAAAAACAGATGCGATGAGGAATGTCTCAGACAGTAACTCTTAATTACAAGTTCGGTGAAAATCCGGCACAGCGTGCTGTGACTGCAGTGCAGAAGTCAGCAGGGATCGTATGAAATAAGGGGTATTCTTTCAGGAATTGCATTCTGTAATAGGTATTATTGTATTGAGCTGGAGTCTGTTCTTGGGAGAACGGACTTTTTTTAATTTCATAGCTTTTGTGGCCGTGTCAGTGGTAACAGCTGCACGGATGAACAAGGGAAAGAGGTGAAAATCCTCTACGGTACCGCCGCTGTATATGCTGAGCCTGTATCCAAAAGACGAAAGTCGGTCATTGGGGAAACCTGAGAAGGCAGGATGCAGACGCAAAGAAGTTTTTGAGAAGCATGAGTCAGAAGACCTACAAAAGAGAATTTTATCAAGAGCACAGATAAACGGCTGTGGCAGATACTGCCATAGCTTTTTTTGTTTTAAAAATCTTTTTTGCAGGTCCATGGACAGCATTTGCATGGGTTTTTCCCATGGTATCTGCTGAGACGGCGGTTCCTGTACACAGACAGAAGAGGACACAGGAACAGAAGGGAGGGAAAAAGGAATGGTTCTGGATGAGAAAGAAAAGGGGAAGCTGTTAAAATATCTGCGCGACCAGGCGCAGGACAGCCAGGATCCGGAGAAAGGAGCAAACGATCCGGAGTCTGTGCTGTATCAGGAGTATTCCATTGAGACACAGAAGGGAAAAGCTTTTTATGAATCACTGCCGGATCATTTCCTGACAGATCTTTTAAAGGAAAAGGCAGAAGTTCTCGGGCATTCTCCTGCGCAGAGAGAAATGTTCTGGGTGTGGAGAGAGTATATAAAAGCCAGATTTAAGCGATGGCCCTATGCGCTGAAGGCAGCAGGGCTCAGCAAGGCGGCAGGCAGAGAAGGAAAATCCAGAGAGCAGTTTGAAAGAGAGAAAGAAGAGCATTTCAGGCTTGTGCGGATGATGCAGGAGCAGGCAGCAGCTCTGTGCCGTATCCCTCATCCCGGAGAAATTCCGGAAATTGAAGAGGCAATGAGAAAGCAGGGGGCAGCCTGGACTGACCTTGTAAGAGAAGCGGGACTGGACGGGGAATTTTTCCGGAAAAGGGCAGTTTACCCCGTGGAAGATCTGAGCGCTCAGGAAAAGCAGGATCTGAACCTGATATGGGAGACCGCATGGAAGCTGGGCAGACCTCCGCTGAAAAAAGAACTGCCGGAAGAAAAGATCCGGCGCCTGATCCAGAAATGCGGAAGCTATCGGAATGTACTTTTTCAGATCGGGCTGGAGCCTGTAGAAAAGAAGCGCCCCTTTCTTTCGGCAGAGGCAAAACAAGCACGGGAAGGAGAACAGAGAAAGCATCAGGTAGACTTTAAGGACTGTTATTATCCAGTCCTGAACAAAGAACAGCAGTATCAGGAGGATCTGCAGAGTTTGCAGGACTGGATAGAAAAAGCAGGAAGACTGCCCCAGAGAAGTGAGATCGATCCGGCAGTACGGAAAAGGCTGCAGACAGCGTGCGGTTCCTGGAGCAACGCAGTAAAACAATTGGAATATAGAAAAAATTTGAAGGAGAAACCATATGAAGAAAAAAATTGCGGCAATGATAATGGCACTGACAATGGCTGCGGGAATGCTTAGCGGCTGCGGAACAGGAGGAGAAGAGAAATCTGCCGGCAGTGCAGGCACATCTGCCGATGGCGGCGCTCATCTGAATTTCGGCTGTTATGTTTATTCCACGTCGTTTGACCCGGCAGCTTATCAGAATGCTTCCTGGCAGGGGATGAGATGGGGGATTACAGAGACGTTATATAAGTTTAACGATGACGCGACGCTCAGTCCATGGCTGGCAGATTCTTATGAAGTGTCAGACGACCATAAAACATGGACGTTCCACATTCGCGACGGTGTGACTTTCTCTAATGGAAACCCATGTGATGCCCAGGCGGTGGCGGATTCTCTGAATCGTTTGTTTCATGTATGTGAAAGTACAGAGTACAGCTCAACGCCAAAACAGTATATTGATATGGCAAGTATAGAAGCTGACACCGAGGCAAATACCGTGACCATCGTAACAAATGTTGCCTATGCGGATTTAAGAGGACCGCTGTGCTTCCCATTCTATACCATCATTGACGTGGAGGGAGATACAACAGATGCAGAACATCCGGGCGGATACAGCACGTCTGTAATCGGTACAGGACCGTACGTACTGGATTCCTTTGATGAGCTCAGCAAGAGCGGTGAGCTGGTAAAAAATAAGAATTACTGGAACGGCGAGGTTCCCTATGACAGCATCTCCATGATGTTTATTGAAGACGATACAACAAAAGCAATGGCACTGGAGAGCGGCGACATTGACCTGGCAGAAAATGTAACAACGATCAGTGACCTGCAGAAATTAGAAGCTGACGATGCGTTTTATGTATCCAAAAAGACAGGTGTGCGAGCTGGTTTCGCACTGGTGAACTTTAATGGTATCCTGGCAAACGACGCACTGAGACAGGCAGTGTTTATGGCTGTAGACGGAGAGACCTTATGTGATGTGACGGTGGGAGGCATGTATACCTATGGACCGGGAGTCATTCCTTCCACTCTGGACTATGACAGTGAAAAGCTGGAAAACCCGTATGCTTACGATCAGGAAGCAGCGATCAAGCTTCTGGATGACAACGGAATCGTGGATACCGACGGCGATGGAATCCGGGAATTAGACGGTGAGAATATCAACCTGCAGTTCGATACTTATAAGAACCGATGCCTCAGCGACTTTGCCGAGGGTATCCAGTCCCAGCTGAAGGCAGTCGGCATTGGATGTACGGTAAACGTCTTAGACAGTGACACGCTGTGGATGCAGATGCAGGAAGGCGATTACGACCTGACCAACTCCAACTGGATCACAGTAGGTACCGGAGATCCGGAAGCATACCTTCTGAACTGGTACGGCAACGGAGGAGAGAATTTCTTTACACCGGACAACACGGACGCAACAAACTACTGCAGCTATGATAACGAAGAATTTAATGAGCTGTACGATCAGTTTAAAACTTCTTTTGATGAGCAGGAGCGTAAGGATCTTGTCGTTCAGATGGAACAGGTATTGATTGATGACTGCGCGGTCTTAGTACACGGATACTATAATTCTACGATGATCAGCAATGCCTCTAAGGTAACAGGCGCCGAGATTCCGGCATTTGATTACTACTGGCTGACTACAGATATTAAACCAGCAGAATAAGCAGCTGTAAACAGGGAATTCGCTGTGCAGATCAGCGGATTCCCGTCTTGAATTGAGGGAAAAAATGAATACAAAAAAACTAGGGAAGAGATTTCTTCAGATTTTGATAATTTTAATAGGGATCAGTTTCCTTTCCTTTTTACTGATTTTTATTTCACCGGGGGATCCGGTTACTTCTATGTATGCCAGTACCGGAATGATGCCGTCGGAAGAAGTGATCAATGAGACAAGGGAAGAGCTGGGACTGAACCGTATTTTTATAGAACAGTATAGTACATGGCTTTGGAATTGCCTGCATGGAGATTTCGGAAATTCCTTTTCCATGCACAAGCCGGTAGCAGAGCTATTGCTTTCCCGCCTGCTTCCTACCATACAGCTGTCACTTCTTTCACTGGTGATCATGCTGGCGGTTTCTGTGCCGTTTGGAGTGCTGGCTGCTGTTTACAAAGAGAAGCCTATTGACCATCTGGTGCGCGGGATCAGTTTCTTCGGCGTTTCCATGCCTAACTTCTGGGTGGGACTGCTTCTTCTTTATGTGGCTGCCCTGAAGCTGCGTTTGGTGCCTACGGTTTCTACGGAAGGAGGTTTCAAGCAGCTGATCCTGCCTGCCCTGACACTTGCCTTTGCAATGTCTGCCAAATATACCAGACAGGTCCGCACGGCAGTTCTGGAGGAGCTGAATCAGGATTATGTGACAGGCGCCAGAGCCAGAGGATTGAGCGAACGTACGATCCTGTGGCGCCATGTATTTCCCAATGCCCTTCTGCCGCTTGTAACCATGCTTGGTCTGTCCCTTGGCTCCCTGCTGGGAGGAACGGCAGTAGTGGAAGTGATCTTCGGCTACCAGGGACTTGGAAACCTGGCGGTCACTGCCATTACCGCTATGGATTATCCGCTGGTACAGGGATTTGTACTGTGGATCGCGCTGATCTATATGGCAGTCAATTTAGTCGTGGACATTTCTTATGAATTCCTCGATCCGCGTATCAGAGAGAAGAGGTAAGGGTATGAAGAAGAAACAGAATATATTTGTGAAAAATAAGAAGTTTACGGTGTATCTGATCCTGGCGCTGGCGATTATTCTGGTGGCTGTATTGGCGCCGCAGATCGCGCCCTATGATCCAAGTGAGTCCGTGCTGACGGATGCATTGAAAGCGCCTGGCGAGGGGCATCTGTTCGGAACGGATAAGCTGGGACGGGACCTGTTTTCCAGAGTGATTTATGGAACACGTGCCTCTCTTCCGGCAACTTTTGCACTGGTTGGGAGCATTTTCTTAGTGGGGAGTGCTTTGGGGATTATCGCAGGATATTTCGGCGGCTGGATCGACGCGGTGATCATGCGGATCGCCGATATGATGGTAGCCTTTCCGGGTATGGTGCTGGCGATCGCCATCGCAGGGATCCTGGGACCCAGTATCACCAATGCGGTCATTGCCATCGGTCTGGTCAGCTGGACCAAATATGCCCGTATGGCACGAAGCCTTGTGCTGAAGATAAAACACGACGATTACATAGAAGCTGCCCGTGTGACAGGATCAAAGACCGGTCATATCCTGACGCGCTATCTGCTGCCCACCGTGGTTCCTACGCTTATTATCACTGCCTCCACTGACATCGGAGGTATGATGCTGGAACTTGCGGGGCTTTCCTTCCTTGGATTCGGCGCCAGACCGCCAATCCCTGAATGGGGACTGATGCTCAGCGAAGGACGCTCCTATATGCAGAATGCGCCCTGGGTCATGATCTTCCCGGGACTTGCTATCCTGATCGTAGTTACAGTGTTTAACCTGCTGGGCGACAGCCTGAGGGACGTACTGGATCCCCGGGATGAGGAGTAAGGAGGACGGACATGGACTTATTATGTATGAAAGATATTACGATAACTTACGGAAAAAGCGAAACGGCTTCCGTAGAACATTTCAGTCTTGCCATGCAGCCGGGAGAGATCGTCAGTATCGTGGGAGAGAGCGGCAGCGGCAAAACGACAGTCATCCGGTCCATCCTGGGGCTGCTTCCGGGCGGAGGCAAGGTAAAGGAAGGAGATATCCTGTTTCAGGGAAATTCCCTGCTGAATCTGAAGAAAGACCAGTGGAAAGCTCTCCGGGGCACCGATATCTCCATGATCTTTCAGGATTCCGGCGCGATGATCAATCCTATCCGCAAGATCGGCGACCAGTTTGCAGAGTACATCCGCACCCATGAGAAAATGTCAAAAAAACAGGCATGGGAAAGAGGAGCCGAGATGCTGACCAGAATGCATCTGCCCAACAGTGATAACATTATGAAAAGCTATCCCTTTCAGCTGTCCGGCGGTATGCGCCAGCGTGTGGGGATTGCCATGGCAATGACCTTCCAGCCCAAACTGCTGCTGGCAGATGAACCCACAAGTGCGCTGGACGTGACCATTCAGGCGCAGATCGTCCGTCAGTTTATGGAGCTTCGGAAGCTTTATCATACATCTATGATCATCGTGACCCATAACATCGGCGTGGCTGCTTATATGGCAGACCAGCTCATTGTTATGCAGCATGGAAAAATTGTAGATGCAGGAAAAAGAGACGATGTGATGAAACATCCCAAAAGTGATTATACAAAGAATCTGCTGGCATGTGTGCCGGATATGGAGGGAAAGAGATATGTCTGACAAAATGATATTGACAGCGGAACATATTACAAAAAAATTTCCGGCATCCGGCAAAAGGGTGCTGACTGCCTGTGATGATATCAATCTGACCCTTTGTCAGGGAGAGACCCTGGGGATCGTGGGAGAGAGCGGATGCGGAAAGTCTACCTTTGTGAAAATGATCGTCAATATCCTGAAGCCTACGGAAGGAAAAATTTTGTATAGGGGGCAGGATATCACAAAGCTGAAAGGAGAGAAACTGCGCAGGCTGCGTCCAAAGATCCAGATGGTATTTCAGGATCCCAGCGCAGCTTTTCATCCCAAGATGAAAGTCATGGATATTGTGACAGAGCCTCTTATGAATTTCCGTTTGATCAAACAGTCGGAGAAGGAAGAAAAGGCGAAAGAGCTCCTTCGCATGGTGGAGCTTCCGGAGGATTATATCTATCGTTTCCCGCATAGCATGAGCGGCGGGCAGAGACAGAGAGTTGGAATCGCCCGCGCGCTGGCTTTAGAGCCGGAGATCATTGTGTGTGATGAAGCCACAAGCGCGCTGGATGTCTCTGTGCAGGACCGTATCATAGAGCTTCTTGTAAAGCTGCAGAAAGAAAAGGGGATTTCTTTTATCTTTATCTGCCACGACGTCGCGCTGGTGCAGTCCCTGGCACATCAGGTTGCTGTGATGTACCTGGGAAATGTGGTAGAGATCCTTCCGGGAAAGGATGTCAGGACCAATGCGCGGCATCCGTATACCAAGGCGCTTCTGGGAGCTATCTTTTCCGCCAGGATGGATTTTACAAAAGAGATCAAAAGTATTGAAAGCGAGGCGCCAAGCCCGCTGAATGTGCCTGCAGGATGTCCTTTCCAGAACCGGTGCAGCCAGTGCATGGAAATCTGTAAAGTAAAAAAGCCGGAACTTAGAAAGATCGGAGAAGGACACCAGGCTGCCTGTCATAAGCTGAAAAGCCTGTGACTGACAGCAACAGACCATTGTGATAAAAAGGAGAAAATTTTATGTGGAACATCTGCGGAGTAACTTTAAATCCAGGTGAGAAAAAGCAGGTAATGTTAGAACCTGGCGTGAAAGGCTATCAGATACCGGCAACACTGATCTGCGGGAAAAAGCCCGGAAAAACCCTGCTGGTGACCGCCGGGATCCATGCCGGGGAATATCCGGGCGTGGCTGCCGTGATCCGTCTGGCAGCGGAGATGGATCCTTCCCGGGTGGAAGGGAATCTGGTGTTTATGCACTGTGTGAATACCAGCGGATTCTGGGCGCGTACCGTGGAAATTGTACCTGAGGACGGATACAATCTGAACCGGGACTATCCAGGCAGGGAAGAGGGGACTACAGGAGAAAAAATCGCCTATTATTTTATGACAGAGCTGTTTCCCTATGTGGACTTTATTTTTGACTTTCACAGCGGAGCAAACACAGAGATCATGACGCCTCTGGTTTTTTACACCAATGCGGAAAAAGTAAAAGAAGCTTCCTATGAGGCGGCAAAAGCGCTGGATCTTGCCTATCTGGTGGAATCTGAGGCGACCAAAGGGCAGTACAGTTATGCGGCGCATCATTATGACGTACCGGGACTCCTTGTAGAGATCGGGCATTCACACAGCTGTCATCCGGAATGGGTGGAGCTGTATTACAGAAACATGAAGCTTTTGCTCCAGCATCTGGGGATCTGCCAGTTTGGTGAAAGGAAAACCGTCGAAAATCAAACCGTACATAAAAAAGTTGTTTATCTGGATGCGGCGGAACAGGGATTATGGTATCCGGCAGTGACTGCCAGGCAGAAGGTGAAAAAAGGTCAGCTGCTGGGACATGCGGAAGACTTTTTCGGGAATAAGACAAAAAGTTATTATGCACAGGAGGACGGAACCGTCCTCTATTATACCGACGCCCTTTCTGTACCCCAGGACAGCTTTCTGATGGCATATGGTCTGGAAGAAGGAGCAGAGGTGCTGTGACAGATCTTGACAGAGAAAAACCGGAAACCGGAACTTGTTTTAAGACAGGTTCCGGTTTCCGGTTTTTTGATTCCTTTTTTATCGGTTGGATTTAATCCTCTACCTTCGCATTGATCTCCGCGAACAGTTCCTGGATCACTGCCTGGATCTCTTCCACAGCGCGGTCCAGATCAGCCAGCTTGGAGATTTTCTTATCTCTGGTGGTCAGTTCAAACTGTCCGTTTTTCAGATTCTTAGGTCCGATGACTACACGTACCGGAACGCCTAAAAGGTCGGCGTCGGCGAACATGGCGCCTGCGCGGATGTCACGGTCGTCATAGATGACTTCCACGCCTGCTTTCTGAAGCGCATCGTATAACTGATCCGCGGCAGCTTTGCACGCTTCCTGGTCCACGCGCATGCAGCACAGATGCACCTGCCATGGAGCAATGGAGATGGGCCAGATCGGACCGTTGTCATCGTGCCTTGCCTCGCAGACAGAAGCAGCCAGACGTCCCACGCCGATGCCGTAGCAGCCCATGATGGGATACTTGATGGAGCCATCTGCGTCGGTATAAGTCATATTCATGGACTGGGTGTATTTGGTGCCCAGCTGGAAGATATTGCCAACCTCGATGCCTCTCTTGACCTGGATGGTCTTTTTGCCGCAGCAGGGGCAGATGCCGCCGGTCTGGATCTTGGCAAGGTCTAAGTATTCTACTTCACCGATGTCTCTGGCAATGTTCAGCCCTTTGTAGTGATAGTTCTCTTCGTTGGCGCCGCAGGTGAGATACTCGATGCCTTTTAAGGAAGCGTCATAGAGCACCTGGCAGTCTGCGGTCAGCTGGTAAGGTCCGGTAAAGCCTGCGGCAATGCCGCTTTCGGCTGTGACCACTGCCGGATGGACCTTCTCACCCAGATAATTGGTCAGCTTGGTCTCGTTTACTTCATAATCGCCCCGCAGGAAGACGATCACATACTGGTCATTGGAATTCTTCTGGTACATAACGGCTTTGCAGGAATTTTCCACGGGCACATCCAGGAAATCCACCACTTCTTCGATGGTCTTGCAGTGAGGGGTGTAAACTTTCTCCAGTTTGCCTGCCTCCCTGCTGTCGGTATTGTCAGTCTGGTTTTCAGCAGCTTCCATGTTGGAGCGGTAGCCGCATTCCGGGCAGATGACGATGGAATCTTCCCCTGCGTCTGCCAGGAGCATGTATTCATGGGACACGCTTCCGCCCATCATGCCGGAGTCGGATTTTACCGCAATGACTTCCGGAACGCCTGCACGCTGGAAAATGCGGTTGTACGCCTTGTAGCAGATGTCATAGTAGCGGTCCAGATCCTCCTGGGAGGTGTGGAAGGAGTAAGCGTCCTTCATGGTGAACTCACGGACACGGATGAGACCTGCTCTTGGACGGGCTTCATCACGGAATTTGGTCTGGATCTGATAGATCATAAAGGGATACTTGGTATAGGTCTGTCCGTATTCCCTTACCAGCTGCACGGAAGCTTCCTCATGGGTCATGCCCAGCACCATCTGGCTGTCATTGCGGTCCCGGAAGCGGAGCAGTTCTTCCCCTACGCTTTCAAATCTGCCGGACTCTTCCCAGAGGCTTCCCGGCAGAGCTACAGGAAACAGCACTTCCTGTCCGTCGATGGCATCCATCTCTTCCCGGATGATCTGCTCGATCTTCTTGGTAATGCGCTTCATGGGCGGGTACAGGGAATAAATGCCATTTGCCACATATTTAATATATCCGCCCCGGACAGTAAACGCATGGCTGTCAATGACGCAGTCCGCAGGGCGTTCTTTAAAACGGTCTCCAACAAGATTTTTCAGTTTCATAAAACTTCTCCTTTATGTGATTTCTTAAAAATTTGTAAAAACAGTTTTCCACGTCTCTGCATTATATCACAGAACGTCCGGGCAAACAAGATTTCCCGGATAAAAAAGGAAGCACACCGGATATAAAGAATCAGGTATGCTTCCTTTCAGAAAAAAAGAAAAGCGCGAGACGGGACTCGAACCCGCGGCCTCGACCTTGGCAAGGTCGCGCTCCACCAACTGAGCCACTCGCGCATAAGCGGGTGATGGGAATCGAACCCACATATCCAGCTTGGAAGGCTGGTGTTCTACCACTGAACTACACCCGCAGGTT